>DASPWX010000054.1:0-13531 GCA_035637615.1 Bathyarchaeia archaeon | reverse complement strand
GTGTCCGGGAAGCCGGGCGACGCGGAGGCGATCGCGATGATCCGCGAGGCCTTTGGCTGGAGCGCCCGTCGTGTGCCGCGAAGGCGACTCATCCTCGGCCGCATCGCGAGCCGGTAGCTGTGGCTTCCTAAACGAGCCCCGCGCGTAGGTCGCCGGTCTTGTCCGCGAGCCAGTCGAGGTCGCGCACCGCGCTGCGCAGGTGGGCCGCTCCCGTTCTTGGCGGGATGGGCTGCCAGTAACGAAGCTTCATCGGCCAGAGCTGCTTCACCAGGTTGAGCGCAGGCAAAATCGCAAGCCGATCGGTAAGACCATATGCCTCGCAAAGAACACGCAGGCGCCGAGCCGTGGCAAATGGCTCGGTGAAGCCACACGCACGGAGGAAATCATCCGGACCAAGCGGCACGAAGTGCCATGCGATCGACGCGAGGTCGTTGATTGGGAAGTTCGGTCGCGCCCCGTCCCAGTCGATCAGCGCTGCGGGTAGGCCCTCGCGATAGACGACGTTCCACGGCCCGCCGTCGCCATGGCACACGATCTCGCCGTCGTGCATCGGCAGCTCGTACTCCCGCCAGATCGGCGCCGTCGGCCGAAAGTCATGCGCGGCACGATGCAGATCGGCGTACAGACGGCCGATCGCGGCCAGCGCGGATTCGGAGCGCGTCGCGGCCGGCCACACACGGATGGTCACGAGCTCGGTTTTCGGTTCGTCCGGATCGATGTGATCGCCCCACGTTTCGCCGGGAACGTAGCTCAGGATCTCGCGCCCCTGTTCGTCGAAACCCAGCACCTCGGGCGCCGCGGTGAAGCCCGACGCCCGCAGATGCCGAAGGAAGGCGTGGATCGTCGGCGTCCACGGACCGGCCGGCCGGCGTACGGTCTCGCCGATTCGGATGACGCCTATCGTGGACCGGCCGCCACCGAGTCGCTGCTCTGGCACCCGGTCCCGTTAGCCGGCGCGCCTCGAGCCGGTGCTCTTCGTCTTCTTCTCGCCCTTGCGCTTGGCGGCCTCGACGCTCGCCCGAAGTGCGGCCATCAGATCGCCCACCGGAGTCTCGCTCGCGGTGGGAATCTCCTCGGCCGCCTTCGCGGCTGGCTTGCTTCTCAGAAGCTCGAGCAGCTCCTCGCGATATTCGTCCGCGTGCTTGGACGGAATCCAGTCGGCGGCCATTGCAGTGATGAGCTGGCGAGCGGTCTTCACCTCTCGGTCAGAGATCGCGACGTCGCCAAGCCCACGGATCAGCTCAGCCGGGCTGCGGACCTCGTCCGCGAAGAAGAGGGTCTCGAGCGCGAGCGCGTCGCTCAAGGGGCGGATGGCGACGACGTGGGGCTTGGTCCGAAGGACAAACCGTCCGATCCCGACCATCCCCGCGCCCTGCATCGCGCGGAGGAGCAGCGCGTAGGGCTTATCGGCTCCCATGCCTCGGGCAGGCGCGACGTGATAGCTCTTCTCGTAGAAGACGGGGTCGATGTCGGCGAGACTCACGAACTCCTCGATCTCGATCGTCCTGCTCCGCTCGGGAGCGATCGACACGAGCTCGTCGTCGGTGACGGTCACGAGGTCGCCGGTCGGCATCTCGAAACCCCTCACGACATCCTCGCGCTCGACCGGCCGGGCAGCGGTCGCTTCGGGTACGCGCGTCTCGTAGTCGCCCTCAGATCGCCCTTCCGCTCGGCGATCCTCCGGTGAAGGCTCCGTCCAAGGCTCGGGCTCGAACGTTGGCGCGTCCGTGTCCTTCGTCACGCGCTCGTACCGGACGCGTTTGCCCGTACGCCGGTCGTACAGGTGAAAACGAACGTCCTTGGGCTCGGTGGCCGGATAGAGCTTCACCGGGATGTTCACGAGTCCGAAGCTGATGTTGCCCGTCCATACGGCCTGACCCATCGGCTGCCCCCACGCCCCGCTCGCGGAGCGATCTGCCCTGATTCTCTCAGGAATCGCGGCGCGCACCTAGACTCGATGGCAAGTGATCGCACGAGGAGTCCGCGGCTCCGGACCCGGAGGCATCAACCCGCTCCTCCTCATCGGCCTGCTTCTCTTGGTCTACGGCTGGGCCACCGGCGGGCTCGTCGCGCCGATCCAGCGGGCCGCTCAGGACCCCATCGCGTTCGTCGGATTCGTTGTCGCGATCCTCCTCGGCATCACCGTGCACGAATTCATGCACGCTTACGCTGCGACCCGGCTCGGCGATGACACGGCGCGCCTCATGGGCCGCCTGAGCCTCAACCCGGTGGCCCATCTCGATCCGTTCGGCACTCTTCTGATCGTCCTTGCCGGATTCGGCTACGGCAAACCGGTGCCGTTCAACGAGTCGCGCCTGCGGTCGGCCCTTGGGGTGAGCGCCGTCGCGCTCGCTGGGCCCTTTGCGAACCTCGTGCTGGCAGCGGTCTGCGCCATCCCGCTTCGCTTTGGCGGCACGGATCTGCTCGACGGAGCCTACGGAACGGTCCTGCAGGAGATCGTCTTTTACAACTGCATCCTCGCGGTCTTCAACCTGATCCCGATCCCGCCGCTCGATGGCTCGAACGTCGTCTATGGATTGCTGCCTCCGCAGCAGAAGTACAGCTGGCGGACCTTCCAGCAATACGGTCCGATGCTGCTTCTTCTGCTCTTCTTCTTCGGCTCGCGGATCCTCACGACGATCGTGTTCCAGCCCGCGGTCTTCCTCGCGCGACTCTTCATGGGGCCGAATTAGGTGCTCCACCGAGTGCAGCAGACCGCGCGATACCTGGGCTCGGCCGGGGCGGACGACCGTCATGCGAACGAGACCGCGCGCATCCTTCGACAGCTCGGCGCCGACGAGGAGCTCGTCGTCGCGGGGATCCTGCACGACGCCGCAAAGCCCGCGAACACGCTCCTCTGGCACCGCGTCGCAGGGGTGCTGCTCGAGGTCACCCCGCGCGTGCGCGCGCGACTCGCGCACGGCGATTCGACCTTCGCGCGTTATCTCGATCATGCGCGCCGCGGCGCGGAGATGGCGCGCAATGACGGCGCGTCCGAGCGCGTCGTGGGTCTCATCGCACGACACCATCAGCGGCCGATGACGAAGGACGAAAGTCTTCTCGCGCGCGCGGACCGCGAGGCTCTGCCGTGATGGAGTCGCAGGCGCCGCGCGTGACCGTCGAGGGATTCGACGGGCCTCTCGATCTGCTGCTCGAGCTCGTCGAGGAGAAAAAACTCGACATCCTCACGGTGCGGCTCGGGGATCTGGCGGACGCGTACCTCGCGCGCGTGCGCGCGATGGCGGCGCTTCCGGCCGACGAGGTCTCGGCGTTCCTCGCGCTCGCGTCGCGGCTCGTCCTCCTGAAAGCGCGGAGTCTCCTGCCGAGCCTCGAGCCGATCCTCGAGGAGGAGGGCGAATCGGAGGAGGAGCTTCGTCTGCGCCTGCTCGAGTACGCGATCGTGCGCGAGCGCGCGGGACAGCTCGGCGCGCGTCTCCGCGCCGGAGAGCGGGCGTTCCACCGAGAGGGTGGAACCGTCGAGCTGCCGCCCCGTGGCGGCGAGGTGGACGCGCTCGCCTCGGCGTGGACGCGCGTCCTCGCGCTCGCGACGCGGCAGCGCCCGGAGGAGATCGTCGCGCCGGGCGAGCGCTACTCGGTCGAGCAGCGCACCGCCGAGATCGAGGCGCTCGTCGCGGCGCAGGAGCGGGTGAGCTTCGCTACGCTCCTCGGCGAAGCACCCACGGTCGGATTCGCCGTCGTGACGTTCATCGCGCTCCTCGACCTCTACCGCCGCGCGGTGATCGATCTGACGCAGGACGAGCTCTTCGCGGACATCGTGATCACGAGGAGGGAAGCCACATCCGCTCAGATCTAGCGAACGCGATCGAAGCGATCCTCTTCGTCGCCGAAAAGCCGGTCACGAGGAGCGAGCTCGGACGCGTCGCCGGTGGGACGCCGCGCGCGGTCGAGACCGCGCTCGCGGAGCTCGCCGCCGCGTACGAAGGGACCGGCCTGCGGCTCCAGCGTTCCGGTGACGAGTGGCAGATCGTGACGGCGCCCCAGCACGCGCCGCAGGTCGCCGCCTACCTTGGGGCCGACCGCCTGCGGCTATCGCCGGCGTCCCTCGAGACCCTTTCGGTGGTCGCCTACCGGCAACCGGTCACCCGGGCCGAGGTCGAGGCGATCCGCGGGGTGAACTGCGACCAGACCTTCTACACGCTCGCGTCGCGGCGGCTCATCGAGGAGCGGGGTCGCAAAGAGGCCCCCGGTCGCCCCATTCTGTACGGGACGACATGGGAGTTCCTCGAATGCTTCGGCCTGCAAAGCCTCGACGACCTGCCGCGCGCGCTGAGTCCCGAGGGCGCGCTGCTCCTCGAGGGGGCAGGGGCAGCGGCCCAGGGGGAGGGGGAACGCCGACGCGAAGCGGAGCGCGAAGCGCCGGCGAGGGCGAGCGAGCCGGGTTGACCCGGTTGCAGAAAGTGCTCGCAGACCGCGGAGTGGCATCGCGGCGCGCAGCGGAGGAGCTGATGCGCGAGGGCCGCGTGCGCGTGGGCGGCGAGGTCATTCGCGAGATGGGCACCAAGGTTCCGCCGGACGCGCGCATCGAGGTCGACGGTCACGCCGTCGCGCCGCCGGCGCCGCACCGCTACGTGCTTCTGAACAAGCCGCGCGGCATCGTGTCGACGGCACGCGACGAGCGAGGGCGTCCAACCGTCGTCGACATGCTGGGTGCCCGCGAGCGCCTCTATCCTGTCGGTCGGCTCGACGAGGACTCCGAGGGTCTCGTGCTTCTCACGAACGACGGGGCCTGGGCCGAACGCGTATTGCACCCGCGATACGGCCACGAACGGGAGTACGAGGTGAGCGTCGCCGGTCCGGTGCCGCCCGCATCGGTTGCCGCACTGCGGCGCGGCATCGCACTCGAGGAAGGGCTCGCCCGGGCGGCGCGCGTCTCGGTGGCCGGCGGTCCGCGCGGGTCGACCGTCCGCATGGTCCTCAACACCGGATGGAAGCGGCAGGTACGCCGTATGTGCGCCGCCGTCGGCATCCGAGTGCTGCGCCTCCGCCGCGTGCGGCTCGGTCCGCTCGAGCTCGGCCGCCTGCGGCCCGGGGCGTGGCGCGAGCTCACGACCCGCGAGATCCGCGCGCTCGGAGGCACATAGGTGGGCACACCGCGCACCGTCGCGATAGACGGGCCGGCCGGGGCGGGGAAGAGCACGATCGGAGCGCTCGTCGCCGAGCGCCTCGGATACCTGTTCCTCGACACGGGCGCGATGTACCGCGCGATCGCGCTTGCCGCCCTGCGCCGCGGGATCGATCCCGACGACGCCGAGCGCCTCGCTGCGCTCGCGCGCCAGGTCCGCATCGCGATCGGCCCCCCGACCGTACGTGACGGACGCGCGTACACCGTCCTGCTCGACGGCGCGGACGTGACGTGGGCGATCCGCGGCGAGGACGTCGACCGCATCGTGTCGCAGGTCGCGCGCATTCCCAAGGTGCGCGACGCGATGGTCGAGCAGCAGCGCGACATCGCAAAGCGCGGTCGGATCGTCATGGTCGGCCGCGACATCGGGACGGTGGTGCTGCCCGAGGCCGAGCGCAAGGTCTTTCTCACGGCATCGGCATCCGAGCGAGCGCGCCGGCGCGAAGAGGAGCTCGCGGCCCGCGGAGAGAAGCGCTCGCGGCAGGATCTGCTCACGGAGATCCTTCGCCGCGACGAGCTCGACAGCAAGCGCACCGTTGCGCCCCTACGCGCGGCGAGCGATGCGATCCTCGTCGAGACCGATGGCCTTTCGGTCGGCGAGGCGCTCGACCGAGTCCTTCAAGTTACGCGCTCGTGACGGTGTTCGCCGGAACGCCGGTCCTTCCGGAGGAGCGGCTCTGGCTCTGGCGCGTCGGGTTCCCGATCGTTCGCGCTCTCGGAGCGTTCCTGGCGCCGTGGCGTCTCGAGGGCGCGGAGAACATTCCGCGAACCGGCGGCTACATCCTCGTGGCGAATCACATCAACTGGAAAGATCCGCCGTGGATCGAGTTCGCGCTCGGTCACGCCATTCGCTACATGGGGAAGCGCGAGCTGTTCGAGACGCCGGTCATCGGCTTCCTGCTGCGCGCTATCGGCGCATTCCCTGTGCGGCGCGGCGAGGCCGACCGCGGCGCGCTTCAGATGGCGCTCAATGTGGTCGCGGCGGGGCAGCCTCTCGGTTTCTTCGCGGAGGGGCATCGCAGCGAATCTGGTCAGCTCATCCGCGGGCGCCCGGGTGTCGCCTACGTGGCGCAGCACTCCGGGGCCTTGCTCGTTCCACTCGCGGTCAGCGGGACGCGCGGCGCGCGGCTCGGCGCGTTCTGGCGGCGCGACATCGTCATTCGCGTGGGGAACCCGTTCCACGCCGCTGACCTCGCGGTGAAAGCGGACGATCCGCAAGCCGTCACCGACGCGATCATGCGTCGCGTCGCCGCGCTCATGCCGCTGGAGCAACGGGGTGTGTACCGATAGGCGACACGTACACTTGATGCTGTGGAAGTGCTTCTCGCGCGCGAGAACGGGTTCTGTTTCGGGGTCAAGAAAGCGGTCGAGCTGACCGAAGCCGCGGCCGAAACAGGGCGCGCCGTGTACAACCTCGGTCAGGTCGTCCACAACCCGAAGATCAGCGAGCGGCTTGGCGCTCTCGGCGTGAAAGTCATCAAGGATCCGGCCGACGCGAAGGAAGGCATTGTCGTCATCCGCGCGCATGGTGTGCCGCCGGAGATGCGCGCGAAGATCGAAGCGCAGGGCCTCGAGTGCATCGACGCGACCTGCTCGCTTGTGCTCCGCGCGCAGCGCTTCACAAAGCAGCTCGCCGACGAGGGCTATCGGGTGATCATCCTCGGCACTCGCGAGCACCCTGAGGTCGTCGGTCTGCTCGGCTTTGCGCCGGAGGCGACCGTCGTCGAGACGAAGGAAGAATGGGAAAAGCTCCCGCGGATGAAGAAGGCCGGCGTGGTCTCGCAGTCGACGCAGCCGCCGTGGGCTTTCAAGGACCTGGTCTCACACATCTCCGAGATCGCCCAGGAGACGAAGATCTTCAACACCGTGTGCCCGGTCACGGTGAAGCGCCAACACGCCGCGAGCGAGCTCGCCGGGCAGGTGAACACGATCATCGTCGTTGGCGGAAAGAACTCGGCGAACACTCGCGAGCTGGTGAACCTGGCGAAGATGCAGGGCCGCAACGCGTATCACATCGAAAACGCGGACGAGCTTCTCCCGGAGTGGATCAGGGGCGAAGACCGCGTCGGCCTGATCGGCGGCTGCTCGACGCCCATGGACACGCTTCTCGAGGTCAAGGAGCGGGCTGAGAAGCTGGCGGCATAGGCCCCCAAACGCGTCCCCCAATCGCGAGCGCAGCCTTCGGACGTGCTCCGTTGTATCGGCGTGGCACTCATCTTTGCCGGCATAGCGATCCTTCGTATCCCGATCCGGCGAAATGCGGGGACAGAGGCGTGATCAAGCGCGCGGGCCTGCTGATCGCCGCGCTCGCCGTCGCCTGCACCGCGCCGGGGGCCGTAATCCCGTCCCGATCCGTCGACGCGGCCGCGACGCCGACCATCGCCCTCGCGGCTCGCTCGGTGCCCGTCGCGAGCGACGATCTCGCGTCCCGAGTGCATCCGCTCGTCACGGGCTGGCGCGCGCAGGGCACGACGCTACTCGTGAGCGTTCGTGAACCCGACGGTCTAAGTGCGACGGTGTACGCCGTTTCGCTTGACGGTACCGTCGCCACGACGCCGCTTGTCAGTACCTCGCGCGTGGCTGGGAGTGCGTGGCGCGTCGACGGCAGCGCATTCGCGGTCGGAATCGAGACCGCGGCCGATTCCTCGCGTATCGCGATGTGGGACCTCAACACCGGAGCTGTCCGATGGATCACTGCGGACGAACCGCGTGTGCGGCACGAGTCGCCGGTGTGGTCGGCGGATGGCACCGCGATCTATTACGCGGCGCATTCCTCGACCCCGACGAGCTACACGGATCTCGGCATTTTCAAGATCGGACTCGACGGATCCGCAAACACGCGCGTTCACGGTCCCGACGGCAACGGCGGCATGCCGGTGGGCCTCACTCCGGACGGTACGGGCCTGGTGTGGGTACGCGCGCGGGCGGGCGGAGGGACCGCAGTGCTCGACCTCGACACCGGGGCGAGCCGTGAGTTCGACCCGAACGGTGGGTCGTACCCGGAAGCCTGGCGATCCATGCGCCCGCGCGCGCTCGTGATCTCGGGCGGATGCTGCGCCGGTAAGCCCGGCGGAACGCTCGTCCTGTGGGATGAGGTGGACGGGTCATCGCGCGTTGTGGGCGGCATCGAGAAGACGTCCAAGGTCACCGCCGGCGCCACGGCATGGGACCCGACGGGCACGCGGATCGCCGCGCAACTCTTCGACATCTCAACGCTGAGCTACACGGCGTCGATCGCGACGATGGATGCCGATGGCTCGCACCGAAGCACTATTTCCAGCACCGATGGAGCCGGCGATCTCATGTGGTTGAAGGAAGGAATCGTGTTTACGCGTGCTTCTGGGACCGAGATCGTTCTGATCTCGCCCGACGGTCACGGCTCGCGGGTCCTCTACCGAGGTGCAGACCGTGTCGATATCGCCGTCATTGTCCCGCGCTAGCGCGTTCCGGGCCCCCTTGCGTTAGTTAGAGGATGAAGCGCTTCCGACGGCTCCCGCAATGGATCGTATTCGCCATGGCGGCTGCACTCGCCACCGCGTGCGTCGGCCAGCCCGGGGCCGGCGTCCCCTCGCAAACCGTCACACCCGTGGTCGAGTCTCCGTCTCCTTCTCCGTCTCCTTCTCCATCTCCATCTCCTTCTCCATCTCCGTCCACGACCGCCCTTCCGTTGCGCGAAGGCACATGGACTTCGCTCCGGTGGTCGGCGCCGAGCTACTTACCGGATCGAGCAACATTTCAGGATGTCGTCGCCTGGCGCGGTGGCTACGTCGCGGTTGGTCAAGTGGCGGGTGCGGACGTTTACGTGGGCGCAGCGTTCGTCTCCACGGACGGCCTCCGGTGGGAACGGACGACCGATGGTTCGACCTTCTCTGGGATTCCCGGCAGGATCGTGGCAACGGCGACGCGGTTGATCGCGTTCGGCGGCCGCAGCGAAAATCCGGAGGCCCTCGAAGCATGGGCGTCCGTCGATGGTCGGATCTGGCAACGTCAGGACTCTCTTGCGATGGTTGGCGCAGGCGTCGTCGCAATCGCCGGGCGTGACAGAACGATCGTCGCCACGGGGAGCGATTCAAGCGGCCACACCACGATGTGGCGTTCCATGGACGCGGGCGCCTGGAGTCGGGTCCAGTCCCCATCCGGGAACGCCATCGTGAGGAGCGTCGCGGTGGTGGCTGACGGCTTCATCGCGCTCGGGCGCGAAGGCCAACCCGATACAGGGTCGGGTGGCGTCGGGGCCCGGGGCGTCGGGAGGCCGGCAGCCTGGTGGTCCGGAGACGGTGAGACCTGGGGCGCCGTGCACGTCGATGGAGTCGAGGCGCCCGGCGCCGAGCTCTCGAGGATCTTCCGGGTTGCCGATGGATTCGTCGCGATCGGTTCCGACAACGCGACGTCACAGCGCAGTGCCGTGCTCTGGAGCTCGACGGATGGTCGGGACTGGCGGCTCATCGGGCCGCCCGCACATTGGGGCTTCGCCTCCGCCAACGGGACGCAGGCGGTGATTCTTGCTTTTGGCGGTGTCGGCGCCGATCCCGAAGGGTGGACATCTTTCGATGGGCGCGAGTGGGCCTCGCTCAAATCCACCGGCGACGTGACTCACATTCCCGTGACACAGCAGTTCCTCGGGATGTCCGGCCACATCGACCAGATCTTCGTCACGCCCCGCGGCGTCCTTGTGATCGGCCAGGTCGTCGCTGACCAGAGCAGCACGCCCGCGGCCTGGTTCGCCGAAGCGTCCACTCACTAATTACTCGCTATCGCTCCGGAGCACGGCCGCGTTCCTATCGATCTCGAGCGCGTAGTCGCCACCACGCGCCACCAGGCGCACTCCTGGGGCCGCAGTCAGGACGCGCCGAAGATCTTTCGTCGCCGCGTACAGGTTCCGCACCGCTTTATCGCCCTCGCTCTCAGGCCAGAGTCCATCGGCGAGCTCGTCGCGCGAGATGCCGCGGGGATGCGCCTCTACGAGGAGCGCGAAGAGTCGTCTCAGCACGCGAGCCCCGGACCGTCGTTGCCATTCCTCAGCCGGGATTGGCTTTCCAGCCACAAGGATGTCTTCCGGTGTGACCTCGACATTCGCCCGCATAGCGTCGAGGATGCCGACGGCCGTCTCAAGCAGATCCTCGGCGCAGCGCTCGCCACCATCAGCGCGCGCCGCGTCCACGACCTCGCGAGCCCACCAGCTTGGTGACACGCGCACGGGTCCCTGGCGGCGGAGCGCGCAGGCTTCGCGGGCAGCGGCCTTCGCGCCCTTCAGCGCATTCGCATTGCGATACGCAACGGAACGCCACAGCAGCAGCGTGAAGGCGGTCACGACGTCCGACCGCGCGAGATATCCATTCGCGAGCTCACCGAAAAGCTTCGCCGCGTTCAGGTGATCGCCGTCGATCAGGGTGAACATCGCGTCGAGTGTCGCGAGCGCCTCGGCGTGAGCTTCCCCGGAGAGCTTCCGCGCGGCGCCCGCGGCCCGATTGGCGGCGACACGGTCTTTTCGTTTCAGTGCAAGCCACGACTCGCGGATCCAGCACCAGACGACGAGGTCGCGCAGCTTAGACGTCTCGCTCAATGCGCGTGCCTCCTCGATCGCACGCGTCCCGTCCTCGACCTGGTCGTGCAGCTCGAACAGGATCGAGCCGTTGTACAGGGCGTACGCGCGCATCAACGGGATGCCGAGCCGCTCGGCGTCGCGGCTTGCCGCGGCGAGCTCCTCTTGAGCGAGATCGAGATCGGCCGCGCAGATCGCCGCGTAGGCGAGGCCGTTATGCAGGGCAGGGGCGAGGCGCGGATCGAGGTCGTGCGCCCGCAACGTCTCGAGCGCGTGGCGATACATCGTGAGCGCCTCGGTCGGGCTCTCGTGCGCAAGCGTTTCCGCGAGGTTACGCAGCTCGAGGACCTGGCTGAGTGGGCTGAGGGCCGTTCGAGCCTTCGCGATGGCTCGCCGGTAGAACGCGATCGCGTCCGTTCGTTCGCCGCGACGGTCGGCGATGAGCGCACGAAGATGGAGGACGTCGCTCGATGGTCGCCGCGAGAAGGATTCCGCCCACGCGATCACCGACTCGGCGGCCTCGGTGCCACCCTCGTCGAGGAGAACGCAGCCGAGCTCGAAGGCGAGCCGAGCCCGAAGCGGTTCGGGCGTACGCCGCGACGCGCGCGACTGCGCTCGTGTGAGCCAGACCCGTGCGCTGTCGTGGTCCCCGCGGAGAAGCGCCCGCCGTCCGGCGGCGAAGAGCAGCGGAACGCTCTCGGTCGCGTCGGTCACCCGCGAAAGCATCGGATCGAGGCGGTCGCTCCCCTTGTCGAGCGAAGCCACGATGCGCGGGAGATCCGGCGCGAGCGGGCGCTTTCGTGGTGTGGCGGCCACCGTGCGCCGTAGGGTATGCGGGTGAGCCGTGGTCTCGTCGCCGTGGTCGGCCGTCCGAACGTCGGCAAGTCGACCCTCTTCAATCGCCTTGTCGGTGACCGCATCGCCATCGTCGAGGACGAGCCCGGGACCACACGGGATCGGGTCTACGCCACGGTCGAGTGGCGCGGCCGCGAGTTCACGCTGGTCGACACAGGCGGACTCGACGACGGCACCAGCGAGGTCGAAGCGGGTGTGCGGCGGCAGGCCGAGGCAGCGATCGATGAAGCCGACGTCGTCATGTTCGTGGTCGACGCGCAGTCCGGCATCCTCCCGGTCGAGCACGACGTCGCGGACCGGCTCCGCCGCAGCCGGAAGCCGGTGGTGATGGCCGCGAACAAAGCGGAGTCCTGGAAGACCGAGGCGCAGGCCGCCGAGTTCTACGAGCTCGGCCTCGGTGAGCTGCACACGGTGTCCGCGCTCCAGGGCATCGGGACCGGAGATCTCCTCGACGCGGTGGTCGCGAAGCTTCCGCCGCCGGCCGAGGACGAGCCCGACACCGACGAAGCGCGCATCGCCATCGTCGGCCGCCCCAACGTCGGGAAGTCCAGCTTCCTGAACCGTCTCGCCGGCGAGGAGCGCGCCGTCGTCAGCGAGATACCCGGGACCACCCGCGATGCCATCGATACGGTGATCGAACGTGAGGGGCGCCGCATCCGGCTGATCGACACGGCGGGGATCCGGCGACGCGGCCACATCGACGAGGGGATCGAGAAATTCGCTCTCTTGCGTACGGTCCGCGCGCTGGAACGCGCCGACGCGGCGATCCTCCTCACCGATGCGACCGAGGGGATAACCGCCCAGGACCTGCACATTGCGGGGTATGCGCTCGAGGCGTATATCGGCCTCGTGCTCGCGGTGAATAAGTGGGATCTCGTGGCGCGCAGCCCCGAAATGACGGCGGCCGTCGAGAGCGAGATCGCGCGAGAATTCCAGTTCGCGCCGTGGATGGACCACCGCCTCGTCTCGGCGAAGACCGGTCGCGGCGTCGAAGACACGCTCAATGCCGCGGTCGCGATCGTCGACGAGCGCAAGAAACGGATTCCCACCGCGGACCTGCATCGTTTGCTGACGGAGGCCGTAGCTGCGCACCCGCCGCCGAGTGATCGAAACGGCAAGGAGATACGTTTTCATCACGTGACCCAGGCGAAGGGACCGGCTCCGACGTTCGTGTTCTTCGTCGACCGTCCGGCCGCGGTCCACTTCTCGTACACGCGCTATCTCGAAAACCGCATCCGCGAGCGCTACGACTTTCACGGCACACCGATAAAGATCGAGCTCCGCGGAGCGCGGGAATGATCGACTCCCCGGCCTCCGCCGTCGCGCTCGTCCTGGTCGGGCTCGTCGGTTACCTCGTCGGATCGATCTCGAGCGGGTACATCGTTGGCCGCATCTACCGGAACGTGGACCTGCGCAACGTCGGTTCCGGTTCCACCGGGGCGACGAACACGTTCCGCACGCTCGGCACGGGCGCGGGTCTGCTCGTTGCGATCTTCGACATCGTGAAGGGCTCGCTCGCGGTGGTCTTCGCGCAGCTCGTGTTCTCCGAGGGAAGCGCCGGGCGTCCCGTCGCTGAGGCCATCGCCGCGGTGGCGGCGGTCTCCGGCCACTGCTGGCCCGTCACGCTTCGAGGGCGCGGCGGCCGCGGTGTCGCGACCGGGTTCGGGGCGCTCCTCTTCGTCGCGACCCCGGCGTGGGCGTCGGCCGTCGCCTTCTTCGCGATCGCGCTCGCGCTGACGCGCATGGTGTCCGTCAGCTCGCTTGCGTCGGTCATCGGCGCGCTGGTCGGCTACCTGCTCTTCTGCGCGACCGGGTGGCTCCACTTCAACTGGTGGACCTTCCTCTTCATCGTCGTCGCGGGCACCGTCGTCTTCATCCGCCACAAGTCGAACATCGAGCGCATCGTTCGCGGGGTCGAGCCGCGCGTCGGGACCTCATGACGGTGAGCGTGCTCCAGGGTGGATCCTGGGGCACGACACTCGCGACGATCC
>DASPWX010000053.1:0-27094 GCA_035637615.1 Bathyarchaeia archaeon | reverse complement strand
GACGGCGTGCGCGTCGCGATTGCCCGCCCGCAGACGTTCATGAACGATTCCGGACGCGCGGTGCGCAAGCTGCTCGATCGTTACCGCCTACAGCCGTCGGATCTGCTCGTGGTGTTCGACGAAGTCGATCTCCCGCTCGGCAAGATCCGGCTCCGCGAGAAGGGCGGGCCGGGTACGCACAACGGGATGCGCTCGATCGTATCCGCGATCGGCGAAGACTTTCCGCGCCTGCGCGTCGGCGTAGCGCCCGCGGACCCGCTCCGCGAGATCGCTGACCTCGTCGAGTATGTGCTGACTCCGTTTGATGCCGACGAGCGCACCGCCGCGGAGACGTCGCTCACTCGCGCTGCGGAAGCGGCGGAGGTCGCGCTTCGCGAAGGAATCCAGCCGGCGATGACGAAATTCAATGGTTAGCACGGCGACGCTCTCGACCGCTCGCCTCGGCGGCGTTCTCGCGGTTGCCGAACGCAGCGCCGCGTATCGGGACCTCGCCTCGCGTCTCGAGGATCGCCGGCGCATCACCGTCGCCGACGCGACCGCGGGCGCGCGAGCGTTCGCGTGGTCCGCGCTCGTCGCGCAGAACGCGCGGACCGTCGCGCTCGTGGCGCCGAGCGAGGATCGCGCCCGCCGCTGGCGCGCCGAGCTGGCCGGATGGCTCGGCGAGGAGCGGGTGCTCGCATTCCCAGAGCGCGAGACGATGCCGTTCGAGGCGAGCGCTCCATCCGGGACCGCGGTGCATCAGCGGCTTCTCACGCTGTGGCGACTTGCGACGGCCCAAGCTCCGGTCGCCGTCGTCACGAGCTTGCGCGCTCTTCTCGAGCACACGATCCCACCGGAGGAGCTCGCGCGGCGCGGCCGCACGCTTCGCGCTGGCGACCGGCTCTCGTGGGCGGAGACCGCGGCGTGGCTCTTCGATCTCGGCTACGAGCCGGTGACCGAGGTCAGCGAGCCCGGCACGTTCTCGCGCCGCGGCGGGATCATCGATATCTATCCCGCGTCCGCGGAGCAGCCCGCGCGCGTGGAGCTCTTCGGCGACGAGATCGAGACCCTG
Organism: Bathyarchaeia archaeon; assembly: GCA_035637615.1. GTDB lineage: Bacteria > Chloroflexota > Limnocylindria > P2-11E > P2-11E > 3-1-20CM-2-70-9. The sequence continues at coordinate 26,043 of DASPWX010000053.1, read as the reverse complement.
CGGGCGTTCGATCCGGTGACGCAGCGGTCCCAGGCGCCCCTCGAAGAGCTGATCGTTCTGCCCGCGCGGGAGTTCGCGCTCGAGGCCGCGCCCGCGCTCGCGGAGCGTCTCAACCGCGCCGGTTGGGAGCGGCTTGCGAGTCCCGACGGCGACGAGGGTGCCGACCTCTCGCCGTACGGGCGGCTCACCGATGCGCTCCGCGAGGGCGGCTACGCGCCCGGCGTGGACGCGTTCGCGCCCGCTCTCGGTGCCACGGCGTCGCTCCTCGATCACCTCGGCGACCGGGCCACGGTGGTCTTCGAAGACACCGTCGAGCTCGACCTCGCTCACGATGCCCTCGAGGCGCAGGCGGAGGAGCGGCGCGACGAGCTCGCTGCCCAGGGTCTGCCGGTATCGGTCTTCCCTCCGCCGTACGTCCCGCGGTCGCGCATCGACTCGCTCGCGGCCGAGCATGGCGTCGCGCGCATGGGTTCGGGGCCTGACGCCGTGCGCCTCGGGTGGGGCGGGACGACAAGCTACGCCGGCCGGCTGAGCGAGTTCATCGGCCAGCTCTCGTCGCTTCCGGTCGACGGCATCACGCTCATCGCGACGCCGCAGGCCGCCCGCCTATCCGAGCTCCTCGCCGACCGCGACGTGACCGCCGTCGCCCAGGAGATGGTCGCGGACACGCCCGCGCCGGGTTCGCTGGTGGTCGCGCGGGTCCCGCTTGCCGAAGGGTTCGCGGTGCCCGAGCTCGGGCTGCGCGTGTTCACGGACGCAGAGGTCTTCGGGTTCCGGAAGCCTCGGCACCCTGAGCGCCGGCGCAGGCGCGTCCAGATCGGCTCGTTCCTCTCGGACCTGAAACCTGGCGACCACGTCGTGCATGAGGACCACGGCATCGGCCGGTTCGAGCGGTTCATCACCCGCGAGGTCGCGGGCGTCGTGCGCGAGTACCTCGAGCTGCAGTTCGCGGGCACGGACGTCGTCTCCCTCCCCACCGAGCGGGTCGACAAGGTGACGCGCTACGTCGGCGGCACGCCTCCGGCGCTGTCCGCGCTCGGCGGCCGCGAGTGGGGAATCACCAAACGCCGCGCGAAAAAGGCCGCCGAGGAGATCGCGCGGGAGCTTCTGCGGCTCTACGCGGCCCGCGAGGCAACGCAGGGGTTCGGGTTCGGACGCGACACGCCCTGGCAGATCGAGATGGAAAATGCATTCCCGTACACCGAGACGCCCGACCAGCTCCAGGCGATCGAGGACACCAAGCGCGACATGGAGCGCGGCCGGCCGATGGACAGGCTGATCGTCGGCGACGTCGGATACGGAAAGACCGAGGTCGCGTTGCGCGCCGCCTTCAAAGCGGTCCAGGACGGCAAGCAGGTCGCGATCGTCGTGCCCACGACGGTTCTCGCCCAGCAGCACTACGAGACGTTCGCCGAACGTCTTGCGACGTTCCCCGTGAACGTCGAGATGCTTTCGCGCTTCCGTTCCCCGGCCGAGCAGCGGGCGGTCGCGGAAGGGATCGGCACGGGCGAGGTCGACATCGTCGTGGGCACGCACCGCGTCCTTCAAAAGGACGTGCAGTTCCGCGATCTCGGACTCCTGGTGATCGACGAGGAGCACCGCTTCGGCGTCAAGCACAAGGAGCGGCTGAAGCAGATGCGCACCGAGGTCGACGTGCTGTCGATGACCGCGACGCCGATCCCGCGAACGCTCCACATGGCCCTCTCCGGAGTGCGCGATATCAGCGTGATCGAGACGCCGCCGGAAAATAGACAGCCCATCGAGACACACGTGGTCGAGCGAAGCGACGACGTCCTGCGCGAGGCGATCGTGCGCGAGATCGACCGCGGCGGGCAGGTCTATTACGTGCACAACCGCGTGCAGGGCATCGAGCAGGAGGCGCATCGCCTCCGCGAGCTCGTGCCGAGCGCCCGATACGTTGTCGCTCACGGTCAGATGGACGATCGAAAGCTCGAGCGCGTGATGGTCGAGTTCGCCGACGCCGAGCACGACGTCCTCGTATGTACGACGATCATCGAGTCGGGCCTCGACATCCCGAACGTCAACACGATCGTGATCAACCGCGCGGGCACCCTCGGGCTGGCGCAGCTCTACCAGCTCCGAGGCCGGGTCGGGCGAAGTGCAGAAAAGGCTTACGCCTACCTTCTCTATACCAAGGAGCAGCACCTCACCGAGCAGGCACGCAAGCGCCTGCAAGCGGTCTTCGAGGCGAGCGAGCTTGGCGCCGGCTTCAAGATCGCCATGCACGACCTCGAGATCCGCGGGGCCGGGAACATCCTCGGCGCCGAGCAACATGGCCACGTCGCCGCCGTCGGTTTCGAGCTCTACACCCAGCTTCTCGAGGAGGCCGTCAACGAGCAGCGGGGGGCCCCGCGGGCCGCGGCCCTGCCCGAGATCACGATCGACCTGGCGCTTTCGACGGCTATCCCGGACGACTACGTCCCCAGCCGCCAGCGCAAGCTCGAGCTGTACCGCCGGATCGCCGGGCTCAGCGTGCTGGACGACCTCGCCGGTCTGCGGGAGGAGCTTCGCGATCGTTACGGTGCGCCGCCGGAACCGGTACGAAACCTCCTTTACGGCGTCGAGGTGAAGCTGCGGGCGGTCAAAGCCGGAGCGACCGAGGTGCGCGCGCGCGGGCCGGAGCTTCGCGTCGTTATGGGCCGGGACATCCAGCCAGACGAACGCATACGCGTCCTCCGATCGTTCCCCAAAGCGCAGGCCGGGCAGCGCCAGATCCGGTTGTCGGTGCTCGACGTGAAGGCCGACTGGCGCGATGCGCTCACCGGTTTGCTCGATCGACTCGCAGCCTGATGAGACTCGCCTGCGACCACTTGCGGCAGCGTTCTGTCATCGTCCCGATTCACCATGACGACAGCACTTCGCACGATCGCTCTCGCGGTGCTGGCGTTGTTGCCGACCGTTATCGCAGGGCTGACGATCCGCTAGATCCGTCCGCGGCGACCTCGTGAAGATCTGGATCTTCGCGGCCTTTCTCATCCTCTGGGGCAACCTTCTCCATCCGGTCATCGGTTCGAGCGCGCTGCTGCCCGGTGGGAGCTGGCAGTTCGTGGTCGCGGGCGCCGTTTTGATCGGCGCGTCTCTCATCGCCGCTCGGATGATCGGGCTGAGTGGCGAGTCGCTCGGGCTCCGGCGCGCAGGCGCCGCGCGCGGTGCCGCGATCGGAGCGCTCGCCGCCGGAGCGATCGCGGCCGCCGGCGTCGTGGTCCTCCGGCTCGCGCCATCGGTCATCGGCCAGCCCGTTGGCTATGCGCCGCTCGCGCGTGTCTCGGGAGACGAGCTCGCTCGGCACATCGCGCTCTTCCTCCCGCTCGGCGCGGTCGTACCGGAAGAGCTCGCGTTCCGCGGCACGTTGCTCGGCGGACTGCTTGCGAGAAGTCGCGTCCGGACCGCGGTGGTGGCCTCCGCGCTCGCGTTCGCCCTGTGGCACGGCACGGTCGCGTGGTTCACCGTCATGAACACAGCGCTGCCGGCCGTGCTGATCATTCCCGCGGCCCTGGGCGCGCTCGTCGTCGTCTTCGCCGGCGGTCTCATCATGGCGGGCTTGCGCGTGGCGACGGGTACGCTCGCGACCAGCGTCGCGGCGCACTGGGTCTTCAACGCGGTGATCCTGGTCGGTCTCTGGACGGATCGGGCCGTCCCGTGAAGATCGGAATCGACCTCGACGACGTCATGGCGATCTGCTCCGTTCCGTATCTGCGCCGATTCGCGCAAGAGTTCAACGTTGAGCTCCCCGACGAGAGCCAGATCGGGTGGCATCTTCTCTCGCAGAAGGAGAGCGGCACCGAGTACGACACCGTCGTGCCCGGGCTCGAGCGCGTGACACCCGAGCAGCGCGACCAGTTCCGGATCCGTCTCTACGACAGCAGGTTCTTCGCCGAGCTCGAGGTCTACAAGGACTGCCCCGCGATCCTCGAGCGCCTCGTGGCCGCCGGTCACGAGCTGTACTTCATCACCGCGCGCGCCGAGCGTCGTCGCTACATCACCGAAACCTGGCTCCGCGAGAAGGGAATCTTCGACCACGCCAAGGCGGTCCACCTCAAGCCGATGGGCGATTTTCGGCCGGAATATCCGCGCGGCCGCTACGACCCGGCCGGGTCCGCCGAGTACAAGGTGCGTCTTGCGAAGGAGCTCGAGCTCGATGCGTTCTGCGAGGACGACGTCGTCATCTCGCAGACGCTGGCGCGGTCCGGCGTGCGCGTGTTCCTGTTCGACCAGCCCTGGAACCGCGAGGTGAAGGGCGACCGGATCACGCGCGTGGCAGGTTGGACGGACCTCGCCCAACATCTCGAGCTGTCGTGAAGCCGACGACCTTCTATTTCGTCCGACACGGTGAGAGCGTGGGCAACGCCGCCCGCATCTTCACCGGACAGACCGATTCGCCGCTCAGTGAGCGGGGTCGGCAGCAGGCGGAGACGGTGGCCGACGAGTTGGCCAAGGTGAAGTTCGACCGGATCGTCTCGAGCGATCTCTCGCGAACCCGCGACACCGCGCAGATCATCGCGAAACGGCGTGGAATGCCCATCGAGACCTGGGCTGAGCTCCGCGAGATCAACGTCGGCGACCGCACCGGGACGCCGTTCGACGAGGCTCGCGGCCTGCCGAACTGGAGCGACGACGGCTTCGTCTCCTGGCCGGGCGGTGAGACGCTCGATCAGGTCCTGGCGCGCACGCTTGGCGCGATCGAGCGCCTCACGCAGGAGAGTCCCGGCAAGACGATCCTCATCGTCGGCCACGGCGGGGTGAATCGGATCCTCCTTTCCCATTTCCTCGGGATTCTGCCGAAGCTCGACCGCACCCCCGGTGGGAATACGAGCATCAGCGTCGTCCACACCGACGGGAAGACGCATACCGTCGAGCGCCTCTTCGCGGTTGATCACGTGATGCGGCCCGAATCACCCGCGTAGCACTTCGCCGCCGCTAAATCGGACGACGCTTCTTATCGCGTCGGACGCTAGCGGCTCGTCGGCTCCATTGCGTTCGGGTCGGTCGAGCCCGCCGGCGGTATCGGTGCGACGACGAGCTCCAGGCCCTTTGTGCCGACGACACGCACCGGAGTTCCGGGCGCGATGTCGGTATCCGCCGTCGCACCTGCCGACAAGGGGTATCCCATGGCGTCGCGCATCGTGATCTGACCGTATCCGCCGGCCTGGATCGGCGCGATGACCTGCCCGTCCCAGCCGACGTACGTCGACAGTCCACCGCGCGGAGCCGAACCGCGAACGAAGAACGCGCTCAGGTCGAGTCGGGTAAGGATCGCGAGAGCCGCACCGACGATCGCGAGGGTGTACGGCAGGCTCGAACCGAGCCCGCCACCCAGACGTCCGGCCGGCCCGATCCGGACCGGCGGACCGCCCGGGCCCGCGACCTCCGGTTGCGAGATGAGACCGCCGAGGCCGTACCCAAGGAGGAACGCACCGACGATCTCCGTGAAGAGCACGTCTCCGATCCGCAGCGCGACCCACGTGTCGCGCTTGCTGCCACGGGTCTGCGATGCCCATCGCGCGATGACGACGAGCGCGAGTCCAACGGAGACGGCGAACACGAACTTCGCGTCGCCTGTGAAGGCAAGCGACGGCATCGACGCATGGTTTATCAAACTTGATGCACGAGGCGCTCTCCTGATCGGCCACTCGGTCGCCTGTTGAGTGCGTTTGGCGGGCGATCAGGTGCCGGTGACAGCCTCCAGATTTTCGATGACGCGGATCAGCTCATCCCGCGTGAGGTCGTTCGACTGGATGCTGTAGGTCCCGCCGGCTTCGTCCCAGACCGCCTGGATCGCGGGGAAGGCACTCGCGGTCGAGATGGTCACGGAGATTCCGCGGGCCGTGATGGTCTCGGTGGAATTCGGGCGAGCGCTGTTGACCGAACCGAGCGCGAAGAGGATCGACGTATTACCGGCTCCGTAGCCCACGCGATAACGCCAGCCGTTCACGTTGTGCGCGTACTCGACGACCACGCGATCTGCCGCGTAGCGGTCCGGCAGCCAGTCCGGACGGAGGACGCTAACGCTCGATGGCATCGAGTCGCGCACCAGGCTCCAGCCCTGTCCCGCGGCGGTCGATGCCGGGGTCTCGACAGCCTTGGCCGGCGCGGTCGGCGTCGATCCCTGGCCGTTCTTCGGCAACGCGACCAACACGTTGAACCGAGCCAGCCCGGTGATGGGCTGCAGCGCGATCGCGTTCGCGTCGACGGAATAGGCGAGCGCGGGCGAGCCCGAGTTAGTGCAGATCAGCCACCTATCGACCTGCTGGGCGCTCAGGCAGAAGCCTTGCGAAGGAACGGTGTGCGTGACCTGCTGGCCCTGGTACGTCACGAAGGGGCCGTTAGGGCCAAGGCCAGGGCCGTCACGCCAGACGACGGCGCTGGCGTCGACCAGGGCGAGAGGGAATTCGCTATCGGTGAGCGACGCTGTCAGCTGACGCTCTTGTCCGTTCTCCCGCTCCCAGACTCGGCCGCCAAGGCTGCCGAGCGGACCGTCGACGAGAAGAGCCCGGCCGGTTGCATCGGCGAGCGCGAGCGCATGCTCCGAATACCGAGTCCACGTCTGACCGTCCCAGACGTACGTTCCCAGGTGGGGGGGTTGCGGGAAAGAAACCGACAGCCCGAGGGCAGTCCACTGGACGTTGTATGTGAGCGGCTCGTCGGGTCGGACGACTCGCGTGGTTCCGCTGGCGAGATCCCAAAGAAGCACGTGCACCGAGCACACCGGTGCCAACGGATCGCAGACTCCCTGCTGGAGGAGAGCGATCGAGCGTTCGTCCGGAGCCCAGGCACCGACATCCATGCGGGGCATGACCGCGATGGGACCCCAACGTTGCGCCAAAGTGGCCGTGTCGAGGACCACCGCCTTCCCCTCGGTCGCGCCACCACAGATGACGAGGACCGACCGCGCGCTTGAAGACAGGTGCATCGCGAGGACCGGTGGCCCGTGACACACGTCGGCCGCCGATCCGCGGACCTGGCCGCCCTCGACCTTGTAGACGAGTCCGTTGATCGTCCCAGCGATGAGCGAATAATCGGGAAAGGGGATCGCGGCCGACGGGCTGGCCGTGGATGTCACGGCAGGGGTTGGCGTCGCGGCCACACCCGCGTTGTCCTTTGCCGAACGCGCGTTGTTGATCGCCGCACCGACGACGACCGCGGCAATCAACACCGCAACGGCACCTGCGACGGTTAGAGCGCGGCCGAGGGCGGTTCCCCTGCGCGCGTGCAGGCGGCCCGCGGGGACGGTGATCTGAACCGCAAGGGCCTGCAGCTCGCGCGCGAGCTCGCGATCTTCGAAGCTCTTCATGTCATCGCCTCCCGAACCTTCGCACGCGCGCGGGTGAGCATCGGTCCCACGCTCGCCGGGGAGACCCCCAGCGCGCTGCTGATCTCCTCATAGCTCGCGTCCTGGTAGTAGCGGAGGACGAGCGCGACGCGGTCGCGCGCCGGCAGCTTTCGTAGCGCGATCGCGAGCGCCGCCCGCTCCCACGGCTCGGTCGATTCGACGACCGTGAGTCGGACCCGTACACGCTCCCACACCCGCCGGCGCCGCAGCCGTCCCAGTGCCTGTCGCGCGCAGACCGTTCGGAGCCAGGCGATCGGCTCGCGCACCTCGTCGAAGAAGTTGCGACTGCGCATCGCGCGCTCGAAGGCCTCCTGGACGACCTCCTCGGCCTCGGCGGCGCCGACCATGAGCGCCGCCGCGCGATAGAGGAGCGGCCGCGAACCCTCGTAGAGCGCTGCCCACCGAGCCTCCAACGACGTGGCTTCGCTCACGGGACAAGCCCGATCACGGATCACACCTCAATGACGCACGGCCGGGGGCAAATCGGTCAGTGCTGCATGTAAGCACGGGCCAAGCGGCCAGGGCTCGGTCCGCCTGGCGTTGCCACACCTGTTTCAAGTATCAAGCGGTCGCTTGCGGATGTCCGGCGATGCTCACCCTTCGCGTTATTGGAGTACAGCGGCGATCAGGAGGGAGCATTGGACGCGACTTCGCTGTCGGCAACGACGGGCGAGCCGGACCCGACGGTTCCCCTAGTCGATGACGATCGGCTCGCGCTAATTGCTCGTTCCGATGTCAACGCGTTCGCTGCGCTCTACGCGCGCCATCGCGAGCGCGTCTTCCGCTATTTGCGCGCGCGTTGCCGCAATGACGATGATGCTCTCGACCTCACGGCGGGGACTTTCGAGCGAGCCCTCGCGGCGATTGCGCGCTACCGCCCATCCGGGGCCGGATTTGCGGCGTGGTTGCTGCGCATCGCGCGCAACGCTGCGATCGACCACGACCGCCGGCTTCGAGCTCGTCCCGCCCCGGTCCCGCTCAGGGAGGCAGAGGGCGCATCGGCGGGAGACGATCCCCTCGTGGCGGCAATCGCCTCGGATGAGAGCCGCCGCCTTCGCGAACTTGTTCGGATGCTCGCCGAGACCGAGCGCGATGCGCTGGCGCTCCGGTATTCCGCGGGACTCACGGCTCGAGAGATCGGTGCCGTGGTGGGAAAGAGCGAAGAAGCGACGCAGAAGATCATCTCGCGCGCGCTCGCCGAGCTAAGGGAGGCCTATCGACGTGACCCACGATGAACTTGTCCGCCGGCTCGAGATCGCGTTCGGCGACCCGATGACCGCAACGCAGCGAGCCATCGTTGATGCTCGGGTGAGGGCGGCGCTCGCGCGAGCCGGCCTGGCTCCGGCACGTGGCTGGCGCAGGTTGACGACCCGGACCACCCTACTCGCTGCCGTCCTCATCCTCGTCGTGATCCCTTCACTTTTCGCGGTCAGCGCAGCGTTGTTCTATCCCGGGAGTGAGACACCCTTCGGACTTGCCGGGAGCGCTGAGTTCCGCCGGGAGGTCGAGGCAGCGAAGGCAGTGACCCCGATACCTCCGGGTTACACATGGCCCACGACGCTCCGCATCGAGGATGGCAACGTGTACAGCCGGGACGGCGGATACGTACGAGTCGAATATGTGGCGATCTGCCTGTGGCAGCTCGACTGGCTCGACGCGCACCAATCGAACGATGTCGCGCGGGAGCTCGCCGATCGAGCCGTCATTCTTGGGATACCAGGTTGGCGGTCCTACTACGGACCGTTCGCGACTCAGTCGTACCGCGACGTTCTCGATCGGGTTATTGCAGGGGTCGCTCGGGATGATCCCGCGCCGGTGAGTGCGAACGTGGACCTGAACTGCCACGGTCTGCGCCCCTGAGCTACGAGACCCGGTTCGCCTTAACTCGTACGTCGTTGCGGCCAACTCAGTCGCCCAGGAGTTCAGCAGTGCGGATCATCTCGGTCGTGATCGCTGGCGCGACGCGTGGAACGGTGCTCCTGATCACGCTTGCGCTGGTCATTGCGTCTTGTACCGCCGCGCCGCAGGCCGATTCGGCGGGCGCGTCGAGCGCACCGTCGCTCGGTCTCGATGGACGGTACGGGTGGCTCGTCGCGACGCGGCCCGGTCCAGGGAGCAGCGTGATCCTCGTCGACGAGACCGGACAGACGCTTTCGGATCCGATCGAAGGCGTGAGCGCGGCGGTGACCAGTCCCAACGGTCGCGTCGTCGCTCTGTGGGTCGTCTCGCCGCAGGGCGTGTCCGAGCTTCGCTTTTTCGACACCGTCCTCCGCCCGTCGTTGTCGGCGCTCCGGTGTTCACCACGACGGATCGTCTGGTTGAGCGCGGCATCGTCTGGGCGAATGACAGCTCAGCGGTCGCGATCGCGACCGCATCGGTTGTCCGCGCGGGCGCGAGCGGATCCGTGATCGCGGTCCGCGCGATCGATCGGCGAACCGCTGCCGCCAACGTCCTTGTCAGCACGAGTCTCGGCCTCGCGCTGCTCGGGTGGAATCGGGAGAGGCGCACGATCGCGCTGGCGGTGCAGCGGCCCGACCCGGTTCGCCCCGTTGGCCCAGCGCAGTACGCAACCCTCGACGAGGTCGGCGGTGGCGGCTTGAACATCATGTCGACAAGCGATGTTGCGGTCGCCGTCGATTGGTCGGGTCGCTACGTCGCCTCGGTCGGGCCCTGCACGTCAGGCCCCGCGTGCCGTGCGGTCATCGTCCACGATCTCGTGTCCTATCAACCGCTGAGCGAATCCCCTTTGCCGCAGCGGGGAGGATGGGGCGTCACGTTTCGGCCTCGCTCGTCCGACCTGCTGGTCCAGTTGGAAAAGGCGAGCGACATGAACGGGATCACGTTTGCGCTGGAGCTATGGCCTGACCTCGGCCACGGCCAGAAGCGCGAGCTCGCCGCGGTCACGGTTCAGTGGAGCGGAGGATCAATCGCCGATCCTGGAATGCTCCTGCGCGCGGACGGCTCGGCGGCGTCGCTGCTGCGGCGCGGGAGTGATGGCACCTGGTCCGGCGATCTCGTTCAGATCGCGACGCTTTCGCGCGCGCCGATCTCGATCCGTCAGCCGCTGGCCGCGGTCGTCGTCGATGGCAAGCTCGAGGCAGCTCCTCCGGTGCGCACTCCTCAGCCCACACCCTTCCGTTATCCGGTGGGGACCGCGGAGGAAGTGCTGCGAGGTATGCCGAACGATCCCTTCGTTACAGGAAGCTTGCCCGGCATCCCTGCCGGGTTCAATCCGGCAACGCTCGGTACGCCGCTCTTCGTGCGTGCGCTTCGCCCGAGGGATCGCGACGTGTGGCTCGTTCCAGTCCTCGGTGGCATTGGCGGCCCCAAGCCGTACAACTCGGCCGTCATCGTGGTGACGATCGACGCGGATGGTCTTGGCGCGGCCGGGACCAGGGTCGGAGGAGACAGCGGCCCGCCCGGCATCGACGTGCCGCCGATCAGCGAGCTTCGCGCCAGATCGATCGCGTCGGCCGCCATCACCGACGTGACCGCGGCCGACCTCGTCTGGATGCTCGTCCCACCGATCGCGGGATTCCTCTGCGAGGAGTTCTATCCGATGTGGCGTCTGACCTCCCGCGATGGAACCCTGGCGTATGTGACCGGCGACGGGCAGCTGAAGACCGCCGCGGAGATCGACCGGCTGCGCTAGAAGCTTCGAACGAACCGCCTCACGGACCGAGACGGATGGACGCGGTCGGTCGCGCGAACTCGAGCCCGCCGTCCGGAGGCGGCAACGGCAGCGGCGTCGTGCGCCCGGCGATCAGATCCACGAGCACGGCAGCATCGGGTGCCGGCACGACGACGAGTGCGGTGCCGTCGGCGCGGAAGAAGCTCCCGGGGCCGGAAGAGGCGCTCGGCCCGTACACGACGTTGAGGGGCCCGCCGCTCGTGGACCACAGAGCGATCGTGATGAGCCCGGCCGGTGGCTTGATGCTGCTCACCGCGAGCCCGATCTCGTTCGTGCCAGGCCGCCAACCGATGATCGCCAGGCTCAGGGCGTTACCGAGCTGCCGATCGGCGCGGCTGTCGAAGTCGGCAAGCTTCCATGTCCACAGCGAGCAGCCGATTTCGATGCCCTCGCACTTGATGCCGACGACGTCGCGGGCATCAGGCGACGCGATCGCGGAGTAGAAGCCATCGAACGCCCACGTGCGCTGCCTGTTGCCGGACAGCACGAGGTACGTGGTGGGCTGGCTCGCGTGCGGCACGATCGTCGCGGCGAGCGTGCCACTCGCGCGGTCCCAGCCGACGAGCGTGTACGTGCTGCCATCGCTGATCCGCGCGCGCTCGGTGACCGCGCCGCTGCCGAGATCCAGAGTCCGGATCGCCGAGTACGCAGGCGTCGCCCCGCTGCCCATCTGGTCGATGACGGTGAACGCCACGCCGAGACCATCGGCCGACCAAACCGGTTGGAACGGGACCTCACCCGGCAGGGTCAGGAGCGCGCGCTGCTGGTTCCTTGCGCCGTCGAACATGAAGAGCGTCCAGGGCTCGCTCCCCGTCTGCGCGAAATAGGCCGCGCGGCGGCCGTCCGGAGCGACCGCACCATTCCACTCGTTGTAGTAGCTGGGCGCGAGCTCCGCGACGGCAATCTTCGTCTCGCCCTCGCGTCGGACCTGCAGCGACGAACCGGCACGGACGCCGGAGTAGATGATCCCGAAGCTCGGTTTGAGAAGCGCCGCGTCCGCCGTCGGCGCCGGCGATCGTCGGATGCCTCCAGGTACGCGGTCGCAGGTGGCCGTGCGGGAGCTGCAGGACAGATCGACGGTCAGATGCTCTTCGATGACGCCGCCCTCTGGCAGTCCCAGCTTGTGGATCGCGATGTCGTAGGTGTTCTGGCCATCGCGGATGGGACCGGCGGTGCGGATCTGTACTGTCAGCGCCTTGCAGGGCGAAAGGGTCAGCGCTTCACCCTCTTTGAGAACGCGCCGCTCCGGCTCGAACTCCTCATAGCCGACGACCGGGAGGGCTCCGGCCGCTGGACTCAGCACTCTGACCTCCATCATCACCTCGATTGTTGCCGCGCCCGGTGCGCCGCGATCGAGCAGGAAGCGAACGACCCACAGGACCTCATCTGTCTGTAGGCCGGCCGGCTGCACCGTCTCGAGCGACGTAACCAGCGAGCTGCCGGTGCCGTGACGTGCAAGAGCCAAATAGCTGGGAAGGCCGCACTCGAACGGCGCGGCCGAGGTGCCCGGTACCGGAACCGAGATCGACGGCGACGAGCTCGGCGACGCGACGGGCCCGCCACGGATGACCGCGACGCCGGCAACGACGACGAGGAAGGCAGCCGTAACGGCTGCGGGCATGACCGAGCGCCAGTTCATTCGCAAGACGCTAAACCCTTGGGAACCGCCGTCCGCCGCTCGCTGTAGAGAAGGAGATGACCAGGGACTGGCGTCGCTGCCCGGAATTGGTCGCCCTGGCCATCGCCATCCTCGTGATGATCGGCTGCGAACCCTCCGCGCCTTCCTCAGCGAGATCCAATCCGTCCGATTGCCGACCGACCGTGGTTCAAATGGATCCTCCGGCCGAGGCAATCGAATTCTTCGCCCGCGGCTCGAGCGAGCCGGACGCGGCCCGCGAGAAGCTCAGAACTGCCAATTGGTACGGCAACGATGCGATGTGGGTCGTGCTCCCTGACGAAGGCGAGCTGGTCGGGCGACTCGACGACAAAATTCCGCCATATCGTTTGAAGCGAGGCCGGGTCCAGTACGAGGCTCGTCAAATCGACGGCGCGAGCAGAGTGCCGCGGCAGCCGATCGGTGTGGATGCATACGGCGACATCGGCTTTGCAGCGGGCGGCCCTGCGTTTCCGACGGTGGGTTGCTGGGAGGTGACCTACACGCTCGACGGCCACGACGCACTGTCATTCGTGCTCCGAGTCCGCTGACCTCTTCTAGAAGCCCTGCCCGGTCGGCGACTCCGCGCGCAGCATCAGCGAGCGGCGGTCTTTCGTCGGCATCTCGATCACGATGAGGACGCCCTGCCAGTCGCCATCACCGGGGACCTTCCAGGTGCTGAACGCGAGCGGCGCGTTCGCGCCACCGGCGACGCGAGTCCATCCTGCTGCGGCGAGCTGCTGCGCGAAGAACGACTCGAGCTCAGCACTGGTTTTGGGCGTGGTCGCGACGGCATCGGATTGCTGACGTGGACCACCGAAGCTCGATCCCGAGGACTGCAGCAGCACACCGTCCGGCGCGCGAAGCGCGGGGAGGCGTTGCGTGGGCATGCCCGGCGGAGGACCGCCCTTCTGCGCACAGGGCGAGCCAACGAACTGCTGCGCGCTCGCGGACTGCGCCGGCTCGAAGTGGAGCCGGACATCGTTCGCCGCGCTCGGACGCGCGAACACCGTCAACGAGACGTACGGAAGTCCATCGCCCTTGCAGAACATGCTCCCTTTCGTCGGACCGACCGATCCCTGGAATCCTCCGGGCTGCACCTGCTGGGGGACGGGCGGCGGCGTGAGTCCCTTCTTACCGAGCTCGCGCTCATAGAAGGATGTGACGTCGTCGGCATTACCCGGGACGTCGAGCACCGTATCGAAGGAAGGGTTCGCATTGGTTCGCTGCCGAAGCACGCTGCCGACGAGATGCGCACCCGGCGGGATCGGCAGGTCGAAACCCGCGTTCGGGGGAAGCGCCCCCGGGTGCAGCGTCGCGGTCTGCGTCGATCCGTCAGGCTGCGGATAGGGCGGAGCGATGAGGCGTGCGGCAAGCTCCGCGAGATCGTCGTTCGACGCGGGAACCGCTCCCTGCCCACCGCCGCGGATCTCGCCGACCTGTGATGCGAGCTCGACCGCCGTGAACGCAATCACGAGCGTGAGGGCGACGGCTGTAAGACCGCCGAGCACCATCCGCACGAGCGCATGAAAGCACGCGGCTCGTGCAAAGCAAGCAACGTTCATGTAACTGGTTCCATGCGCGCCCAGGACACGAACGGTCGGTCAAGCTATTGATTCACTGCACGCGCGCGCACCCCTAGGCGAGAGGCTTGGTGGTCATCGCCTGCGTCCAACGATCGTGGTACTCGACGAGATCCCGCAGCTCCGGGAGCGTCTCATCCGGGCCGACACGTTCCACGAATCGCGCTGTCGCGTATTTCCACGTCCGATCGACGTGGCGCTGGAGGTCCTCACGCGCGATCGCGCGAGCCGGAAACACCGGGAGCGTGCGCTCTTCCGCGCGCCATGGCTTCGGTGTCAGCCGGGCGCGGAACGATCGTTGGGCACGGCAAAGCAAAACGAATCTCGCGTCGGCGCCGAGCTCGCCGAGAAACGCACGAGTCTCCTCACCCGCCGGATCAAAGGTGCGGTTGGTGCAGAGGTAGCGCCAGCCAGCCCGAGTCCGGTACGCGCGCATAGCCACCTCGGGGCGGCCGGCCAGAACGGTCGAAAGACTCGCGGGCGGCGGCTCTGCACGCGGCTGCGGTCCGAGGTCATCCGTGTCGACGTCGGCGAACAAAGCGGCGGTCGTGTTCATCACGATGGCGCCGTAGCCGTTCACGGTGATACGAGCGGTCTCGCCGGCGGGACCGCGAAGAACATCGACGAGCGCCTCCGCGCGCCGGTTCGCTAGATAGGCGTAACCGCTGAGCGCAGCGCTTCGTCCCGCAAGGAGGTCCTCGAGCGCGCGCCGCGCCTGGTCCTCGGCGATCTGGCGGGCGTCGGCGGCGGACATGGTCGAGATCCCGACGCCGGAGCGGAACAGGCGCTTTCCGGTGCGTGGATCGGTCGCCGGGAGCGTGCGCATCTCCCGAAAGATCCGCTCCTCGCCCGCGGGAAGGAAGCGGGGCTCGGTGCCGGGAAGGCGCAGTCCTTCCTCGGGCGGCTCGTCGTCCCCGCGCCGGAACATCCGGCCGATGAATCCCACTAGCGGCGTGCTGTCTGCGACACGTTGTTCATGATCGAGAGCGCCGTGCCGCTCTGGATGCGGTCCTTCTCGGTGGCGGAGAAGTCCATCGCTTCGATCGAGCTCACCGCTTTCTCGATCGATCCGAGCAGGTGCGGGTAGTCGCTTCCTATCGCCATGTGATCGGCGCCGACGATGTCGCGCAGCATGCGCAGGTTGTGCGGGGAGAAGGTGACCGTGTCGTAGTAGAGGTTCTTCAGATAGAAGGACGGCGGCTGGTCGATGTTGACGCGGCATTCGGCGAAATCGCGCCAACCGGAGTCCATGCGCTCCATGAGGTACGGGACCGCGCCACCCGCGTGGCCGACGAGCCAGCGGATGTTGGGGAGCTGTTTGAACACGCCCGCGTAGCAAAGCCTCGCGATCGCGACCGTCGTGTCGAACGGAAATCCCACGATCGGTCCGAGGA
The DNA here is from genome assembly GCA_035637615.1 of Bathyarchaeia archaeon. Classification (GTDB taxonomy): domain Bacteria; phylum Chloroflexota; class Limnocylindria; order P2-11E; family P2-11E; genus 3-1-20CM-2-70-9. The sequence goes on along the minus strand of DASPWX010000053.1, from coordinate 10,370 downwards.
CGTACTCGGTGAACGCGTCCGCCGCGGCCGGGATCATCGGATGGACGAACACGCAAACCTTCCGGCGATCGGCCTCCTCGAAGAATGGCCGATAGACCGGATCCGCGAGGGCGCGGCCGCGGATGTTCGAGAGCACGACGACGCCCTGCATACGCAGCTCGTCCAGCGCGCGCTCGAGCTCGCGGAGCGCCGCGTCGGGATCGTCCATCGGGATCGAGGCGAAGCCGAGGAACCGTCCGGCGTGCTTCGCGGCGAGCTCGGCGTACGCATCGTTGGCCAATCGTGCGACCTCGGCCTGCGCTTTTCCGTCGACGAAGTACACGTTCGGTGTCGAGAGGGAGAGGACCTCCGTGTCGATGCCGACGCGGTGCATGTCCTCGAGGCGCTTCGCGACGTCGGTCATCGGCGCGGTCACGCCAAAGAAGCGCGCGCCCTTGTACCGGATGATCCGCTGCCCGGTCGGGCTCGTCCCAAACGAGAAGTCGCCGCCGCTGCGCTCGATCCGCTCGAAGTACGCAGGTGGGTAGTAGTGCGTGTGAAGATCGAATCGCATGGCCGCAGTCTCGCAGACCGCGCGGTTACGGCCGCGGGGACGAAAGCCGAGCCGGGATGATCGTGGCCTGCACGAGGACTCCGTTGTCGATCACGTTCGACGCACCGACGCTGACGCTCGCGCCGATGCCATCCCCGTCGTGCAGCAGCAGGAAGATCGTGCCGAGAGAAACGGGACCCGCACTCGGCCCGGTGATCGGTGCGCCGGTCAATCGCCACGCCGGATGGGGGCTTCCATAGAAGCTCTCGAGCTCCGGCCGAGACAAAGTGGACGACCACTGCGCGGTCATCCCGCGCATCTCCGCCGGCAGGAATGGGAGCGGGCCGGTCGCCATCACGAGCTTCGCATTCGGTGGGATCGGAAAGTCAGACGGAAACTCCTTTGGCAGCGAGACGCTCCCGCCCGACGACGGGACCTGAACGTCGCATCCGGCGAGCGCCACGAGCGCGAGCAGGAGGGCGGCCGATCGCGCCCCTCGGATGAGCCGTCCGGCGATCATCAGGACCACTTTGTATTCGCCCCTCGACTACTCTCTGTGTCGTGCCGGTACAAACAGACGCGCTCGCGAGCCGGATCCGTGACGTCCCCGACTTTCCCAAGCCTGGGATCCTGTTCAAAGACATTACGACGCTGCTCAAGGACGGCGACGCGTTCGCGGCGGCGATCGACGGACTGCTCGCGAAGATCGGCGCGAAGAAGATCGACGCCGTCGTCGGCATGGAGTCGCGGGGCTTCATCTTCGCGGCGCCGATCGCGTACAAGCTCGGCGTCGGGTTCGTCCCCGTGCGCAAGCTCGGCAAGCTCCCGGGCGACGTTGTCAGCGTCGAGTACGACCTGGAATACGGCTCGGCGACCCTCGAGATGCACAAGGACGCGATCAAACCGGGCGCTCGGGTCCTGATCGTCGACGATCTCCTCGCAACCGGCGGCACGGTGGCCGGCACCATCGAGCTCGTGAAGCAGCTCAAAGGCGAGATCGTCGGTCTCGCCTTTCTCATCGAGCTCGCCGCGCTCAAAGGCCGCGACAAGCTATCCGGTTATGACATCGCAACGCTCATCAAGTACTGAGGTAGCCAGTCGGGTCCACCGCCTTCGCCTCATCGGCGCGACCGCATACGTCATCCTCGAAGACGAGATCACCGTGATCGACGCGGGCCTGCGGGGCTCGCTCTCACGCCTTCACGCCTGGATCACATCGGTCGGCCGTTCGCCGCGCGAGGTCCGGCGCTTCGTCATCACCCATGCGCACCCCGATCACATCGGCGGCGCCGCGGGCGCCGATATCCTGCTCCACCCGGCGGACCGTGCGCGCTCGCTCCGTCTCAACGCCGGCGCGATCGCTCGTCGCTTCAGCCGGCTACCGGCGACGGTCGACCTGGCCGACGGTGACGTCCTGCCCGTGCTGGGCGGTCTCCGGGTGATCCATACGCCCGGACACACGCCGGGGAGTGTGTGCCTCTACGCGGAGCGCGAGGGACTCCTTGTCGTTGGGGACGCGCTGTGGCGCGACGACGACGGCGCGGTCCATCCGCCGAACCCGTATTGGAGCGAGGACCTCCGCAGTGCGCGCCGTTCGCTCGATAGACTTGGAGGGCTCGCGATCGGCACTGTCTTATTCGCCCACCGTCCGCCACTCGAACGCGCGGACCGCGCGCTGCGCGAGCTCTCGGAGCGTTGGCGCTGAACGCATATCGAATCGTTGCCGATGCCCTCACGGCGTTGCGCGTCATCGCCGGTGTTGCTCTCGCCGTGCAGCCGAGGGTCGGCCTGGTCCTCTTTGGTATTGCGACCGATTGGATCGATGGATCGATCGCCAGACGGGGCGAGGGGAGCCGTTACGGCGCGCGCTTCGACCTCGAGGCCGACTCCGCTCTCACCCTCGGCGCCGCGATCGCGGCGACTCGCCGTGGAGGTGGGATCTCGTTGCTCGTCGCTCCGCTCCTCCGTTATGCCGTTGTCGCGGCCCGCGATCCCCGGACATACAACCCGCGGGAGCGCTTCGTGGACCGCGTGAGCGGCATCGCCCAGATGGCCGTGCTCGTCGGTTCTCTTTCGCCCTGGCCGCTGCGTCTCCTTTCGCTCGCCGCTTTACCTGCGACCGCGGCCCGATGCGCCGCGCTCGCCACCCTGCTCACGAGCGGCGCGGTACAATCGGCGCCTCACGAGCGACCAGCGGAGGCCCGCTTTGGTCCGGACCCAGGAGTAGGGGCCCCTCAAGAGATAGGGACTCCAGCAAGGGAGGACCGATGACCGCGGCGCCGTCACTTCCCGAGATCAAGATCGATGCGCATGCATCCGCCGACGAGGCGCGCGCATTCCTCGAGCGCGATCGCCTCATGGCGGCGTACGCCCTCGCGGACATCGATCAGCCCGAGATCGAGGGGGCGCGCTGGTGGATCGCGCGCCGCGACGGCGAGATCGCGGCCGTCGTGATGGTCGTCGAGGGCCTTCCCTTCCGTCCGTGCTTCGCGACGGGTGCGTCGGACGGTCTTGCGGCGCTCTTCCGCGACGCGATTCGGGAGCCCCGCGTACTCCTCGCGACTCCGCCACGGTCCCGCGGCGCGATCGAGGTGACGTATCGCTTCGAGCGCGTCGATCACATGCGGCGGATGAACGTGAACATCGGCCGGTTCCGGCCGCGCATGAATCAACAGGTCACGCGTCTGGGCGCGAATGATCTCGGCTCTGTCATCGACCTCTACGGACATGCATCGCGTACGTACTTCACGCCGGAGCGGATGCGCCGCGAGATCTACTTCGGCGTCTTCCAGAATGACGTGCTCGTCTCGGCCGCGGGCACCCACGTTCACTCGACCAAGTCGGGCATCGCGGCGGTCGGCAACGTCCTCACGCGACTCGCCTACCGCGGCCGCGGCATGGCGCGCTCGTGCACCTCGGCGGTCACCGAGACCGCACTCGAGCAGCATCGCGACGTGGTCCTCAACGTGCGTGAGGACAACTTGCCCGCGATCGCCGTCTACGAGCGTCTTGGCTTCCAGACACACGGTCTTTTCATCGAAGGGCCCGCCGTGCGGCGGCCGGGCTGGGAGCGGCTTTTTGGGTCGTTAAAGGAGAGGAAATAGATGGCGGTCGCGACGAAGGTTCCGAAGTACGACGTCACCGATCTCGACCTGGCCGACGCGGGGATGCGCCGGACCGAGTGGGCCGCACGAGAGATGCCCGTCCTCGGCCAGATCCGCGCGCGCGTCTCGAAGGAGCGCCCTTTCGCCGGGATCCGCATCGCGGCGTGCCTCCACGTCACGACGGAGACCGCGAACCTCGCGCTGGCGCTGCGCGATGGCGGCGCCGAGGTTGCGCTTTGCGCGTCGAATCCGCTCTCGACGCAGGACGATGCGGCCGCAGCGCTCGTTGCCCGCGAAGGCATCTCCGTCTTCGCGCGGAAGGGCGAGGACCGCGACACCTATTACCGGCACATCAACGCCGTACTCGAGACGAAGCCTCACATCACCATGGACGACGGCGCCGACGTTGTGACGCTCCTCCACACCGAGCGCCGCGAGCTTCTCGCGGGAGTGCGGGGCGGGACCGAGGAGACGACGACCGGGGTGATCCGACTGCGCGCGATGGCCGAGGAGGGCGTGCTGAAGTATCCGGTCGTCGCCGTCAACGAGGCGCAGACCAAGCACATGTTCGACAACCAGTACGGCACCGGCCAGTCGGCCATCGACGGGCTGCTCCGGGCGACGAACCTCCTGCTGGCGGGCAAGAGCGCCGTCGTGTGCGGCTACGGCTGGGTGGGCCGCGGAGTCGCCAGCCGCCTCCGAGGAATGGGCGCGATCGTCACGGTGTGCGAGGTCGACCCGCTCCGCGGACTCGAGGCTGCGATGGATGGCTTCCAGGTCGCGACGGTCTCGGAAGCCGCAAAGCGCGGCGACGTGTTCTTCACCGCGACCGGGAATCTGAACGTGATCGGCCGCGAGCACTTCGGCCTCCTCAAGGACGGCGCGATCCTTGCGAACGTGGGCCACTTCAACGACGAGATCGAGCTCGGAGCACTGGCCCAGATGGCCAAGGGACGGCGCGAGATCCGGCCGTTCGTAGAGGAGTTCCAGCTCCCGGGGAAGAAGGTGTTCGTCCTCGCGGAGGGCCGGCTTCTGAACCACGCGGCTGCCGAAGCGAACCCCGCGGCCGTCATGGACATGAGCTTCGCGAACCAGGCGCTCTCGATCGAATATTTATTGAAGCACGGCAAGGAGCTCGCCCCGCGGGTCTACCCTGTGCCTCGCGAGCTGGATGAGGAGATCGCGCGCCGCAAGCTCGAGGCCATGGGCATGAACATCGACACCATGTCCGCGGCCCAGGCCGAGTACGCGCGGTCGTGGAAGGCGGGAACGTGATGGCGGAGTCGTTCAAGTCGGCGGATCGCGTCCTCTTTACGAGCGAGTCCGTCACCGAGGGGCACCCCGACAAGCTCTGCGACCAGGTGTCGGACGCGATGCTCGACGAGTGCCTCCGCCAGGATCCCAACTCGCGCGTGGCGTGCGAGACCGCGACCACCACGGGCGTCATCCTCGTCGCGGGCGAGATCACGACGCACGCCTACGTCGACGTCCCGCGTCTGGTGCGCAGCGTCGTGCAGGACATCGGCTACACGAACGCCGATTACGGCTTTGATTACCGGACCTGTGGTGTCCTCACCGCCATCAAGGAGCAGTCGCCGGAGATCGCTCAGGGCGTCAACGAGTCGATCGAGGCTCGCGACGGCACGGATCCGATGGAGCTCGGCGCGGGAGACCAGGGGATGATGTTCGGCTTCGCCGTGCGCGAAACGGCCGAGCTCATGCCACTCCCCATCACACTGGCGCACGCCGTCGCGCGTCAGCTCGCGAAGGCGCGCAAGGACGGCACGCTCCCGTACCTGCGTCCCGACGGCAAGACCCAGGTGACGGTCGAGTACGAGAAGGGCGTGCCGAAGCGCGTGCACACCGTGGTCGTCGCGGCACAGCACGATCCCGGCATCGAATACCAGCGCTTGTGCAACGAGATACGCGAGCAGGTCATCCGGCCGGCGATCGGCGACTCATGGCTGCAGAAGACGAAGTACCTGGTGAACGGGACCGGCGCGTTCACGATCGGCGGGCCCATGGGCGACGCGGGCCTCACCGGACGCAAGATCATCGTGGACACGTACGGCGGCTACGCCCGGCACGGCGGCGGCGCATTCAGCGGCAAGGACGCGACGAAGGTCGACCGGTCCGCCGCGTATGCCGCGCGATACGTCGCGAAGAACGTCGTCAAGGCGGGACTCGCGGATCGCTTCGAGCTCCAGCTCGCGTACGTGATCGGCGGTGCACAGCCGATCTCGCTCAACGTCGAGACGTTCGGCACAGGCAAGGTCGCGGACGAGACCATCCGCAAGCTCATCGGCGAGCACGTCGACTTCCGACCCGGCGCGATCATCGAGCGCTTTGGGCTTCGGCGCCCGATCTACAGGCAGACGGCCGCGTACGGCCACTTCGGCAGGCCAGACCTACCGTGGGAAAGGACCGATCTCGCGGATACATTCGCGAAAGCCGCGGGCGCGAAGGGAGCGCTCGTCTAGCCGACCGCCAGGCGACGGGCTGGCCAGCGTTGTGCACGACCACCACCGAACTTTTCTTCATAGGAGGGTGATCGTGAATCAAGTCCTTGTACGTCCAAGCACCTCGTGGATGTCGGTGCTCGGAGGCTGGATCGCGACGATCGGCGCCATGGCGCTCGTCGCGCCGGCGGTCGCCGGCGTGCTCGTGGGCGCCAACATCGGCAACAACGACATCGCGCCCGCGGTCCCGGTCGTCATCGGGATCTTCATCTCGTACCTGATCGGCGGTTACGTTGCCGGCCGGATGGCGGGTTATCGGACGAGCTGGCACGGCATGCTCACCGCCTTCTTCAGCCTCTTCGTGCTTCTCGTCATCGTGCTCGCGAGCTACGCGGCCTCCCGCGGCGCGTTTGCGGGTATCGGCGTGAACAACCTCCCCTTGTCCCCCGGCGCGACCGGACTGAACGTGGACAGCCTTGGCAACGCGCTCACGTTCGGCGCGTTGCTCGGCTTTGCCGCCGCGATCCTCGGTGGTTGGCTCGGCGGCGTCCTCGCCCCGTCGCACGCTGTCGTGCCGGTGAGGGCTCCTTACGTCGCCCGGGAAGCCGGACCGGTCCCGGGCCGCGCCGTCGGTGTCGGACCCGTCGGCTCCCGCAGCGTGAAGCGCGAGGCCGTGATCCGGCGGCCTCCACTCATTCCGTCACTCGGAAGGAAGGGCGGGGAACGGGTCCAGGAAGAGCGCGTGGTCGAAGAGCGTCGCGAATCTGAGGTCGATAGAACCTAGGGCGCTGAACCAGACCTAGCGGGCGGACGTATCCTCCCTGAAACCCGGTCGGTTCGGGAGGGGGATGTCTATGCGTTCCGCCCGCTATCTCGTGGCATTTCTCGCGTCGTTCGCGGTCCTTTTTACCGCCTGCTCCGGAGGGCAGCAGCCCGCCGGGGGCGGGAGCGCGTCGCCCAGCGCAGGCGCGAAGGCGACGTACGGGGGCACCCTGACATTCGCGCTGGAGAACGACCCAGCGAACCTCGACCCAATGCTCTCCGGTCTCTTCGTCGATCGGAACATCCATTACGCGATGTACGACTCGCTCGTCCGCGTCGACCCCAAGGGGAACATCATCCCCTGGCTCGCGGAGAAGTGGGAGACCTCGAGCGACGGGAAGACGATCACGTTCACTCTGCGGACCGACGTGAAGTTCCACGACGGCACGACCTTCGATGCCGACGCTGTGAAGTGGAACATCGAGCGATACAAGACGACGCAGGGGTCGCTTCGGACGGGAGACCTTTCGTCTGTCGACACCGTCACGGTCGTCGATCCGAAGACCGTGAAGTTCAACCTGAAGTCGGCGTTCGCGCCGCTCCTCGGGGCCCTCGTCGACCGCGCGGGGATGATGGTCTCGCGCAAGGTGGTCGAGGCCGTCGGCGCCGACTTTACCCTCAAGCCGTTCAAGGCCGGCACCGGACCGTTCATCCTCACCGAGGCGGTCAAGAACGACCACTACACGCTCGAGAAGAACCCCGACTGGTGGGGCAAGGACGCGAACCAGAACAAGCTTCCGTACCTCGACAAGGTGACCGTCAAGATCATCACGGACGCTGACGTGCGTCTCACGAACCTCCGCACCGGCAACGTTCAGCTCGTGAACCTGATCAACGGCAAGGATGTGCCCGCCGTGAAGGCGGACACGACGCTCAACTACCAGGAGGTCGGATCGTTCGCGTTCAACAGCATGGTCCCGAACGAGGCGCAGGGTTATATCTTCAACGAGAAGCGCTACGTGAAGGCGGTCGCCATGGCGATCGATCGCGACGAGATCTTGAACCGAGGCCCGGCTCAGGGAGTCGGCCTCGTCGGCTACGGGCCGATCTCGCCGGCGCACTTCGCGTACGACCCGAGCTTCAAGCCGTGGCCGAAGGCCGATCCGGATGGAGCAAAAAAGCTCATCGCTGACGTCGGCAAGGGTCCGCTCAAATTCGAGCTGCTCGTTCCGTCGGGAGACGCGGCGACACTCCAGCTCGCCCAGCTCATCCAGTCGGAGCTGCTCAAGGCCGACATCACGATGGACCTCAAGTCAGGGACGCTGGCGGATATCGTGACGCTGCAACAGCAGCACAAGCACCTGGGCATGACGTTCGTGGGCTGGAGCGGCCGGCTCGATCCCGACGGCAACACGTATGACTTCGTTGTCACGGGCCAGCCCAACAACGACTCCTCGTACTCCAATCCCCAGGTGGACACGCTCATGAAGCAGCAACGGGCCGAGCCCGACCCGGCGAAGCGCACGACGCTCCTCCGCCAGGCGCAGCAGATCTTCACGGTCGATGATCCTTCACGCGTGTGGTTCGGATTTACCGTGTCAGCGCTGACGAGCGTGAGATCCGTCGTTGGGATGGACTCCTACCCCGACCGGATCCCGCGCTTCCAAGCGGCCCAGATCCAGCGATAGAACGTCCCCAGTGACGTGAGAAACGAGGCGGCGGAGTGATCAGGTACATCCTCCGTCGCCTCGTGCTGATGGCACCCGTCGCGTTCCTCGTGACCGTGGGCGTGTTCATTCTCGTGCGTCTCTCGCCGGCGGATCCGGCGCTTGTATTTCTCGGCGAAGAGCGCGACCCCGTCGCGATCGAGCAAACGCGCATCCAGATGGGGCTCGACAAACCGCTGCCGGTGCAATACGTGGTATGGCTCAGCCACCTCGTCCGAGGCGATCTCGGACGATCGTTCGAGACGCACCAGCGCGTGCTCGAAGCGGTCTGGGAGCGCCTCCCCGCGACCGTCGAGCTCGGGCTTGCCGCTCTCTTCTTCTCGGTCTCCGTCGCGCTCGTCGTGGGAATCCTCTCCGCAGTCAAGAGGAACTCGATCGTCGATCTCCTCTCAACCAGCATCACGCTCGCCGGCGTCTCGTTCCCGAGCTTCTTCCTGGGGATCGTGCTCATCCTCCTGTTCGCCTACGTCATACCCGGGAAGATCTTCCCGCCGGGCGGGTACGTGCCACTCGCCCAGGATGCGGGGGACAATCTTCGCCGTCTGGTCCTCCCCGCCGTCACGCTCGCGACCGCGAGCCTCGCGATCAATCTGCGCCAGGTTCGCTCCAGCCTCCTCGATGTCTTCGGGCTGGACTACATGCGCACCGCCCGCGCCAAGGGCCTTCACGAACGTACGGTCATCACCCGGCATGCCCTCAAGAACGCGCTCATCCCGGTCGTCACCCTCATCGGCATCCAGGTCGGAGCGATCATCGAAGGTGCCTTCATCACCGAGACGATCTTCTTCTGGCCGGGGATCGGGCGACTCGCGGTCCAAGCCATACCCACGGGTGATTACCCCGTCGTTCAGGGCGTCGTCCTCATCTCCGCGTTCTCCTACATGTTCAGCACGCTCCTCGTCGACGTGCTCTACGCGTGGCTCGATCCACGCATCTCATACGAAACCGTCACGGCATGAGCGAGGCCGCTCTCCCCGTGGTCATCCGCGCTCCCCAGGCCGACCGCTGGGGCGCGATCCGTTACTTCCTCCGCCGCAACCCGCGCATGATCATCGGAGGCTCACTCGTCGTGGCGTGGCTCTTCATCGCGGTATTCGCGCCCTTCGTCGCGCCCTACGACCCCGTGAAGGTTTCGATCACCGATTCGCTCATTCCTCCTGGGGCGAGTCACCTTTTCGGCACCGATGATCTCGGCCGCGATGTTCTCTCGCGAGTGATCTGGGGAAGCCGGATCTCACTGTCGGTCGGAGTCATCTCGGTAAGCATCGGCTTCATCGTCGGTGTCAGCATCGGTCTTGCGGCGGGGTATCTGGGCGGCCACTTCGATCTCTTCATCATGCGCGGTATCGACGCGCTCCTGGCGTTCCCGGCTCTCGTCTTGGCATTCGCGATCACCGCGGCTCTCGGCCCACAGATTCAGAACGCGATGATCGCGATCGGAATCGTCGCGATTCCCGCATATGCGAGGTTGACGCGTGGGCAGACTCTCGCGATCCGCGCGCGCGAGTACATCGTGGCGGCCCGCACCGTCGGATGCACGCCGCTACACATCGTGCTTCGCCACATCTTCCCCAACATCACGAACGCCCTCATCGTCCAGGCAACACTCTCGACGGCCTTTGCGATCCTTGCGGAGGCCGCCCTCTCGTTCCTTGGGCTCGGTCCTCAGCCCCCCGACCCGTCCTGGGGTCAGGACGTCGCCTACTCGACTCGCTACCTGGCGAACATGAAGTGGTGGATGAGCGTCGGACCGGGCCTGGCCATCTTCTCGGCCGTGTTCGCGTTC
>DASPWX010000052.1:0-5901 GCA_035637615.1 Bathyarchaeia archaeon | reverse complement strand
GTCGTGACCGGTCGCCTGCTGGACCGCATAGAGGCCCGCGAGCGCCGCTCCGATCCCGATCGTCCACGCGAGCCAGGGAGCGCGACGCGGGTAGTCAATCGCAACGGCGATGCCGACGGCGGTGAGCGCGAGGACGGCGTGCGTGGTCAGGCCGAGATAGCGACCGACCTCGCCGTACAGCGCGACGTACTGATTCTCTGCAGTGAGCGTCGTGACGATCTCCGTCGCGATGACCGCGAAGAACGCGACGAACAGCGGCGACGCCGGGATGCGAATGCCATCGCCGAGCGCGATGACGAGCAATGCGCCCAGGAGTGCCCAGGCCAGCGCGTGCGTGAAGCTCGCCTTCGTGAGATCAAACACGTTGAGGACGGACGGATCGAACGCGAGGATGAAGATCGCGATCTCCACGCAGACGATGACCAGCGCGACCTCGCGCCAGAAAACCCCGCGCACGACGAGGCGCTCGCGCCGCGCCTTCTTTCGGGCATCAAGCTTCTGCTCGCGCGCCGTGCGGCGCGCGACCCGGGCGTCTGCCACTAGAGCGCGCTCTCGAAGTCGTCCTTGGCGCGATCGAAGTACCAGAAGCCGACGACAAAGAGGACGATCGCGACCGTCGCCGAGTACGCGAGCGCTTCCCACTGCGGCGCGAGGCCATCGAGCAGCGCGCGCTGGTACGAGACGATGACCGCGGTCATCGGGTTGAGGTACAGCAGGCGCAGCTGATCCGGCCGGTCGTTCAGCACCGCGACCGGGAACAGCACCGGTGTCAGGAAGTACCAGGCGAGCAGCAGGATCCCGAGGATGTGCTGCACGTCGCGAAAGAACACGGCGAGCGCGCTGAGCAGGTACGCGAAACCGAGATTCATGACGATCTGAACCGCGAGGAGGAGCGGGATCCACACGATGCCTTCGGGGTGGCGCGGTCCGAAGATGGCGAGGATCGCGAGCAGCACCACAAAGCTGAGAAGGAAGTTCGCGAGCGCCGAGAGCACGCTCGCGGCCGGAAGGAGCTGGAGTGGCATCCGCACTTTCTTGACGAGCGGTGCGTTGGCGAGGATCGCCGACGCGCCGGACTGGAGCGACGTCGCGAAGAAGGTCCACGGGAGGAGCCCGACGAAGAGGAAGATCGCGTACGGCTGCTCACCCGAGGCCGTGATCGGCCGGGTGCGCAGCACGACCCCGAAGAGGATCCAGAACACGACGAGCTGCAGCAGCGGATTGACGAAGTTCCACAAGAAGCCGAGGGTGGAGCCCTTGTACCGAGCGCGCAGCTCGCGCCACGCGAAGTCGACGAGCAGCTCGCGGCGGTCGACCAGCGTGCGAAGATCGGCGATCACGATGGAAGAGTATTTCGGCTGATGCCCACGCGCGGCGCCGTCACCCGCGAAGGCACGGAGCTCGTCTACTGGACGTGGCCGGGTACGTCGCCACCGACGCTGCTTCTGCACGGCATCGGCAACTACGGGCGCTACTGGGATTTCTTCGCCGATTCGATCGCCGGACGCCTCCAGCTCATCGCGCCGGATGCGCGCGGGCACGGCGAGAGCGGGCGTCCTGCCGACGGCTACGCGCCCGCCGACTTTGCGGCCGACGCGCTCGCGATCCTCGACCGGCTCGGCATCGAACGCACGGTTGTCGTCGGCCATTCGATGGGCGGACTGCATTCGATCAACCTCGCGGCGCGTCATCCCGAGCGAGTTCAGGCGCTCGTCATCGTCGACGCGAGTCCCGACCCGCTTCCGCAGGGAGCGGAGCGCGCGCAGCGCCTGCTCACCGGTCGCCCCGCGCGGTTCGCCGACCGCGAAACGGCGCGCGCGTATCTCGAGCGGACGTCGCCGGGATATTCGGACGCCGTCTACGAGAATCGGCTCACGTTCGCGCTCCGCGAAGAGGACGGCGGACTCGTCTGGCGCTCGGATCCCGCGGCTCTCCAGCGGATCATGAGCGGCCGGATGCCGGCGGAGGATCGGTGGGACGCCCTCGCGTCGATCGCCTGTCCCACCCTGGTGGTGCGCGGCACGCACTCGAATGTCCTATCGGAGGACATCGCTCGCCAGATGGTCCAAACGCTCGCCGACGGCCGCCTCATGGAGCTCGACGCAGGCCATAACGTGCCACTCGACCGGCCACGGGAACTCGCCGACGCGGCCGTCGTTCTAGCCACATGAAGGCTCGCCTGCTCGCCATCGCTCTCGCGACGATGGTCGCGTCGTGTGGCAGCGTGGCCGGCTCAGGCGGTACGCCCTCTCCCACCCCACCCGCGAATACGGTGATGGTCACGAGGGCGTCGAATCAACAGACGGTGACGGCGCACGTCGGCGATCACATCCAGATCGCGCTCGGCGAGGACATCAACTGGCAGCTCGAGCCTCCGGACGGGATCGTGCTCGTCCACCCGGTCCAGAACTACATGCTGGTGCGCGGGACGCAGGCGATCTGGCTCGCCGCGTCGGCCGGTCGCTCGTCGATCAAGGCGAGCGGCGGGGTGAATTGCCCGAGCGGGTCGCTCTGTCCGATGCTCCTCGCGGTCTTCAGCGCGACGGTCGAGGTGCTTCCCTAACGACCGTCGGCGATCGCGCCCGATGTCCCGTCACTCGGCGCCGCCGAGCTACCCGACGGGCTCGAGCCGATCGGCGTGAGCGCCGCGTCGATGTTGAGGTGATCGACCGCACCCGAAAGCACGTCCGCGGTGAGAGGGTCGGTCTTGCCATTCCAGTATTGGAATTGGTAGCCCTCGGCGTAGAAGCCGATGAAGTAATTGCCGGGAGCCACCGTGAATGAGTACGCGCCGTCGGCTTGCGTGCCACGACCGTCCAAGAAGAAGCAACACGGCACGTTCGCATCCGCGAGAGATGCGCTGCCGGTAAGAGGAGCTCCGGTCGCCGATCGGATATGCCCGCTGATGACGACGCCCCGGGCGAGGACCGCGTCGATGTTCGAGACGGAGCTCGACGCGTCGACGACCGTGGCTGTTTCGAACGTCGTTTGGTCATCCCACCACTCGCTCAGATAAGGCAAACCGTAATTCGGGAAGAAGACCTTGTACGACCCTGACGGAGCCAGGACCGAGTACCGCCCGTCCGAATCAGTGGAAGCGCCGGCGACGAACGTGAAGGGGAGGGTGGGCCGATCCACGTTCACGAACAGACCCGCAACCGGGTGACCAGCATCGTCGGTGATTCGTCCGCTGATCCGGATGAATCGCGCGAGGCCGGCATCGATGCCACTCACCGGGCCGGCCACATGGACGATGTCGGCGGTGCTCTGGTCCGCCTTGTCGTTCCAGTACTCGAAGCCGTAGTCGGTGAGGTACGGCCCGTAGAACGAAAGGAGGTAGTCGCCCGCTGGAAGGAACAGGGAAAAGCTTCCGTCACTCCCGGCAGCCGCATTGGCGACGAAATCGAGCGTTCCCGCGGTCGACGCCGTCACGTTCGCCCCCGGCAGCGGGACCGTCGGATTCGCGGCGTCGTAGATGCGACCAGTCACACGGAACCCGTGCCCAAGAACCGCATCGATGTTCGGCCTCGCGGCGCCGACAAGAAGATGGTCGGCGTTGCCGAAAGTCGGCTTGCCGTTCCAGTACTGGATGACGAAATCAGATCCGAAGGGCGGATTGAAGGTCACGGTGTAGGTGCCGGCGCGGACCGTCGCCGAATACGTTCCGTCTGGCCCGGTGAATCCGTAGCCGCCGGACGCGCAGCAGATCACGTCGTTGATTCCCACGAACACATTGGCTACACCGGCGCCGCCGTTGCTATCGGTGACCCACCCGGTGATGCGGTAGCCGGTGTCCAGCGATGCGTCGATGTGCTCCGTCGGACCAGCCACGTTGAGAACCGTCGCCGCTCCGTAGTCGGGCTGACCGTTCCAGTACTCGCTCACGTAGTCCGTCGTGCTCGGTGGCTGGAAGTTGATCCGGTAGTTCCCAGCCCGGACGTACATCGTGTACGTGCCATCCGTCGCGGTTTGCGCTTGATAGCTGACGCAGCAGGGGATAGCGGGATCGTCGAGTGTGGCTACGACGCCGACCTGACCGATGCCCGCGCCCGACGCACCGGTCACGGTGCCTCGCACGGGGATGCCGTGAACGAGGGCAGCGTTGATGGAAGTGACGTCGACCGTGGTCGATGGAACCGTGAGCAGAGCCGCCGCCGAGTAACCGGGCTGGTTGTTCCACCACTGCTCGAGATAGTCGCTCCCGGGCGGCGAGAAGAAGCTGATCCGGTAGGTGCCCGGACCGACAACGAGGCTGTACCGGCCGGTGACGTCGGTGTTCGAGCCAAAGCCACAACAGCCGAAATTGGGCTGTGCACTCACAGTGACGTTCGAGATCCCGTTGGTCGTCGCGGCGTCGGTGACGCGACCGCTGATCGTCACGCCGACGTCTAGAACCTCGTTGATGTTCGTCACCGCGCCGCTGACGAGAAATGAATCGGCGACGTTGAAGTCGTTCTTGTCGTTGTACCAGCGGGACGCGTAGGACGGGCCACCTGGGACAGGAAAGAAGAGGACCTTCACGGTGGCCGGCGCGTCGAGCGTTGCCGTGTACTCGCCGTTGGAGTCGGTGACGGCGCCGCCGATCGCCTGGCAGCACACGTCGGCCAGCGCGATCTCGACGTTCATCCCCGCGACAGCAAGCCCCGTCGCCCGATCGGTGACGCGGCCACTCACCGAATTCGCAGAGCCGCGCGCGAGCTGCGCGTTGACTCCCGTCTTGTTCGAGTCGGCGACCAGGACGTCGGCAGAGGAGAAGAACGGCTTGTCATCCCACCACTCGGTCACGAAGGACGAGGCGGTGAACTGAATCTTCAGACTCGCCCCGATGGGCGCGATGAAGCGGTAGTTGCCAGCGGCGTCGGTCTGCGCGTTACCGACGAATTGGCAGCACGTCGGGCCGGAGAGCATCGCGGTCACTTCCGCCCCCGCGATCGCGTGCCCAGCCGCATCGGTGACCTGCCCGCCGATGAAGGCGGCGGGCGTGAGCACCGCGTCGATGCCCGTGCGGTCCGAGGCCACTGTGAGGACATCCGCCCCCTGATCAAACGGGTGGCCCTGCCACCACTGCTGCATGTGGGGATGCGCGGGGAATGGGTACTCGAAGAACTGGACCTTGTAGCTCCCGGGGGCGACCACGACGAAGTAGTCGCCCGCTGCGTTCGTCAGCGTGTGGGCGATGTTCTGGAAGGGGCAGCATGGGATCGCTGGGTCGACCATCTGCACGTCAACGTTGGCGAGGGCTCCGCCGCCCGATTCGCTCACGTGCCCGCTGATCAGGAATCCTGTCGCGAGGCGCGCATCGATGTTGGGCACATCGGCGGTGGCGCTTATCGGTGTTGCCGTCTCGAAGGTGGACCGGTTGTTCCACCACTGACCGAGGTAGTGGCTACCGGGATCCGAGCCACCGAAGACGCCGAACTCGACATTCACGGTGCTGTTCACCGGGACGATGAGGCTGTACGCGCCCGTCGAATCGGTCTGGGTTCCGCTCACGAACGTACAGCAAGAGCGAGTCGCATCCTGCGCGCTGACCTCGAGGCCCGTCACCGGGAGACTGCCGGTGGCGTTGGTGACGTGGCCGCTGATCACGACCGCGGAGGTCATAACCGCGTCGATATGCGGCGCGTCGGCCGTCACGGCGACGGCTGTGGCGCCCTCGAAGGACGGCGCGCCATTCCACCACTGGTCGAGGTACGGTCGCCCGTCGGTGGCGAGGAACGGCGCGCGCGAGAAGAACAGGACCTTGTACGTGCCGGGTTTGACCAGGATCTGGTAATTCCCGTCGCGGTTGGTCTGGCTCCCGACGATGAACCGGCAGCACGGCGCCAGGCCGTCGTTCGCGTTGGCGTGCAGACCCTCGATCGGTGTGCCATCGCCGCGCGTGACGTGCCCGCTGATGAA
>DASPWX010000051.1:0-3414 GCA_035637615.1 Bathyarchaeia archaeon | reverse complement strand
TCGACATGAGCGGCATCGCCGACATCTCCATCGAGGACGTCGTCGTCACAGGACTCGAGGCGGGCGTCGACGCGATGATGGTGACGAGCGGCTTGGAGCGACAGCTCGCCGCGGCGCAATGGATCGCCGACCGCGTGTGGCCGGAGCGCACGCGCGAGGCGCTCCGTCGCGCGACCTGGTTCCGCGAGCGTTTCGGCAGGACGGCGATCGATGCCGACTTCGACGACGAGCCGCGCCGCGACCTCGCGCTCCAGATCGCGGAGGCGTCGATCACCCAGATCGGTCCGCCGCGCCCGCGGCTCGAGGGCGTCCTACGAGTCCTCTATTTCGAGCCGACCCAGGCCTCGCCGGTCGAGGAGCTCTCGACGCCGGCGTCGACGTTCGAGGCCGCGCTGCGCCGGCACCTCGGAGACCGGATCACGTTCTCCAGCAATGGCCACCCGCCGCGCGGCTCGGGACCGGTCGTGGTCTGCTCCACGAACGCCTGGTTCCAGCCGGAGCAGGCGGCGCGCGTGAAGGAAGCACTCGCGGGCGGCGGGGTGCTGTGCGCGGTCCGCAGCCCGTACGACGCGGCGCTCGTGCCGAACGTCCCCGCGCTCCTCTCGTATGGCGACGTACCTGCGTCGCTCGAGGCTCTCGCCGCGGTGCTCGCCGGTAAGCGGCAGGCGGAATGACGTCTGCCCGTCCAGCTCCCATGAGACGCCGCGACTTCTTGCGCGCGGCCGCGGCGACCGCGCTCGCCGCATGCGCACCGACGACGACGCCGAGCCCGAGCGGCGACGTCGTCGGATCGATGTCGCTCGAACGCAAGGTCGGGCAGCTCATGAGCGTCGCGTTCCACGGCCCAAAGATCACGAGCTCGCTCGAGGCGATGATCCGCGACCGCGGCATCGGCGGCGTGATCCTGTACTCCGAGAACTTCACCGACGCGGCCGGGCTCGCGAAGCTCGTGGCGGACCTCGATCAGATCGCACGCGAGGCGAAGTCGTTACCGCTCTTCTTCGAGATTGATCAGGAGGGTGGCCCGGTCATCCGCATCAACAAGGGCGCGACGATCCTCCCGGGACAGATGGCGCTCGCTGCGACGGCGGACCCTGAGCGCAGCGTCCGCACCGCCGCGACGATCAGCGCCGCCGAGCTCCGCGCTCTCGGCGTGAACTGGAACTTCTCGCCGGTGGCGGACGTCAACGACGAGCCGACCAATCCGATCATCAGTAACCGCTCGTTCTCCAGCGACCCCGCACGCGTTTCCTCACTCGTGACCGCCGCGGTCCAGGCGTCTGCCGCGGCAGGATTCTTTTGCTGCGCGAAGCATTTCCCCGGACACGGCTCGACGACGACGGACTCTCATACGGGTCTTCCCAAGATCGAGGCGGACCGGGCGACGCTCGACCGAATCGAGCTTCCGCCGTTCCGCGCCGCGATCGCGGCCGGCGTCCCCGCGATCATGAGCGCGCACATCGTCGTCCCGGCCCTCGATCCCACGCCAGAGCTCCCGGTCACGCTGTCGAGGACGGTCATGACCGAGCTCATTCGGAACACCCTCGGTTACCAGGGGCTCGTCGTGACCGACGACCTCGAGATGGGTGCGCTCAAGGACGTCGGCGAGGCCGCGGCCGGGCTGCGCGCGATCCAGGCGGGCGCGGATTATCTGCTGTTCCGATTCGACGAGACGGCCCAGCTCGAGGGACACCGCCTGATCACGGAGGCCGTTCGCTCGGGTTCGGTTTCCAGCGCGCGACTGGACGAATCGGTGCGACGCGTCGTCGACGCGAAGCGGCGCTTCGGCATCCTCGAGGGGCGTCGCGATCAGTCAGCGCCCGATCTCGCCGCGAACGCGCGGACCGCGCTCGACCTCGCGCGCGGCGCCACAACCCTCCTTCGCAACCGCGCCGGCGTGCTGCCGCTGCGCGGGCGGATCCTCGCGGTATCGCCGACGAACGCGGACATCAGCTTCTTCGAAGGACAGCCGACGCTCGGGAGCGTCATCGCCGCGAAGCATCCCGACGCGGTCGGCCAGTCGTTGCCGCTGCATCCGAGCGCGTCGGAGATCGATCGAGCCGTGAGCGCATCCCGCGCCGCCGACGTCGTGGTCGTCGGCACGACCAACCTATTCGCGTATCCGGAGCAGGTCGATCTGGTGAACGCCCTGGCCAAGGAGAAGCCGGTCGCGGTCGTGGCTCTTCGCGGTCCCTACGACATCCTGAGCGTGCCGGACATCCCGGCCTACGTCTGCGCGTACGACTCGCGGGAGCCGAGCCTCACGGCGGCCGCGGAGGTCCTCTTCGGGGAGCGCAAGCCCGCAGGTTCGCTCCCTGCGGTCGTGCCCGGAATATTCAGCATCGGCGCGGGCATGCGCGACTTCGCGTGACCGACCTCGCCGCACCGGCGAAACGGATCCTCGACGAGGCCATCGGCTCGCTCTGCACCGCGGCGGTGGTTCGCGTCGAGCGCCGCGGCACGGTCGACACATATGCGGCGGGCACGCTCTGTCCGGATCCGAGCGCCGGACCGGACGCGCCATGCACAGCCGGATCGCTGTTCGATCTCGCGTCGCTCACGAAGCTCGCGACGACCGCGCTCGTCCTGTCATTCGTACGCGAGGGTCAGCTGGAGCTCGACATGCCATTCCGCGAGCTCGTCCCCGACTTCCGGGGCGGCAGCAAGGACCGCGTCACTCTTCGGCAGGTCCTCACGCACACCGCAGGACTCGCCTGGTGGAAGTCTTTCTGGAAGGAGGCGACCTCGCCGGAGGAGCTCGTGTGGCTCGCGGCGCGCGAGCCGCTCGCGCAGGACATCGGCGAGTTCCGCTACAGCGACCTCGGCTACATCATGCTCACCGCCGGCCTCGCGGGCGTCGCGGGCGAGCCCTTCCGCGATGTCATGCGCGAGCGCGTGCTGGACATCGTCGAGGCGCGAACGTGCGAGTTCGGGCCGCGGCCGACCGCAGAGTGCGCTGCGACCGAAGAAGACACCGAGTGGCGGCGTAAGCGCCTGCGCGGCGAGGTCCACGACGAGAACGCGTTCGCGATGGGCGGCGTGTCCGGACACGCCGGCCTGTTCGGGACTGCCGCGGACGTCGCCTCGCTCATCCGCGTGTACCGCGACGGCGCGGTGATCGGGAACGAGCTCCGTGATCTCGCGCGCACCGAGCAGTACCGCGGTGGTGGCATCCGCCGTGGCATTGGTCTCGTCCTGCGCCCGCCGGAGGGACTGCCCTTCTTCAGCGAGGACGCCTTCGGACACACCGGGTTCACCGGCACGAGCGTCTGGGTCGACCCGGCGAAGGACCTCACGATCGTCCTGCTCACGAACCGTGTGTACTTCGGTCGGGCAAACGACGAGGAGCTCTACCGCCTCCGCGTCGCGGTCTACGGGGCGCTGGCCAAACCCTGACCTCAGGGCACCGTGATG
>DASPWX010000050.1:0-16117 GCA_035637615.1 Bathyarchaeia archaeon | reverse complement strand
GATGCGCGCCGCGCCGAGCGCGTCGTTGACGCGGTACTGCAGACGGAGACCGCTCGACCGCACGTAGAACGCAGGGAACTCGTCCGTCCCGTAACCGAGCACCGGCACGCCGAGCGTCTCGAGCCGCTCGAGGGTCAGGGCGAGGTCGAGGACGAACTTCGCGCCGGCGCTCACGACCACGACCGGGTGCCGAGCGATGGCCTCCAGATCCGCGGACTCGTCGAAGCTTCGCTCGGCCCCGCGGTGGACCCCGCCGATGCCGCCGGTCGCAAGGATCTGGATGCCCGCGGCCGCCGCGATCTCGACCGTGGCCGAGACCGTCGTTGCGCCGAGCGAACGCGCGGCAAGGACGGGCGCGATGTCGCGGAGCGACACCTTGGCCACGCCGGCCTCGTTCGCGAGGCGCTCGAGGAGGACGTCGCCCGCGCCGACGACGGCGACGCCGTCGTGCAGCGCGATCGTGGCCGGTACCACGCCGAGCGCGCGGATCTCCGTCTCCAGGGCTCTCGCGGTGCTGAGGTTCCGCGGGCGCGGCAGTCCGTGTGCGATGACGGTCGATTCGAGCGCGACGACCGGCGCATTCGCCGCGAGCGCCTTCGCGATCTCGGGTGCGATCGAGAGCTTCATCGTCGGCCCGAGGCGTGACCCTGCTCGCCGGTCTCACCCGCGAGGAGCTCGACGGCGTGGGCGACGACAGGCAGCAGGACCTCGAGCGATTCGCGGACGGCGCGTGGCGAGCCCGGGAGGTTCACGACGAGGGCCGACCCCACCGCGCCGGCGACGCCGCGCGAGAGCATCCCGTGCGGGGTCTTGTCGAGCGACTTCGCGCGAAGCGCCTCCGCGATTCCCGGTATTTCTCGATCGAGTACGCGCCGCGTCGCTTCGGGCGTCACGTCGTTCGGCGAGAGGCCGGTGCCTCCCGTCGTGAGGACGACGTTTGCACCGGCACGGACCGCAGCCAGAATCGCGGTCGCCACTCGTTCCACGTCGTCGGGCACGAGAGACTCGTGGACCACCTCGGCGCCCGCGGCCACAAGAGCCTCGCGCATCGCGGGACCGCTCTCGTCGGCACGCTCGCCGGCCGCGCCCCTCGTGCTCACGGTGATGATCCCCGCGCGGACCGTCACGACGCCCGGTACGTCCCCGACTTTCCACCGGTCTTCTCGACGAGGCGCACGTCCGTCAGCGTCGCCCCGCGCTCGACGGACTTCAGCATGTCGTACAGGGTGAGCCCAGCTACAGAGACCGCCGTGAGCGCTTCCATCTCCACGCCGGTCCGCGCGGTGGTCGCCACGGTCGCTTCGATCTCGATCGCGTCCTTGCCGAGGACGAGGTCGACCGAGGCGTGCGTGAGCGGCAGCGGGTGAGTCAGTGGGATGAGCTCGCTCGTGCGCTTCGCGGCCATGATCCCGGCGAGGCGCGCGGCCGCGAGCACGTCGCCTTTCGGGGTGGTGCCGTCGCGCACGAGCGCGATCGTCGACGCGGAGACGCGGAGCCGCCCGCGGGCAACGGCACGGCGCTCGGTGACCGCCTTGGCTCCGACGTCGACCATGCGAGCGGCCCCCTTGCGGTCGATATGCGTGAGCTTTTTCGCTGCGGTCATCTTGCTCAATCTCGCGGCTGCGCCGCGGAGAAGTGCTCAAGCTGGCGGTTTCGCTCGTCGCGACTGAATCGCTCCTCGCTCATCTTGCTCAATCTCGCGGCCGCGCCGCGGAGAAATGCTCAAGCTGGTGGTTTCGCTCGTCGCGACTGAATCGCTCCTCGCTCATCTTGTCGCTTCCGGCTGCTCGGTCAGGATCACGTCGACGATCTCGCCCTTGTCGAAGCGCGACGGCCCGACCGGCAGATCGATGAGGCAGTTCGCGAGCGACATCGAGCGAAGTATTCCCGAGCCCTGCGGCCCGGTGAGCCGGACCGTCCCCGCGTCGGGGTCGTGAATCCCACGAGCGAAGAAACGAAGCGACCCGATCTTGTCGACCGGCTCCAGGAGTCGCGCCTTGGCCCTCGGACGCGCGACGTTCGCTCGGCCTTGCATGCGCAGCAACGCAGGGCGAACGAAGATCTCGAACGTCACCAGGGCGGAGACCGTGTTGCCGGGCAGACCGAAGATCGGCACGTGACGCTCGCCGTCGGTCAATTCGCCGAAGGCGAGGGGACGTCCCGGCCGGATGGCGATCGCCCAGAAGTCGATCGTTCCCAGCTCGGCGAGCACCGGCTTCAGGTGGTCGTGATCGCCGACCGAGACCCCGCCGCTCGTCACGATCGCGTCCGCAGCGAGCCCCTCGCGGAGCGCCGTCCGCAACGCGTCGGGCGAATCGGGGACGATGCCGCCGACCCATGGCTCCGCGCCGGCCGCGCGCACCGCCGACGCGAGCGTGTAGCGATTGGAGTCGCGGATCTTCCCACGCTCGAGCGGCGCGTCGAGGTCGACGAGCTCATCGCCCGTCGAGAACACCGCAATTCGCGGACGCTTGCGCACCCGGACGCGAGCGCGACCGACCGACGCGAGAAGGCCGATCTCGGCGGCGCGCAGGACCGTCCCGGCCTCGAGGATGCGCTCGCCTTTCTGCAGATCCTCGCCGGCGTGGCGGATCGCCATCCCCTTTGGCGTCGACGCCGTGATCGTCACGATGTCGCTCGCGTTGTCGGTGTCCTCGACCCGTACCACCGTGTCGGCCCCATCGGGCACCGGCGCGCCGGTCATGATCCGCATCGCCTCGCCCGGTCCGACCTCGCGATCGGGAAAGCCGCCCGCCGCGACCTCGCCCACCACCCGCAGCTCGACCGGCGCCGACACGACGTCGTCACCCC
The DNA here is from genome assembly GCA_035637615.1 of Bathyarchaeia archaeon. Taxonomy (GTDB): domain Bacteria; phylum Chloroflexota; class Limnocylindria; order P2-11E; family P2-11E; genus 3-1-20CM-2-70-9. The sequence goes on along the minus strand of DASPWX010000050.1, from coordinate 13,306 downwards.
GAACGGCGTACCCGTCCATCGCCGAGTTGCGAAAAGGCGGCACGTCGCGTTCGGCCGTGATGTCCTCGGCGAGGACGAGGCCGAGCGCATCGAGGAGCGGCGTCTGGACCGCGGGAAGCGTCGGTACTCCCGCGAGGATGCGTGCGAGAGCGTCGTCGGCGCTCATGAGCTTCGGCGCGGGCCGCGCGCTTGTCGCACTCCTTGGCATTCCGCGAGTTTAGGCCGGGTAGACGCTGATCTCGGTCGCCTTCACGCTGACCCAGACCTCGCCGCCTTCGGCGAGATCCAGGTCGCGCACCGCGGCCGGCGTGACCTCGGCGACTATCGCCATCTCACCCTCGACACCCACGCGTACGCGATCGCCCTGAAAGTCCAGGGCCGACGCATGACCGCGCCAGACGTTTCGTGGCGAGCCTTCCGGACGCGTGCGATGAAGCGCAACGGCACGCGGATGGATCGTTGCGAAAACCTCGCCATCGACGCCGTCCGCGGCCTGGACCACGGCGCCGCCGGCCAACGCTACGTGCCCGGCCGTCGCGATGCCGCGAAAGAGGTTCACGCCGACGAGGTCAGCGACGTAACGCGACCGCGGCCGCTGGGTGACCTCAGCGGGGGATCCGGTCTGAACGACGCGACCGCCCTCGAGGATCACGAGACGGTCGGCGAGCGCGACCGCTTCGAGGGGGTCATGCGTGACGATGATGCGAATCCCGGCGAACGAGGCGAGATGACGCCGCAGGTCGCGCCGGACCGCGCCACGCGCGGACGCGTCGAGCGCCGCGAGCGGCTCGTCGAGCAGAAGGACGCGCGGGTCGATGGCCAGAGCTCGCGCAAGCGCGACGCGTTGCGCCTGGCCACCGGAGAGGGCAAGCGGCTTCGCCTCCCGGTATTCACCGAGGCCGAGCCGATCGAGCCAGGACGCCGCACGGGCGCGCGCGTCATGCCCCGAACCCCCGCGCGCTCGTAAGCCGAACGCCACGTTCTCGATCGCGGTCAGGTGCGGGAACAAGAGGTATTCCTGGAACACGACGCCGATCGGACGGCGCTCCGGGGGCACGCGGATACCGCGCGATGGGTCCTCCAGGACGACGTCGTCGAGCTCGACACGTCCGCGGTCGAGCGCCACGAGTCCGGAAAGCGCGCGCAGCAATGTCGTCTTTCCGGCCCCGTTCGGTCCGAGCACGGCCACGATCTCGTCCGCCGCCGCGTCGATAGCGACGTCGAGGTCGAGCCTTCCGAGCCGAACCGCGACCCTGGCCGTCAACATCAAAAGGCGCGCAGGTACCGGTCGCGCATGACGACGAGGATCGCGAGCGCCACCCCGAGGAGGACGAGGCTCAGCATGATCGCTACCTCGGGTCGGGTCTCGAGCGCGATGTACACGGCGAGCGGCAGGGTCTGCGTGGTCCCCGGAAAATTCCCGGCGAATGTGATCGTGGCTCCGAATTCTCCGAGTGCGCGTGCCCAACACAGCACCGCACCGGCGAAGACCGACGGTGCGATGAGCGGCAGAGTCACGCGCCGGAACACGAGCCACCGGCCCGCGCCGAGCGTTCGGGCGGCGTCCTCGTAGCGGCGGTCCATCGACCGCAGCCCCGCCTCGACAGTGAGGACGAGAAAGGGCATCGCCACGAACGTCGCCGCGAGGATCGCCCCGAACGTTGTGAAAGGCACGCGGATCCCGATCGCCTCGAGTGCGGGTCCAAAGAGTCCCCGTCGTCCAAAAGCGAAGAGGAGCGCGACCCCGCCGACGACCGGGGGCAGGATCATGGGGAGGGTGGTCAACGCGCGCGCGACGTCGCGTCCGCGGAACGGAACGCGGGCATAAACCCACGCCAGTGGCACGCCGAGCAGAAGCGCGACCGCCGTCGCGGCAAGGGATACGACGAACGAGAGCCGGAGCGCGGTCAACGCCTCGGGTGAGGTCAGATCGTCGAGCGCGGTTTCCCACTGCGCCCGATAGACCAGGCCGATAAGCGGCAGGACGAAGAAGGCGACTGCGATGATCGCGAGCGCCGCGATAAGGACGGGCGGACGTTCCGGCTTCACGGCTTGGCGAAGCCGAACTCGGCGAGGATGCCTTGCCCTTCGGGCGAAAGGAGGTAGTCGATGAATCGATTCGCGAGCGGCCCGTTCTTCGAGTCCTTCACCACCGCGATTGGGTAGTGGGCGACGACCTGCTGCTGCGCCGGGATGTCGACGCCGGTCACGCGGCCGGTCGCGGACTTCACGTCGCTGACGTAGACGATGCCCGCGTCGGCCTCGCCGAGGCTGACCTTGTTCAAGACCGCGCGAACGTCCACCTCCTGACTCACCGGCCTGGCAATCACGCCCGCCTTTGCGAGCGCCTCGAGCGCGTAGTTGCCGGCGGGGACCGTCGGAGCCGCGAGGACGAGGACGACATCGGGCCGAGCGAGATCGGCGAGTCCGGCCACCCTCTTCGGGTTTCCGGGGGCCACCGCGATCTGCAGCCTGTTGGTGGCGAATGTCTGCGGTGCGCCCGCGGCGAGACCGGCGTCGACGACCTTCTGCATGTTCGTCTCGTCGGCGGATGCGAAGACGTCGGCCGGCGCGCCGTTCGTCAACTGGGTCGCGAGCGTCGACGACGAGCCAAAGTTGAATGAGAAACGAACTCGACCGTTCGATCTCGCGAACGAGTCGCCGGCCTCATTGAAAGCGTCCGTAAGTGATGAGGCGGCGAACACAGTGACGTCCGCGAGCTGCGGCGTCCCGGTCGGGTTCGGTGACGCGCAGGCGCCAAGCACCAACGTGAGAGCAGCGATGGTCGCAACGCGGCGCCGCACCGGTCTAGCTCGAGCCGCGAGCGCGCTGCGCGATCTCGACGATCACGTTGGTGGCTTTGACCACGCAGACGACGTTCACTCCGGGCCGGAGTGCGAGCTCGGTCGCGGCCTCAGCGGTCATCATGCTCACGAGGCGGTGTGGTCCCGCCTGAACTTCCACCACCGCGGCGACGCGGTCCTTTTCGATGCGCGTTATGACTCCGGGAAAGCGGTTCCGGGCGGATTGGGCGACGATCGGCCTCTCCGCCTGTCGCCGCTTTGCCTGCAGGGCGTGGACATCCTTCAGATTCACGAGGCGCTGACCACCACTTGATCGACGCACCCGGAGGCGGCCGGCAGCGACCCAGCGTCGCAGGGTGTCCACCGAAATGCCGAGCAGCTCGGCGGCCTCGCCAACCCTTACGTGCTCAGGATGCCTAGGTTCTTTGGACGATTCAGCCTTAGGTACCTAGGTATCCTACGCCTGCCGCCGGATCAGGGCAGCGCCGATGGAATCAGGATTCCGTACGTCCCTCCGATCCCGCGTAGCCTCACCCAAAACTGCACGCGAGGGTTTGATGGCGAGGATTCTTGCCGAGCCCCATCCCCATCGGCCCGAGCTCATCGTGGTCGATCTGATGATGCCCAATCTCAACGGCTATGAGTTTGTGAAGCGACTCAGGGTCATCGATGGTCACGCTCGGACGCCGGTCATCGCGGCTTCCGGCCTCTCGTCTGGTGAATGGGCGTTACGTCTCGGGGCCGACCGTTTCCTGGCCAAGCCATTTCATAATCGCGAGCTTCTCGCCCTCGTCAACGAATTGCTGTCGGACGGTGCTGTCGGTCCGTAGCTAGGCGGCATCCCGGCGCTCGCCATCAGCAGCGAGCGCGGCCTCGGCCTGACGCAGGAGGGCGGTCGTGGTGGCGATCTCCTCGCTCCATGTCACCGTGCCGGCCCGAACGTTCCAGCGGCCGGCTCCGAACGCGCGGACCGTCGAGGTCATCGTGCGCATGAGCTCGTCGAGTCGAGCGCGCACGAGCGTGCAGAGACGATCGCCGCGTGCCGTGTCGCGCCCGACTGCCGCGATCGCGGCGACGCCCGAGTCGCCGTAGCGGTACGCACTGACGTCGCCTCCGAGCAAGGTCGCGGTGGCCCCGAGGGTCGCTCGTATCGCGCGGTGGACCATGGCCCGGCGTGTCGTCTCGCCCACACCGTCGACGTCGAGCTGCGCCAGGACGATGGCGAATGCGGGTCCACCATCGCGCGCCGCCGCGATCCGCTCGCGGACCGACGTCACGAGCACCCGATCGAGGTACGCGTCGGCGACCGGGCGCTCACGCGGCGCGGCCGGTTCGGCGACGACCGGGAATGGCCGCGGCTCGGCGTCTCCGAGGATGCGGACCAGCGTGGGCACCATCACGGACCACCGCTCGCGCTCTGCGATCCGTTCGGCTGCGCCAAGCGCCGTGAGGCAGACGGTCGCGGCGGCCGCCGGTGCGAGATAGCCGCCCTCGATCAGAGACTGCAGGGCGCGACCGAAGGCGCCCGAGGCGAAGGGCAGCCGCTCGGCCGCGATAGCGGCTAGGAGCGCGGCCGGTCGAGCCGGACCCGAGGCGAGGCTCTCCAAGAGATAAAGCCGGAAGAACGCGGTCGCGAGGCCGGTCGAGCTGGGGCGAACCATCTCCCCCTCCGAAGGCAAGAGAAAGAGCGACTCCGCCTTGATGTGGCCTGCGACGTGCCATGAAGCGCGACGATGGGCGCACCGGAACGCGCGGTCCTGATCGTGAACCCCGCGGCCGGCCAGCGGCACGCCGAGGACGGCGATCTCGCGGAGTGCGTCCGCCTCCTCACCGCCGCCGGCTTTGACATCGACCGTCGCGAGACGAAGGCCGACGGACCGACCTCGGCCGATCTCGCCAAGAGCGCGCTCGCCGAGGGCTTTCGTGTGGTGCTCGTCGCGGGGGGCGACGGCACGGTCGCGCCGGCCGCGATCGCTCTCCTCGGCACCGAGGCGATCCTCGGAATCCTCCCGTTCGGCAGCTTTATGAACATCGCGAACGGCCTCGGCATCCCGCTCAAGCCGATCGACGCGGCGCGCGTCATCGCTGAACGAAAGGTAAAGCGCTCGGACGTCGGCGAGGTCGCGGGGAAGGTCTTCTTCGAGACCTGCGGCATCGGCATCGACGCCGACATGTTCGGGGCCGCCCGTCTGGCTGAGCGTGGGCGGTGGGGGCCGGCGTTCCGGCGGATCCTGCGCTGGGCAACGGCGAACTCCCATCGCGTCGAAATCACGGTCGACGGAAAGACCGAACGGCACAGCGTCCTGCAGATCCTCATCGTGAACAGTCCCTACTACGCCTGGGCGCTGCCGGTCGTCCCGAACGCGGACATGACCGACGGCTTGCTTGACGTGGCGATCTTCCCGCGCAAGGGCAGGCTCGAGCTCTTCAAGTGGATAGCCGCAATCTGGCACACCGGCCGTCCCGGGAGACCGCCACGGGTGCTGCGTGGAAAGGTGATCGACATAGCGTCGCCTGAGGCCGTTCCGGTCCACGCCGATGGTCAGATCGCGGGACGGCTTCCCGTCACGGTGCGTTGCTGCGAAGGCGCGCTACGCGTGTTCGCATGAACTTGCGGCCGATGTCGACCCACGTGCGTACGTGGATCGCCAAGCCGGAGAGCGTTCCCGTGACCTTGCCCTCGCGGAGCGCGAGCAGGAGCTCCTGCGGCGTAACGAAAGGCTCGACGTCGACGTAGGCCCGCCCGATCTCCATCGGGCGGTGCGAATCGCTCCCCACGCCACCCGGGAGAGAGTGCTGCCGTGCGAACTCGAGCGCGCGCACGTTGCTCGACGATGCGACCTCGCGAGCGTTGAAGACCTCGACGATGTCGAGCTTCGGCACGACGCGCTCGAGAACCGATCGGCGGAGGTGACGGCGCCGGTTGCGGCTGAAGGGATGCGGAACGTAGGCCAGCCCGCCCTGCTCGTGGATGAGATCGATGCTGTGATCGGCCGTGAGACCCGGCGCGATCTTCTTCTCGAGGTATAGGCCGACGAGCTCGCCGTCGGCGGTCGTGATCTCTTCGCCGACGATGACCTGAAGACCGGTGTTCATCTCCCGGAGCCGTAGTCCACCCTCGATGGTGTCGTGGTCGGTGATGCAGACCGCACCGAGCTCTGCCTTGCGAGCGAGGTCGGCGAAGTCCGCGAGAGCGACCCGGCTGTCGCGCGAATACTCGGTGTGCATGTGCATGTCGAGCCGGACGCGGTCCATGAGGCGAGTGTGCGGCAGTTCGCGTGCCGCGCGCGACTTCAGGCCCGGGCCTGCTCCACGGTGTCGTCTCCCGCGAACGCGAGGATGTCGATGACTTTCCGGAGATCGTCGCTTGCCGCCGGATCGACCGCGGCGTCGCCCAACAGGAGCATCGCCCACGATGCTGTTCGCGCGTCGAGGGCGGGACGCCGGGTCTTCCGTGACTCCCGTACCCGTGAGAGCGCCGCCACGAGCCGCTCATGCGTTTCCTTCCGGAGATCCCGTCCAAAATCGCGAAGCCGGCCATCCGTTTCGCAGCCTTCGACCATTGCTCGCAACAACGCCGGATCGGACCCCGCAAGGACGCGGGACACTTCAGATGCGAGATCGCCGGCCGGCTTGGCTGCGAGCGCATCGAACGCGCTGACGCGGTACTGGTGTTCATCGTCCATGAGAAACCGCATCAGGTCGGACTTATCTGGAAACTGCTGGTAGAACGTGCCGATCCCGACTCCGGCCGCCCGACAGATCTCGTGGACGCTTGCCGCGTACCCCGTCTGGCTGAACGCGGCCCGTCCTGCGGCCAGGAGTCGCGCGCGCTTCTCCGTCGGACGCCGCTGCGATCGTGCGGTGGGTCGGTCGGCCAAGCACTAAATGTGTGCGGACCGACCGCGGTGCGCAACCTCCGTATCGCCCCGTTCATTTGTACTGGAGTAGCGCCCATGCAACCGCAGTCTTTGGAAAGCGCAAACTCGCACCATGGCGGGCGAACTGGTGGCCCGGTCGGCGGCCATCGATCTGCAGCGCGCTGGCATCGCCGTCCTGGATTCCGACGGCAACGTCACGTGGACCGACGAAGCGTGGGCTGCCGATGATGGCGAAGGCAGCCTCCCGCGTGTGCCGATCGGCGCGAATCTTCTCGAGAGTTACCGCGGGTACTCCGACCCAACAACGCAGGCAATCGCCAACGCGATCGCCGCCGTCCTCGAGCGAAAGGTGACCTACTTCGAAATCGAGCATCGGGTGGGCCGTGACAGCCGCTCTTTTCTCATGTCGGTCGCGGCGCTTCGCGGCAGCGGTGCCGGTGCGGTGGTGATCGAGAAAGTCGTCGGTGGGCGCGAACCCCCTCACCGTCATCGACCGACTGAGGTGAGGGCTACCGGAGGGCCCTCCCCGAGCCACGGCAGCGAACGGCTGACCCCGCGAGAACGCGAAGTGCTCGGTCTGATGGCGGTAGGGCTCGACAACCGCGCGATCGCAGCGAAGCTCCGAATCGAGTACACGACCGTCCGCGGTCACGTCCGTGCCGTGATCGAGAAGCTCGGGGCGCGTTCCCGCCTGGAGGCGGTCGCTCGTGCGTACCGGAACGGCTGGGTGCCGAAGGAGTGAGTCGCCGAAGCGATGACCTCGCCGCACCGGCGTACCCGGTTCCCAGTCACATCTGCCTTCTCCATCATGGGGAAGCGGAGATGCGGCCCGCGGTCCTGGAGTTCATGCGAGCGGCAGTGGATCGTCCCAACGAAGCGCTCTTCTGCTTCGGCGAACCAGGTGTAGGCGAACGCCTGTTGCGAGACCTCGAAGCGCACACGGGTCACGAGGCCATGGCCGATCGCCGAGCCGGCCGCATCAAGGTCGGTGAGGCCGATGCCGACGTAGACCAGCAGCTCGAGAACTTCATCGCTCCGCTCGAAGAGTTTCGCGCGCGCGGATTCGCGCTCGTACGGTTCGTTGGCGTCGTCGCCTGGAACGCTCCGCACTTCCCGCCGCCGGAGGATTTCCTCTGGTTCGAGTCGAAGATGAACGAGGTGATCGCCGACCTGCCGATGATCGGTCTCTGTTCGTATGACCTCGGGCGCATACCCACTCGCGGTATCGCGTATGGGGCCCTTGAGACCCACCCCTTCGTGCTGAGCGATGGAGTGCTGCGCCAGAACCCGCAGTTCATAGCTCCCGATCGTTATCTGCGCGAACGATTGCTCCGGCTCCCGTGGCTACAGGACGAAGCCCTTAGCTAACCGAGCTTCGGCAGACCATCGAGGGCATGGCCGATGTAGCCGAACGCGATGAAGCCGAGGACAGCGAGGCACACGAAGAAGGCGAAGATCCAGAGCAGGAACGCCGTATTGCGGACGTGAGAGCTGTCGTCCCTGACGCGCTTCGCCTACTTCTCCTCCATCGATTTCGCGATGGCCGCGAGGAACTCCTTGTTCGTCTTGGTCTTGCCGAGGCGCTGCAGCAGGAGCTCTGTGCCTTCGATCTGGCCGACCGCCGAGAGCATCTTTCGCAGCAGGATGACCTGCCGCATGACCTCGGGCGCGAGCAGCATCTCTTCGCGGCGCGTGCCAGACGCCGGGATGTTGATGGCCGGGAAGGTGCGGCGCTCCTGGAGCTTCCGGTCGAGGATCATCTCGGAGTTTCCCGTGCCCTTGAACTCCTCGTAGATCACGTCGTCCATGCGGGACCCGGTGTCGACGAGGCAGGTCGCGAAGATCGACAGCGAGCCGCCGCCTTCGATGTTTCGTGCGGCGCCGAAGAAGCGCTTGGGCGGATAGAGCGCCACGGGGTCCATACCACCGGAGAGAGTCCGGCCGGACGGCGGGACCGCGAGGTTGTAGGCGCGCGCGAGGCGGGTGATCGAGTCGAGGAGAATGACCACGTCGCGGCCGGTCTCGACGAGGCGCTTCGCCCGCTCGAGGGCGAGCTCCGCGACGCGGGTGTGGTTCTCGGTCGGCTCATCGAAGGTGGACGAGAACACCTCGCCCTTGATCGATCGGCGGATGTCGGTCACTTCCTCGGGTCGCTCACCGACGAGGACGACCATGATGTGGACGTCCTGGTGATTCCCGGAGATGCCGTTTGCGATGTCTTTCAGCAGCTGCGTCTTGCCGGCCTTCGGCGGCGACACGATCAGCGCGCGCTGCCCATAGCCGAGGGGATTTACCAGGTTGATGAGGCGCTGGCTGAGGTTCGCGCTATCGACCTCGAGGTCGAACATCTCGTCCGGGAAGACCGGCACGAGGTTCTCGAACACGGGCCGGCGCTTGGCCTGCTCCGGGTCGATGCCGTTGACGGCCTCGACGCGCAGCAGGCTGAAGTACTTCTCGCTGTCCTTCGGCGGCCGCGTCTGGCCGGTCACGAAGTCGCCCGTCCGAAGACCGAGGCGCCGCACCTGGCTCGAGCCGACGTACACGTCCTCGGGTGAGGGGAGGAGCGAGCGGCGCCGCAGGAAACCGAAACCGTCTTCGACGATCTCGAGGATGCCCTGCGCGAAGATGTTGCCCTGAACCTCGGTCTGCGCTTGCAGGATGCGGGTGATGAGGTCCTGCTGGCCGAGGGCGGCCGCGCCCTCGACGTTGAATTCCTTCGCGATCTCCGCGAGCTCTTTCTGCTTTTTCTCGTTGAGCTCGGTGATCGTGTAGAACTTGCGGCTGGGTGCCGGTGGAGAAGGCTCGCGGCGGGTGGCCGTCGCGGTGGCGGTGCCCCCGTTCGTCGCGGGGCCGTTCGTGGCGTTCGTAGCGGGGGTCTCTTTGGTCGTGGGTGTCTCGGATGGGGTGGGTTCTGGATTGTCCAAGCGGTGTGTTCGCTCCTTAGTTTGCCTGCGGCCTTTTCGCCCAGGTCTCTGGTTTCGTGGGTCCGGTGGGCGCATGAGGTGCGCGCGCATCCGGCTGGTGAGAAGGGGGAAAGGTTGCTTAGGACAGTATACAGCGGCATGCCGACGCTGACCAAGGACCAGATCGCCGACCTCACGGTCCTCTCGCGAGAGATCCACGGACATCCCGAGCTCGCGTACCAGGAGCGCCACGCGCAAGCGGCGATCGTCGCAGTCCTGGAGCGCGCCGGCCACCGCGTCGAGCGTGGCATCGGCGGGCTCGAGACCGCGTTTCGCACGCGAGTGGGCCCGGCGACAGGTCCGGCTGTCGCTTTGCTCGCCGAGTACGACGCGCTTCCCGAGGTGGGACACGGCTGCGGCCATAACCTGATAGCGATCAGCAACGTCGGCGCGTATCTGATCGCAGCGGCGAGCGCCCCGCGACTCGAGGTGGGCATCGAGCTCATCGGCACGCCGGCCGAAGAGAACGGCGGCGGCAAGATCGATCTCCTACATAAAGGCGTCTTCGATCGCACGGTTGCGGCCCTGTCCTCGCATCCGGCCGGGCAGGGTGGATGGGCGGTGAGCGGGACGGGGCTCGGGGTGGTCGGAAAGCGCGTGACCTTCACCGGCGTCGCCGCGCACGCAGGCTCAGCGCCCGAGAAAGGGCGCAACGCGCTCAACGCCGTGATCCGCTTCTTCGTCGGCATCGACGGATGGCGCCAGCAGCTCGAGGCCGACTCGCGGGTACACGGCTACATCAACGACGGCGGCACAGCGATGAACGTCGTGCCCGCGCGTGCCGAGGCGATCTTCGGCCTCCGTGCGAAGGAGCGCGAGACGCTCGACGGTATGGTGCAGCGCTTCGGAGAGATTGCGAAGGGCGCCGCCCTCCTCACCGGTACGCAGGTCGAGATCGCCGAATATCTTCCCTACTACGAGCCGGTGAAAGCGAACCTCGCGCTCGGCGACGTGATCGCGGAGGAGCTCCAGCGCCAGGGCGTATCGCCGGAGCGTGGCATCCTCGTCACCGCGTCGACCGACCTCGGCAACGTGTCGACCAAGGTGCCGACGGACTGGGTGCGTTTCCCGGTAAGCGAGAAGCCAGTCCCCGGACACTCCGTCCAGATGCGCGACGCGAGCATCAGCGATCTCGCGCACCGCAACGCGATGATCACCGCCGAGGCGCTCGGCTCGGCCGCGGTTCGGATCGCGACAGACAAGCCGCTGCGCGAGCGGATCGCCGGATGAACGACACGCTCCGCGCCGACCTGATCAAGCTGTCGCGCGAGATCAACGCCGACCCCGAGCTCGCATACAAAGAAGAGCGCGCGGTCGCGCGCATCACCGCTCTGCTCCAAAAGAACGGGCACACGGTCGAGGGGAACCTCGGCGGTCTCCCGACCGCGTTCCGCGCCCGCGTCGGCCCGCCAGGCCCCGCGGTCGCCCTACTCGCGGAGTACGACGCTCTCCCGGACGTCGGACACGGCTGCGGCCACAACCTCATCTCGATGACGATAGTCGGAGCGTTCCTTATGGCCGCGGCCGGAGCAAAGGATCTCGAGACGGGCATCGAGCTCGTCGGCACGCCGGCGGAGGAGAGCGGCGGCGGGAAGATCGACCTCCTCGACAAAGGTGTGTTCAAGGACACCGTGGCCGCACTCTTCTCGCATCCCGGCGCCGGCGGACACTGGAGCGTGAGCGAGAGACTCCTCGGAATCTCGGTGAAGCGCGTCATCTACGAAGGCATCGCGTCGCACGCCGCCGTCTCGCCGGAGAAGGGACGCAACGCCCTCACCGCACTCATCGCGCTCTTCGTCGCCGTCGACGGCTGGCGGCAGCACCTCCCCGCGACGGCGCGGGTGCACGGGATCGTCCGCGAAGGCGGCGTCGCTCAGAACATCATCCCGTCTCGCGCGGTCGGCGCCTTCGGGATCCGCGCCGCCGACATGGAAGCGCTCCGGGAAATGGTCGCGATGTTCGAGGACATGGCGAAGGGTGCCGCGCTCCAGACGGGGACGAGGGTGAAGATCGAGGACGAGATGCGGGCGTACCTGCCGGTCGAGGCAAATCCGCGGCTCGGGGATGTGCTCGAGCAGGAGCTCATTCGGCGCGGGAAGTCACCGTCGCGCGGTCACCTCGTGACCGCGTCCGGCGACATCGGGAACGTGTCCCAAAAGGTTCCGACGGACTACATCGGCTTTCCCGTCAGCGGGCAGGAGATTCCTGGCCACTCGCACAAGATGCGTGAGGCGTCGGTCAGCGACTACGCCCATGAGAGCGCGTTCGTCGTCATCGACGCGCTCGCGGCGACCGCGCTCAAGGTCGCGACGGACAAGAGCTTCCGTGAGTCGCTCCGGACGTGACGAGCGATCTGAACTCACGCAATCGCGCGTCGCGCGATCGCCTGGCGTCCGTGGTCGCGCGCCTCGGTGGCCGGACCGTCGAGCTGTCGGGCGGCTGGACGGCCGCAGCTCTTCTGGCTCATCTCGCGTTCTGGGACGCGTTCGGCGCGGCTCGGCTCGAGAAGTTCGCGCGCGACCGGCGACCGATGGAGTTCGGCAGCGACGTCTTGACCGAGTTCATGAACGCGGCCGGGCTGCCGCAGTGGAGGGCGACCCCGCTCGCCGCGGCCGCCGACCTCGCGACCGGCGCCGCCGCGGCGATCGATCGCCTCATAGCGGACCTTCCCACCGCCACCTTTGACGAGATCCGGGCGATGAACCGGCCGCGTCTCCTGGATCGGTCGCTGCACCGGAAGGAGCACCTCGACGAGATCGAGCGCGCCCTGCGGTGAGCGGCCCGGCGACCAACGATTTCGTCCACCCGGTGCCGCGTACGGAGTTTCCCGGCGGGCGCGCGCTCGAGTTCGACTTTCCGGGTCTGGAGATCGGTGTCGCCGAGTATGAGGAAGGCCCGACGGGCTGCACCGTCTTCCACCTGCCGAAGGTGGCGTCGCTGTCGATCGACGTTCGCGGCGGATCGCCCGGTGTGAACGGGCAGCATCTCGACGCGATCAACGCGATCTGTTTCGCCGGCGGTTCGCTCTATGGGCTCGAGGCATCGACCGGCGTTGCGGCGGAGCTCTTCAAGATGCGCGGCTACTCGACCAAGTGGATGGACATCGCGCTCGTGTCCGGCGCGATCATCTTCGACTACGGGACCCGCGCGAACGCCATCTATCCCGACAAGGAGCTGGGCCGCGCCGCGGTCCGCGCGATGCGTCCCGGCCGATTTCCGCTGGGCGCCCGTGGCGCGGGCCGCTCGGCGACCGCCAGCCACTGGACGGGTGCCGAGCTCGCGGGGCAGGGCGGCGCATATCGGGAGAGGGGGCCGACCAGGATCCTCGCGTTCGTGGTGGTGAACGCGTACGGCTGCATCGTTGACCGCGGCGGGAGGGTCGTCCGCGGCAAGCCGACCGGTCCGGTGCCCGGCCGCGCGCCGCGTTCGGCGAACACGACGCTCTCAGTCGTCTTCACGAACCAGAAGCTCGATCGGTTACAGCTTCAGTCGATCGGCAGGCAGGTGCACGCCTCCATGGCGCGCGGGATACAGCCGTTCCACGCGCGCTGGGACGGCGACGTGAACTACATGGTGTCCACGCAGGACATCGCGAACGACGATCTGGATGAGGTCACGCTCGGTGAGCTCGCGTCGGACGCGATGTGGGACGCGATCC
>DASPWX010000049.1:0-4399 GCA_035637615.1 Bathyarchaeia archaeon | reverse complement strand
AACACGGTGCCGTATTTCCTCGCCATCGTCGGCGCCCTGGTCTTTGCATACCTCGCTCCCCCTCTCGTCCGGGGCGGCCGCATCTTCGTCGGTCTCGCGGCTCTCGTGATGGTGGCGAACGTCGTGGTCGCGGTGCCAGCGATGCTCGGCTCGCCGTATATCGCCGACACATCCATTCCCACCGCGACGGAGACGATCGCCCGCCGCACCCTCGTCGTTGACGGCAACGACCTCGACCACCGCATCCTGCCGCTGAGCGCGGCGGAGGCCGTCTGGTTCAACTACGTCTATCGCAAGCCGCAGCTCCGCGATTACTACACGTTCGGGCTGATCAATCCGGACTGGCTCTTCTGGGTATTCGACAGCGTGTACCACCCGCCCCTGAACCGGGCCCGGTTCGACGCGATCATGGATTGGTACGCGCTCGATTCCTTCACCGTGTCGACCAACGAAGAGAAGGTCGAGCCGGTCCTTCCCCAGCTCGGTCTGGTCAGCCTCATCGACTCGACGCGCGGTTCGGATTTCCGACAGTACCGGTACATCACTCCCGCGCCGATCGCCACGCTCAGCAAGGCGCCGATCGTCGTCGTCATCGGAAGCACGAGCGACTACGACCGCGTCGCACGGCTCCTCTTCGACGAGGGCGCGAGCCCACGCACGCGCATGCCGGTGTGGTGGTCTGGCACGCTCGCCGATCTGCCCGACGACCTCCTCGCGCATGCATCGGCGGTGATCGTCACCGGCGCCCGCATGGGCGACGAGGCGCGAGCCGGCCAGAACGTCGAAACCCTGACATCCGCCGGCGCCAAGCTGATCTGGGACGTGGGCGATCTTGGAGATGCGACGCTCTCCTCCCCGTGGCCGGTGAGCCGGCTGCAACGCGCGACGTTCGATCGGTGGACGGTCGCGGATAGGTCGGGGCGGATCGCAGAAAGCGACTTCTCCCCGGCGTCGTTCGAAGGCGGGCCGTGGGGAGCGGCGGTTCCGGTCGCGGCCTCGCCCGGCTCGACCGTCGAGCTGACCTTGGGCGAGAACCCGCTCATCGTGTCCACGCCCCATCAGCGTGGATCGCTCGTGGTCGTCGGTGGCAACCTGCTCTATCACGCGCAATCCAAAGCGAACGCGGCGGAGCGGAAATATCTCCTCTCGTTCCTTCCAGCGCCTGCGAGCGCCGCGGAAACCCAGCCCGTCTCGAAATTCGTCGATCCTCAGCATCGCGAGATCCAGACGGACGGAACGCCGGTCCTTTTGAAGGAGTCGGTCTATCCGAAGTGGAGCGCCCGGTTCGTCGGCGCCGACGGTTCGCAGCGCTCATTACGAATTGAGTACGCGGGCCCGGGGCTCATGCTCGTGATCCCACCCGGCGCCGGCACAGTGATCTTCGAGTACTCGAGCACCCTCACGATGGGTTGGGTGGCGTGGGGACTCACTGCGCTCGGTGTCTTGTTCGCGCTACTGCTCGCACGACGCCGGTCCGTCTTCGTGCCGCGCCCTCGACAACCGCGTGCGGACGACGATGATGATGATGACTGAGGTCAGCCGGCGAGTTCCTCGCGGCGCGCCCAGGCTTCCATCTCGCCGACGGGAACGCGGAAGGCGTATGGCCCGAACCGGAACGTGCGGCCGAGCCACTCCAGGAAGGCGAACGGCGCCGGCGCGTAGTAGCGCATCCGGTTGAAGCAGTACGTGAAGGTCAGGTACGACGCCGAGCGCTGCCAGCTCTCCCAGCGGAGTCCCGCGGCTTCACACACCGCACGCAAGGTGCGATGTGAGAAGTAGAAGAGGTGCTCGCCCGGCTTGTAGTGGTACCAAAGCCGACCGAGCAGACGCGCCTGTAGTCCGCCGACGTTCGGCGTGACCAGATGGACGATGCCGCCCGGAACGAGAAGCCGCCGGACGGCGGCGAGCGTGGCGACCGGATCGACCAGGTGCTCGACTGAGTCGTAGAGCGTGATGACATCGAAACTGGCCGCCGGAAGAGCGAGCTCTTCGAGGCGACCCGTCGTCACGCGCAGGCCGCGGGCGCGAGCCTTCTCGGCCGCGAAGGCGGAGATCTCGACGCCCTCGACGTCCCAACCCGAGGCCTTCGCCTCGAGGAGGAAGTCGCCGAGCGCGCAGCCGACGTCGAGGAGGCGGCCGCGACGACCGTAACGCCGCTCGATCGCGCAAATGCGATCGCGGAACGTGCGGCGGTTCACATCAGAATCGAGGAAATAGTTCGCGTACCCACCCTTGGGGTTGTCGGTGGAGTAGTACTCGGAGTCGTAGATCGCAGCGGCCGCGAGCGGTCGCGTTTCCTGTCGCACGAGGCCGCAGTCGCCGCACTGGACGATGAGCGTGCCGTCCACCTGAAACAGGGTCCGTGTCTTACCGTTCGCGCAGAGCGCGCATTTGTTTGTGACCTCGGCCGGACGCGCCGGAGCGCGTACCAGCGCTTCCGCGCGACCCGTCCGGACGTTCGGGAGCGTGCTCATGACGGCACCGTAGCCAGGCTAGAGACCGCGTTCGACCCCTGTTCGGGGGACTGCTCGTCCGGATCGCCGCCGATCCGCTCAAGGACCACGTTGTAGGCGAAGGCCCAGAACGCCATGAGGAAAGCGACGGTCGCTATGACGCTGCCGTAGTCGTGAACGATGACTGCGGGGAGCTGTCCGAACAGATATGCGACGACCGCGACGACCGTGATCCGAAGGACGTTCAGGATCGCGATGCCGAGGATGCCGAGCGCGACCGTCTCCAGACGGGAGCGCAGCGTGTACTCACCCTGAAGACCGGTGGCCATCGACACGAGGAGGAACAGGACGGTCTGCCAACCGACGCAGTTCCAGGAGATGTAAAGCGCGAGGCTGCCCGCACCGGTCCCCACATAAAGGAGCGAGCCGTCGTACGCGGACTGGATCCCAATCAGCGCGAGCGCGCCGTGCACGAGCCTGCCCTCGACCGGCGCGATCCACTGCCCGAGCCACGCGTCGAAACCCGCAGCCATCGCGGCGTTGGTCAGGAGCTCGCCGAAGGTCGAGAAGAACGGAAGGATGAGGAGCGCCACCGATGCGACGGCGATGACCGTGCCGATCGGCCGCGCCGCGCCGGCGAGTCTGGCGCCGCCCGCGTACGCGGAGCTCACGGCCGCCTCCGTTTCCACCAGCGCGCGGCGAGTGGGAGCGCGGGTGCGAGGAGCAGTAGGCCGACGATGCCCTCGGGAACGACGGTGGTGACAGTGAGCATCGACGGGGTCGCCGAGCTGTCGAAGTACAAAGCCGTCGCGCAGTTCGTCGCGTCGTTCGGCGTCACGACGTCGAGCTGAAGTCGGTCGTTGGCGTCGAAGGTCTCCGCGCCTGACAGGGCGAAGCTCCGCGTGAACAGCGCGGGCCCGGCCGTCGGACTGGTCACCGCCATCGAAACCGAGCCCATCGTCGTGGCCGGTTTGCCTCGAAGCGTGAGAAGGTGAGCCACTCCGGAGGTCCCGACCGTCGCCGCCGTACTCGCCGATAGCGCGCCCGCCGAGGTCTCCACATGGTCGTTCTGGTTGACGGCGACCCACGTGGTCGCGGTGTTCGCGACGTCCGCGCGCTCGGTCATACCGGTCGGGGGGCTCGCCCAGTTATCGGTGCCGGAGATGGACGTTGTCGAGGCGATCGCGAATGAAGCAAGGGAGAGCTCGTCGATCTGGGTAGCGATGATGCTCGGAGTTGTCTGGGCCGCTCCGCTCCTGGTCTGGCCGTTCTGGGCGTCCACCGGGCTCGCCGGATCGACGTTGCGATACACGCTGATGGCGCCCGCGGCGTTCTGACCGATCGTCCAGGTCCAGCTCGCCGGATCCGTTCCGGTCGCGACGAGGCTGTAAACGGCGAGCCCCATCGCCGGCGCGGTCGCGTTGTTCGTGCGCTGGATGAGCGTCCAGCTCCCGGTGAATGTGATGGTGGGGTTTCCGACAAATGCGATCGACGCGATGAGCACATCGTTGGCGAGCACGCCACCACTGACTGCCGGCTTATTGATGACAAGGTTGCCCGCGTTTACGACGCTCGTCGTCGTTGGGGAGACGTAGTACGGCGCGTAGGTGTGCTTCAGCGTGGCGGTGACGGTGCAGGTGTGCGACGCGGGCTTCAGCGAGAGATGATGCGTCACCGCGAGCACGGTGCCGCACGATGCCCTTTGCGACCCGGTGGGCCAGCCCGGCAGCTGGTAGCCGGTCGCGTTAAACACCTGCCCGGAGTGCGCGACATTGCCCGAGATGTTGCTGGCAGCGCTCCCGCCGCTGGAACTCACCGCGGTCTCGGAGTCGTAGAAGATGCCGCTACAGGTGGTGCTCGTCGCGTTGAACCAGGCGGCGATCATCTGCTCGTACTCGTACGTCCCGGTGAGGCTCGGCGCGTAGTAGAGCCCGGAGAGTGAGGTA
>DASPWX010000048.1:0-5039 GCA_035637615.1 Bathyarchaeia archaeon | reverse complement strand
GATGGTCCCGAGGATGTCCACGCCGGGATTCGTCCAGAAGCTCTTGTCCTCGGCTGAGACGGTCGCGTCGATGAGCACCTGCGGGATCTCCTCGTAGCTCACGACCTCACGGTTCTCTTCCGAGAACTGGTAGAGAAGCTGAGTGCCGGTGCGGTCGTAGACCTTCGTGGATTGCGCAAGGGGATCCTTCGCGAGGTCCTGCGGGGAGGGGAGATCACCGGCGAAAAATGCGAGCGCCGCCCCGGCGCCGATGAGGAGGAGCGCACCGGTCGCGATGATGATGGCGAAGAGTCCCGACGGCAGAGCGAGGCGCCAACCGCTGAACGCTCCGCCGCCCCGGCGCCGCTTCGAGCGATATGCCCCGCGCCGGAGCGCGTGGTCGTGCGTGGTCTTCGAACGCAGGATGCGCTCATGGTACGACGCGAGCTGCGCTCTTCCTGTACGTGAGGTCTCGCTACGCGAGACCTCCGTAGGGCCACCAAACGTATCCTGTGAGCGTGCCGACACATCCATCACAACGCGAGCTCGATGAATTCCTCACGCGTGGCGTGAGCGAAGTGAGCGTGCTCGGCGATCTCCGCTCCGCACTCGCCTCAGGCGAGCGTCAGTTGCGTATCAAGCAGGGATTCGACCCGACCCACGCGAATCTCCACCTCGGCCACGCCATCTCGTTACGCAAGTTAAGAAAGCTGTCGCAGTGGGGCCACGAGATCATCCTCATCGTCGGCGACTGGACCACCCAGATCGGCGACCCGAGCGATCTCGACCAGAGCCGGCCGCTCAAATCCCGCGACGAGGTCATGCGGAACGCCCAGACGTACCTCGATCAATTCCATCTCATCGTGCCGCGCGAGAACACTCGGATCGTGCTTCAAGACGAGTGGTTCGGGAAGTTCGGGCTCCGGGACGTCATCCAGCTGACCGCGCGGTTCACGGCGCAGCAGATCCTCGCCCGCGAAGAATTTCGGAAGCGCCAAGAGCGCAAAACGCCCATCCCGATCAAGGACCTCCTGTACCCGCTGCTGCAGGCCTACGACTCCGTCGCCATCGAAGCCGACGTGGAGTTCGGCGGCACCGACCAGCTCTTCAACATCCTTACCGGCAGGGAGCTCCAGGAGATGGTCGGCCAGCGCGCGCAGTCGGTGTTCATCGTCGAGCTGCTCGAGGGACTCGACGGCGAGAAGATGAGCAAGTCCAAGCCCGCGCAAAGCATCTGGCTCGTCGACCCTCCGAGCGAGGTCTACGGCAAGGTGATGGCGATCGACGACAGGCTCATGCCTCATTACTTCGAGTGGGCCACCGAGCTACCGATTGAAGAAGTCCGTTCGACCCTTGACGCGCTGGCCCGCAAGGAGCTCCACCCGCGCGAGGCTAAGAGAAAGCTCGCGCGCACCATCACGACCGAGCTCCACTCGGGAGCCGAGGCAGAGGACGCGGAGCGGGAGTTCGACCGCGTGCACAAGGGCGGAGCGGCGCCCGATGCGGTGGCGAGCGTCGACGTCACCGTCGACGGGCAGAACGAAATGCCCATCGTCGATCTGGTGGTGGCGGCTTTCGCGAAGAGCAAGACGGAGGCACGTAAGCTCATCGCCCAGAACGGAGTGCGCGTCGACGGTACGGTGGCCACGGCGAATACGAAGGTGCCGGTCAGGGGCGAGCCGCTCGTCCAGATCGGCAAGCGCCAGGCCGTGCGCGTCCGCTTCCGGTGACGACCACGCGTCCCCTCGTCGCGATCGTTCCCTTCGGAGCGAAGGGCCGCGACGCCAAAGCGGGCGGCATCGGGCGTCAGGTCGCACGGCGCCTCGTCGAGCGGTTCGCCGAGAACCCCAACGTCGAGCTGCGTCCGGTCTTCCTCGTCGCCATGCCCGAGGCAAAGAGCGACGCCGGGTATCTGGTTTTCGGCTCGACCCCCGATCCCGATCTTGCGGCGCGGTACGGCGAGTCGCTAGGCACCACGCACACGCTTACCGGTCTCTATCGCGAAGACCCGACCGGCCGCGCGTTCGCGGTGAGCCTCGTTGATGTGAGGACCCGCGCAGTTGTAGCCCAGAACGAGATCGTCGTGGGACCGAACGAGCTGCATCGGGCCGAGCCCGCACTCGCGGCGTGGCTGGCCGAAGCCTTGGGGGTGCCGACCCCCGGACTCGCGCCCGAGACCGCCAACGAGCCGTCGTACCAGGCGTTTCTCGCGGGCCTCGAGGACGAAACGAACGCCACGCTCCTGCGGGCGGGTAACCCCAGCGCGGCCGACGAGGCTCGCGCGCGCGCGTTCAACGAGTACGTCGCAGCGATCCACCTTGATCCGGAGTCGCTGCGCGCGGAGGACCGCCTCCTGGTGCTGGCCGCCGAATCGGTCGAGCGCGGCGACGAGGATCGGGCCGCGCGTTCGCTCGAGGACGTGGTCGAGTCGAAGCCGCGGTCCTGGCGTGCGCACTACATGCGCGCCGAGCTGCTGCGTCACCTCGGCGAAGCGAACATGGCGATCGTCGCGCTGGAGCATGCGCACGCGCTGCGCCCACTGCGGGATGTCGATGTCGTCGTTCTTGCCGAGCTCTACCTGGCGGAAGGGGCACCGGGCCAGGCCGCGTCACACCTTCGGCGGATCGCGGCCGACAGCGCGGAGTTCGGCCGAGCGCAGGAGCTGCTCGGCATCCTCGCATTCGGGAAGGGCGATCAGACTGCCGCCCGCGCGTACTTCGAACGAGCGGCGGCGAACGGCCGCTTGGGCGCGCGCGCACATCTCGCGCGGGTCCTCATCGCGACGGGACTCCGGGAGGACGCCTCGCGAGAGCTCGATGCGGTCCTATCGACGGCGGCCGCAGACCCCGACGCGCTCGCGCAGGCGCGTCGGCTCCGGCTCGGGCTCGATCGTCCCGAGCTTGAGGCCGAGCTCGAGCGCGCTGGACGTGCCGCCCTCTCGGCGGAGGTCGGTCGCCTTGGCGAAGTGCGGGCCGCCTTCGAGCGCGTGCTCGCGTTCGACCCAGAGATATGGGAGGCGCATTTCGGCGTGGGCCTCGCCGCGCGGCGGACAGAGGACTTCGTCGCCGCGGCCGTGTCATTTCGACGCGCGCTCGAGCTTGCGCCCGAGCAGCCCGACGTCATGCACGAGCTCGGCGTGGCCCTGCTCGCGTCGGGTTCGAAGGCGGACGCGCTCGGCTTCCTCGACCGCGCCGCGGCACTCCGTCCCGGACAGGCCGCATACATCGCCGATGCCGGATTCGCGCACCTTCGCGCCGGCGACATCGGTGCCGCACGCGAGCGGCTTCGCATCGCCAGCACGATCGACGCCGACGATCCTCTGACGCGCGCTTACCTGGCGGAGCTCGAGCGCGTCGAGGCCGCGTCGGGCAAGGCCAATTGAGCCCGGCCAAGAACATCGTCGTGCTCGGCGGCGGCTTCGCGGGGCTGCACCTCGTCCGCCGGCTCGAGCGTGGCCTCCATCGTGGCGATGCGTCGGTCACTCTCGTCGACCGGCAGAACTATCAC
The DNA here is from genome assembly GCA_035637615.1 of Bathyarchaeia archaeon. Classification (GTDB taxonomy): domain Bacteria; phylum Chloroflexota; class Limnocylindria; order P2-11E; family P2-11E; genus 3-1-20CM-2-70-9. The sequence continues at coordinate 1,553 of DASPWX010000048.1, read as the reverse complement.
CTCTTCACCCCGTTGCTCTATCAGGTCTGCACCGGAGAGCTTCCGCCTCACGCCGTCGCCTATCCGCTGCGCGACGTGACCGCGCCTGCCGGTTTCCGATTCATACAGAGCGAGGTGACGGCGATCGATCTCGAGCACCGGCGAGTCGGCACGGCCGACGGCGAGCTTCCGTTCGACCACCTGGTGATCGCGCTCGGCTCGGTCACGAACGACTACGGCATCCCGGGCGTGCGCGAGAACGCGCTTCCCGTGAAATGGCTCTCGGACGCGGAGGCCCTGAAGCGCCACGTGCTCGACATCTTCGAGTCTGCCGCGACCGAGACCGACATCGCGCGCCGGCGCGAGCAGCTCACGTTCATCATCGTCGGCGCCGGCCCAGTGGGGGTCGAGCTCGCGAGCTCGCTCCGTGACCTCATGGACCACACGCTTCGGCGCATCTATCCGTCGATCAACTTCTACGCCGACGTCACCATCCATCTTCTCGATGGCGCCGACCGTGTCGTCCCCGGCATGGACCCGCGGCTCTCGAGGATCGCAATGAAGCGGCTAGAGCAGCAGCGCGTGCGCGTTCTACTCAACACGCTTGTCTCGGAGATCCGACCAGGCGTGGTCCACACGAAGGATGGCGCGCAGCTGCGCGGCCGCACCATCGTCTGGTCCGGCGGCGTCAAGGTGAACCCGCTCGTCGCCGCGCTCGACGTGGCGAAGTCGAAGGACGGACGCATCGTGGTCGACGACCACTTTCGCGTAAACGGGCGCGACGACGTCCTCGTGCTCGGCGACGCCGCGTACTTCGAGAACCAGGGCAAGGGTCTCCCGCAGCTCGCCCAGGTCGCGGTGCTCGAAGCGCCGGCCGCCGCGCGTAACCTCGTCGCGCTCATCCGCGGACAGCCGACCACGCCCTTCGTCTATCACCGGAAGGGCGATCTCATTGCTCTCGGCCGGACGCAGGCGGGCGCCGAGTTCGCCAAGCTCGGAGGCTTCGTGCTCGGCGGTTTTCCGGCGTGGACGGTGTGGCGCGTCAATTACCTCATGCAGCTGCTTGGCGTGCGGAATCGTGCGAGCCTCCTCATCGAGTGGATCCTCTCGTTCTTTGCGGGCAGGCTCGTTGCGAACACACCGTGAGCGACGAGCGGAGTTCAACCCTTCACGACATCCGCACGCTCGTGACCGACGCTCTCGCACTGGTGCGGGGGCTCGGTGTCGACCAGTCTCGCCGCCAGAGCGCGGCCGAGGGCTGGCCGGCGGTGATCGTCGCCTACCACATCGGGCTGGGTCTGAGACGGCAGGCCGGCTTCATCGCCCGTGCGCTTACCAAGGAGGAGCCGTTCGAGTTCGAATGGGAGCCGACCCATGAAATCAACGCGGTCATCGCGCGCGAGCACGGGTCGATGTCGAAAAAGATCGCCGCGGAGGAGATCGAGGAGGGGTGGCGGCGCCTTCAAGGCGTGATCGCTCGTATGGGCGAAGAGGACTGGTCGCGCCCGGTGTTTGCGTTCGGGGGCCGCCCAAAATCAGCCGAGGTTGTGCTCAGGCGTATCGTGCTGCCGCAC
>DASPWX010000047.1:0-3471 GCA_035637615.1 Bathyarchaeia archaeon | reverse complement strand
TTTAGAGGAGAGGACGTGTTCAAGAGTGTCGGCGTGCTAAGCGGCGGAGAGCGCTCGCGCCTCGCGTTGGCTCGTCTCGCGGCTCGCCACGCAAATCTTCTCGTACTGGACGAACCGACGAACCATCTCGATCTTCTTGCTCGCGAGCAATTGGAAACTGTTCTCCAAGCCTTCGAGGGAGCCTTGCTCTTCGTTAGTCACGACCGCTATTTCATCGACAAGCTCGCGACCGAAATCTGGCCGATCGAAGGTGGCGTGCTGAAGCGATTTGAAGGGAACTGGTCCGCTCTCCAGCGCCTGCGCGCTTCGAACACCGAACTGCCAATGCCCGAGCTCACCGCACCTGGCGCCGGGGGTGGCACCGCGGAGAGGGTTGCTCGCGACGCGCGGGTGCCCCAGGGGCCCCGTGCGACCGCGCAAGCGCGGTCGCAAACGGGGAAGGGTGCGCGGAGCGAGCGACCCCGTAGCGGGGACAGGACCCCCGGCGCCCAGGGGCGATCGAACAAAAGGGCATCGCCAGTTCGAAGACTCGATGGCATGCGGGCGCTGGAGGCCCGGATCAGCGCGATGGAACTGCAGCTCCGCCAGCTGTCGGACAAGGTTGGTCAGATCGCGCAGAGCGGGAATTACATGGAGACGCGGCGAGTCGGCGAAGAGTACGCGTCCCTCGAACGCGATCTGCGGACTCTGTATGACGAGTGGGCGAAGGAGAGCGAGAAGAGCGAGTGACGGCGTTCGTCGTGGGCCTCACTGGGCCAATGGGCGCGGGCAAGTCGACGGTGGCGGCGATGCTGCGGGAGCTCGGTGCGAAGGTGCTCGACGCCGACGCGATCGTCCACGACGAGCAGCTACGGGGGACCGTCGGGTACAGCGCGATCGTGCAGACGTTCGGGACGAAGGTGCTCGGCGAGGACACCGAGATCGACCGGTCGAAGCTCGCGGCCGAAGTCTTCGGCGATCCCTCGAAGCTCCGCCGCCTCGAGCAGATCCTCCATCCGCGGGTGATCGCCCGCGTGCTCGAAGCCCGCTCGATGCTCCCCGACGACGCGGTTCTCGTTGTGGAGGCGATCAAGCTGCTCGACGGCGACCTCCGCAAGGCGTGCGACCGCATCTGGGTCGTCGTCGCTCCGCGGTCGACGATGATCGAGCGGCTCGCCGCTCGCGGGATCGGTGAGCGCGAGGCGGAGCTCCGCCTCGCGCAACAGCTCACCGACGATCAGTTCCGGGCAGCGGCGGACGCCGTCATCGTGAACGACGGCGACCGCGAGCGGACGCGCGAGAGCGTGCGTGACGCTTGGCGAGAGCTGCGCCGAGCTAGGGCGCGATCTTCTCGGGAACCTCGAACTTGAAGACGGGGTAGACCGACTTGAAGGTCGCGCCGGTCGTGCCGGTGGCGCGGTCATCCTTCGGTCCTCGCAGCAGGAGCTGCATCACACCACCCGACGCCTGGATGTAGCCGATGCGCTCGGCAGTCGTGGCGTCGGTGCGGATCGTGTAGACCGCGAGGGTCCGCGCGAGGATCGGCACGCGCTCGAGGACGATCCGGGCTGAGATGTCCGGACCCTGTCTTTGTGCGTTCGGGTTGATGAGGTATTTGACCGGGTCGAAGGTGAAGCTGAAGAGAACGTCCACGATGTCGCCCGGCTGGATGCTGCCTCCGGCCGCCTGAGCGTCGGAAACCGTGATCGACATCGCCCGGTAGTTCGGCGAGCCCGGGAGCGGGTTGCCGTCCGAGCCGAGAGACGCCGCCGGGATGACGACGAAGACCTGCCCGTTCGGACCGCCGAGCTTGGTCGGGAGGATCGCCTCACCGACGGAGATGCCCGTGATCGTGATCTTGCCGACCGCGTCCTCGGGCCTCGTGAGGGCGGCCGGGGGAACTACCTCGGTGTTCATCTTGACGAGCTTCAGGTCGGCCGCGGTGATCTGTGTCTTCGCCGGGATCTCACGGGCGGCGACGATGATGCTCGAGGTCGGGATGGGTGCGGGAGCCTCGGATTTGGCCGTGTTCGCGACGAAGAAGGTCGTCGCTCCGGCCCCGACGGCGAACAAAAGTCCAACAATCAGCACCAGTCGGGCGCGGCGTCGCGATCGATCTTCCACTCTTATCCTTCCCTCTTCGGACGTTCTCAGCGGGTGTCGGCGGCGACTGTAGCAACGGCCTACATCTGGACGGGACTCAAACGGGTGTTGATGCGCGACAATGAGAGGGTCTGCGGGCGGCGATTCAGTAGCAGAACGCCTGTTCTAGAATGAGGCACCCATGCCCCACGGCGAGACGCTCCAAGTTCCTCTCGATCGGCCAGCCGCGAAGGCCCCCTTCCGGCTCGTTTTGCCGTGGGATCTCGCCGGCGACCAGCCCGCGGCGACAGTTGGACTCCAGAAAGCGCTGGCGGCGGGCGAGCGCCATGTGACCTTACGCGGCGTCACCGGCTCGGGGAAGACCGTGACGATGGCGAAGGTCATCGCCGACGCGGGGCGGCCCACCCTGGTGCTCGCGCACAACAAGACCCTCGCGGCGCAGCTCTACGGCGAGTTCAAAGAGTTCTTTCCCGAGAACGCAGTCCAGTACTTCGTCTCCTACTACGACTACTACCAGCCCGAGGCTTACATCGCCCGGAGCGACACCTACATCGAGAAGGACAGCTCGCGCAACGAGGAGATCGACCGCATGCGGCACTCCGCGACGCGGTCGCTGTTCGAACGGCGTGACGTGATCATCGTGGCATCGGTCTCGTGCATCTACGGTCTTGGCGCGCCGGTCGACTACGGTGCGGTGACCGTCCGTTTGAACAAAGGTGAGCGCGTCCGCCGTGACACGGTCCTCCGTCATCTCGTCGACATCCAGTACGAGCGCACGAACACCGATCTCATGCGCGGCAAGTTCCGCGTTCGCGGCGACACCCTCGAGGTGCAGCCCGCGTACGAAGAGCTGGCGGTACGCATCGAGTTCTTCGGTGACGACGTCGAGCGGATCACGGAGCTCGACCCGCTCACCGGCGAGGTGCTCGCGGAGCGGGACAAGATCGACATCTACCCGGCGCGGCACTTCGTGACCCCGCGCGAGAAGCTCCTCGAGGCGATCAAGGACATCGAGGTCGAGCTGGTCGACCGAGTGGCGGAGCTCGAGAACGCCGGACGCCTGCTCGAGGCGCAACGGCTTCGGCAGCGCACGAACTTCGACCTGGAGATGCTGCGCGAGACCGGAACGTGTGCGGGAGTCGAGAACTATTCGCGGCACCTCGCGCGGCGGCCCGCGGGGAGCCGGCCATGGACGCTCCTCGACTACTTTCCGCCGGACTTCCTCGCGTTCGTCGACGAATCCCACATCTCGATTCCGCAGGTGCGCGGCATGTACCACGGCGATCGCGCGCGGAAGGAGATCCTCGTCGAATGGGGGTTCCGTCTCCCGAGCGCGCTCGACAACCGGCCCCTCACCTTCGAGGAGTTCGAGCAGCGCATCGATCAGGG
>DASPWX010000046.1:0-3237 GCA_035637615.1 Bathyarchaeia archaeon | reverse complement strand
GCAGGTGCCCGAGCCCTTCCGGCCGTTCCGGGAGATGGTCGACCTCGGCGCGGACGGGACGCCCATCGTCCTGTTCCGCACGCGCCGGGACGTCATCCGGTTCCTCTACCTGCACGAGTTCTGTCACTGGTGGCTCTACCTGACCCACGGTTGGGGATCGAGCGCCGAGATCGCCTGCGATCGCTACGCCCTGGCGAACTACCGACGTCGCGGACCGGTGCGACCGCCTTCCATCCGCGGACGAGGCGAGCGCGCCGCGTAGCTAGCAAGGAACGACCAAGCCGCGGGTGGCACGGGCGAGCGGGTTGTGCACGAGCCGCGGGTGCCCCGGGGACCCGCCACGCGGAGTGAGCCAAGCGAACGACGCGATAGGTGGGGAGGGTGCGGCGAGGGCACGGCCCCGAGCCCGTGACAGGACCCGCGACGCGGTCGATCTTCGGCGGCTAGCGGCGCGGCGCTCGCGCGATCTCGAGAAGCCCTTCGAAAGTGGCAATTGGAAGATGCAGGCTGGAGGCGGTGACCTCGAGGTTGTGGCGTCGCACCAGAGCGTTCAACTCCGCGATCGCTTGCGCGACCTCGGCGCGCGTGCGGTCGTCGGCCTGCTTCGTGGCCGCCGCCTCGGACAGGATGCGCTCGGATGAGAGATGCTCGAGAAGCTCCTGGCGGCGCGCGACCCAGGCTAGGTGGGTGCGCAGCCTCGTCACGATCCGCAGCCGGCGCTCGGCGACCTCGCGCCGCAGCTCCGTCCAGAGCGGTCGCGCCCCGGACGTTCGGATGACGTGGCGCGCGGCCCACGCTTCTCCGGCCGCGTCGTCCGGGTCCGCCGGCAGCGGCTCCCCTTCACCGGGCAGACCCGAAAGCTCGCCCGCGTCACCGAGCTCGCGGATGCGAGCCTCGACGCCCATCTCGACGCGACGGAGCCGCGACTCGTGTCGGTCGTCGGTCAGGCGAGGCGCTCCACGACCGCACCCGATGCGGTGACCGCAACTGCGGTCGGCACGAGGACGACGCCGTACTTGCGTGCCAGCTCGGGACGGCGCGAGACGTCGACGGTCACGACGGTGCGCCCTGAGGCCCGCAGCTCCGCCTCAAGCGAGCGGCAGTCGGTGCACAGGGGATGCGTGAACTCCACGACGATCTCCCCCGACCCCGCCGATGCCCCGAGGTCGGCAAGGTCGACCGAATCGATGCGTCGCGCTCGCACACCCCGAACCCGCGCCGCGAACCGATAGATCTCGCAGCCGACGCAGAGGCCGGTGGTGGCCGCAAGGAGCGCGAGAGCCGCGACGAAGAGGCCGAGCGCAAAACCGATCACGCTCAGGCCGAGGAGATACGCCATCGTGGCCACGCTCAGGAAGACGGCCCCGACGACGTTTGCGAATCGGGGCGGGCGGCTGTCCTCGATCGGACCTTCGCCAATGCGCGGCTGAATGACCTCGAAGTACAGAAGGCAAGGAATGCAGTAACGGCGTCCGAAGGCGAGACCGATCGCGAGCTGGCCCGCGAGAAGGCCGAGGATCGGCCACCATCCGGTCACGACAGCGAGAAGAGACAGCGTTCCCACGATCGCCTGATTCGTGCGCGGGGCGCGCGCGTCGATGACATCCGTATCGCGATACGGGTCCGCTTTTCTGATCATTCGGCGTCTCCTTCGGTCGAATTCCGAGTGTAGCCATCGGAATTGCCGGAGCGGCTAACGGTGTGCGAGTGGCACTGTGGCGAGGGCGGTGTACCGCGGACCCTTCGGCGAGAGAACGCTCTGAACGACCGCGATCTCCTCGACCGCCATCTGGAACCGCGGGGCTGGGAGGCTTTCGACCGCCGCTGCGATTGTTTTGGCCTCGGCGCTGCTCGCATCGTCAGGAACGCGTGCGAGCGTGAGATGGGGCGCGAGCGGGCGGTCATCGAACTGCAGCCCGCGGCTGCGGAGGCCGGCGGAGACGTTCGCGCCGAGCTGGAGCACGCTCGACTCTCCGTCGGCGATGCCGATCCAGACGACCCGGGGCCGTCCTCGTTCCGGGAACCGGCCAGCACCCGCGAAGATCAGCTCGAACCGCGAGACGCCTGCCGCCGCGTCTCGAGCAGCGCTGATGACCTCCTCGAGCCGCTCATCCGCGGTCCAGCCGAGGAACGCGAGCGTCAGGTGGAGGTTTTCCACTTTCACGCGGCGCAACGCCGGAAGGGATGTCGGGAGAATCGCCGCCGCGCGAACCGCAACCTCAGGCGGTAGCGGTATCGCGACGAAGAGGCGCACGCGGCGGAGGGTACTGGGCGGTTAGTTAGAAGGAGGCGGCGCGCACCTGGTCGCCCACGAGCAGCGCCAGGAAAGCGACGGCCAGGAGGACCGTGAAAGCCCAGAGTGCAGCCACACGCGCCGGCTCACTGCTTTCTACACGGGCAAGTGTTGTGACGATCAGGTCTGCCATCGCTAGGGGTTACAAGCATTTGGCGTGCCGAATGTTGCGGGTGAGCGCTCGCTAAGCCGGTGTCGGTGCTGGCGCGGGCCCCTTGCCCTTCTCACCCTTCTCGCGGCGGCGCTCTTCTCCAGCCGGAGCGCCGGGAGGCGACTGATCCGGTGTCGATGCGGCGACCGGAACACCCGCGTCGGGCTCGCCGTCGAAGAGCTTGTTGAATTCGTCCGATTCCAGCGTTTCCTGCTCGATCAGCTTGCTGACGACGAGATCGAGCTTGTCGCGGTTGTTCGTCAGGACCTCGTACGCGCGCTGCCGTGCGCGGTCGACGATGTCGTGGACCTCGGAGTCGATGATCTTCGCGACTTCCTCCGAGTAATTCCGTTCCTCCTGGATCTGCCGGCCAAGGAAGATGAGCTCATCGGTCTTGCCGTACTGGAGCGGCCCGAGCTTCTCGCTCATCCCGAACTTCGTGACCATCTGGCGCGCCATCTCGGTCGCCTTCTCGATGTCATTCGAGGCGCCGGTGGTGGCGTCGCCGCCCAGGTGGAGCTGCTCGGCGACCCAGCCACCGAGCGCGGCGGCGATGTCGTCTTCGAATTCCTTCCGTGTGCGGAAGTAGCGGTCCTCCTGCGGGAGCGACCAGGTGACGCCCATCGCCATACCCCGCGCGACGACCGAGATCTTGTGCACAGGGTTGGTGTGCTTCAGGAGCTTGAAGCAGAGTGCGTGGCCGGCCTCGTGGTAGGCCACGATCCACTTCTCCTTCTCGGTGATGACGCGCGAGCGGCGCTCCGGACCTAGGGCGACCTTCTCGAGGGCTTCC
>DASPWX010000045.1:0-3629 GCA_035637615.1 Bathyarchaeia archaeon | reverse complement strand
TCCCCGGCGGTGAGAGCGCCGCCCCCGAAATCGACGGGGGTGCGGGTCAGCGCAATCCGCGCGATGACTTTCGCGCCGCGAGGAAGTGCACCCGCGTTGCTGCGAGCCGTGTGGGAACTCGTCGCCGTGATCGCGCGCGGTTGCGCGGCCGTCGAGGTCGCGCTGATCCGGGCCAGCGTGCTCGAAGCGAAGCTGCTGACCCAGACGGAATTCCCTGCGGGCGCGACGGCGAAAGCCGGCGCAGGTTTCGCAGGCGGGGCGACCCGGATCGGTGGGGCCGCCGGCTTCCCCGAGCGTAGGTCGATCCGCGTAGCCGTCCCTTGGACTGCATCGCCGACGAACAGGTAGCGCCCGGCTCGCGCCAGCCATGCGGGTTCCCCACCCACGCGAACTGGCTTGCCGCGAGGCTGAAGCGTCCGCGGGTCAAGACGCCCGATCGCGCCCCGGTCACGGTCGACGAACCAGACACTCCCCGATGCGACCGCAATTCCGACCGGGGAACCGCCCACATGTGCCCGCCTGATCGAACGCGTTACGGGATCGATGCGAAGAACGTCGGCCGCATCGGACGCCGTTGCCCAGAGGTAGCCCCCGCCGACTGCGAGTCCCGCTGTTCGTCCACGAGAGAGCGGAAGCGGAGGCGCCTTCGGTACCAGCGTGAGCGGGTCGAGTTGGAGGAGCGTCGCGGGTCTGACCTGCAGGGCCCACAGATTCTTCCCGCTTTCTGCGAGCGGGCCCACCGATGTCGGGAACTGTCTGCGCAAGAGGACGCGGCCGCTGCGCCAGTCAAGCGCGACAATCAGGCTCGGCCCGGATCCGCTGCCGCCGACGTGCTCGACGGAGGCGAGCAGCCTCTTGCCCACGTGCGCCAGGTACGTCGCCTGTCCGCCGAGGAGGATCCTTCGCTCGACCGTGCCCGAGGCTAGATCGAGACGGAGGAGCGGTCGGTCGCGGACGGGTCTCCGTGTATCGGAGAGCGCGAGCCAGAGCGCATCTCGCCCAGCGGCCAACCAGCGAGGGTGGCCTGGCACACGCAGCGTCGCGGTCACGCCGCGTGTGGTCACGTTCTCGCCGGAGTGATGGGTGGCCAAGAGAACCGACCCGACGGTGGCGGCGACGACCGACGCCAGGACGATTGCGAGTCGGAATCGGTGGCGAGTCGGTTCGCGCGCAGTCGCCGAGGGAGTTGTCACACCGTTCATCATCCACCGCGCTGGTCCGGGATTCCAGCGAATTCGGGCGATTCCAGGGAAAACCCTGAGCCGCTGCGAGAGAGGTGTGCGACGATTGCAATGTGCGCAAGCGCGTCCTGATCGTCGACGATCACCAGCCGTTTCGCGCCATCGCGCGGGAGTTGCTCGAGGATGCGGGCTACATCGTCGCCGGCGAAGCAGCGGACGCGGGGGAAGCCCTCGCGGCGGTCGCTGCCGACGCGCCTGACGCCGTGCTCCTTGACGTGCAGCTCCCGGATCGCGACGGCTTCGCGGTTGCGACGGCGCTCGCAGCAGTAGACGGCCCTGCGGTTGTGCTTATCTCGTCGCGCGAGGCGGACGACTACGGGAAACGGATCGCGGCGTGTGGGGCGCGCGGGTTTATCCCGAAGTCGAAGCTATCGGCAGCGGCTTTCGCTGCGCTCCTCGAGTGATGACGTCTGCCGCCATCACGGCGTCGCCGCGGCGAGGCGTGCTCCGTGATCCTGTGCTGCTCTTGCCAGTCGCCGTCGCTGCGGGTCTTGTGATCGGCTGGCTTGGCGTTCACGAGGGAGTCCCGGGGGCGCGAGTCGCTGCGGACCTCGCGCTCTCGTGGGCTTTGGTGGCGGCTTCAGTCGTCATGCTCGAGCGACCGCGTTGGCGTCGAGCGAGTTGGCTGCTCGCCGCGACGGCGTTCGCGCTTCTGGGCGCCGATCTCGAGTGGGCTAGTTCGCACGCGTTGTGGACGCTTGGGTTCGTAATTGAGGGGTTGTGGGCGGCCTTCCTGGTTCAGCTGGTGCTGACCTTTCCCGAAGGCCGCCCCTGGTCGCGCGCTGCGAGGATCGCGATCGTCTGCGCCTACGCAGTTACGTTTGGCGGGCAGCTCGTCGGCGCATTCGTGGTTCCGGACGGACGCGACGCGCTTTCCGTCGCGCCGCATGCGAGTTTCGCCCACACAGTCGACCGAGCGCAGGAGATCTCTGGCGTTGCCGTTGCTCTGGTCGTGCTCTTTCTCGTCGTGCAGCGGTTGCGTGCCTTGCGCGGTCCGGCACGGCGAGCGCAGGCGCCGCTTCTTATGGCCGCGGCAGTCTCGGTTCCCACCGGCGTCGTGTGGCTGGGTTGGGCGATCGCGAACGACGCGGGCACGTCCACGCTCGGCACGATCGATCGAGCAGTCGCCGTATCGCTTCCGCTCGGGGTCGTGGCGGGAATCGTGTGGTCGCGGCTGCGTCGACCAGAAGCGTCTGAGCTAGTCGTCGAACTGCGAACAGAGGCGGCGGCCGGTATGCGCGAGCGGCTCGCGCGGGCACTCGGCGACCCGACGCTGGAGGTTGCGTACCGACTCGGGGACGGTCGTTTCGTCGACGCAACGGGCCGGCCGATCGAGCTGCCGCAGGGAGCCGACCGTGCTGTCACGGCGGTGACCGCGGGCGGCGAAGAGGTCGCTGCACTCGTTCACGATCCGGCGTTGCTCGATGAGCCGGCGCTGGTGGAGTCGGTTCGTGCAACCGCCGGGCTCGTGCTCGAGAACGAGCGTCTGGCGGCAGAGGTGCGTTCGCAGCTCGCGGAGGTGCGGGCGTCGCGCGGGCGGATCGTCGCGGCAGCTGACGCCGAGCGGAGGCGGATCGAGCGGAACCTCCACGACGGCGCACAGCAGCGGCTCGTGACAGTGTCTGTCGCACTCGGGCTCGAAGCTTCTCGAGCTGACGCGGCCGCATCGGACGTCCTCTCGCGCGCCCAGGACGAGGTCGAGCAGGCAATCGCCGAACTGCGCGAACTCGCCAGGGGAATCCACCCGACACTTCTGAGGGACGAGGGTCTCGAAGCCGCGGTCGAGGCGCTTGCCCGACGAACGCCGTTGCCGGTGACGGTGCGCGGCACGATGCGCGATCGTCTGGCAGATCCTGTCGAGCTCGCCGCCTACTTCGTCGTCTCGGAGGCCCTCACGAACGTCGTGAAGCATGCTTCGGCCTCGGAGGCGTTGGTGCTGCTCGAGCGAGAACCGGACGCACTTCGCGTCACGGTGACAGACGACGGAGTCGGCGGCGCAAGCGTTACGGCTGATTCCGGCCTAGCGGGTCTCCGTGACCGACTCGAGGCGCTCGACGCAACGATCGTGATCGAGAGCGAGCCAAGGCAAGGGACGACCGTCTGCGCCGAGATCCCATGCGGGTCGTAATTGCCGACGACGCGCCGCTGATTCGCGAAGGAGTTGCTCGTCTGCTCGCGGAGAATGGAGTCGATGTCGTCGACCAAGTCGGTGACGCAGATGCCGCACTTGCGAGCGTCCGCGACCTCCGCCCCGATGTCGCGCTCGTCGACATCCGAATGCCTCCCACGCATACAGACGAAGGTCTGCGCGCAGCACGCGAAATCCGTTCGCGCTACCCGGGCACCGCCGTCCTCGTCCTCTCGCAACACCTCGAGTCGGACTACGCA
>DASPWX010000044.1:0-7076 GCA_035637615.1 Bathyarchaeia archaeon | reverse complement strand
CCGCGCGCTCATGCGGGCGAACCGCGCGATGTACGACTCCGCGAACCGGCAGAAGATCATCGACCTCGGCGTGACCCAGACGAAGGAAGCGGCCGACGTTGTCGCCGATACCTTCGACACCCTGGTGAAGGCGAAAGCCTGGCCGCAGAACGAAGGCTTGCTCAAAGCCAACATCGAAGGGACGATCGCGAGCGAGAAGGGGTTCGGGAAGATCACGAAGGACCTGAAGTTCGAGGACGTCACCGATCTCACCATCGTGAAGAAGGTCGTCGACCAGCTCGGACGCGTGAAGGACTTTCCGTACTGATCGGCGAAGGGAGATGACGAAGCTCGTCGACCTGACCCAGCCGTGGGGCGATCGAATGCCGACCTGGCCGCAGTTCGAGGCGATCCAGGTGACGGACATCACGACGCACCATCGCGACGGTAAGAGCACCGTGCTGGTGCGCACGAACATGCACACCGGCACGCACATCGACGCGCCGATCCATTACTGGCCGACCGGCAAGCACCTGGGCGAGATCCCGATCGGCGATCTCTACGGCACGGGCTTGGTGATCGACCTGCGTCCGATCACCAAGCCCTGGTCCTACTACTCGCTCAAGGACGTCCTCTCATGCCTTCCGAGAGGGGAGCAGATCCGCGAGGGCGACGTCGTCATCCTCTACACCGGGTGGGACCGCTACAACTGGACGAAGTCCACCCGCGACGACGTGACCTACTTCGACCGCCACCCCGGGCCGATGCCGGAGGTGTGCGATTACCTCATCGACAAGAAGATCCGCTGGTTCGGGGGCGACCTCGCTTCGATGGACCACTCGCTCTACGTGCGCGTCCGCTACTTCCGCCCGGATCTCGTCAAGGAGTACGAGGCGCAGACCGGAAAGCCCATCGACGAGACCCTACCGATGAAGGACTTCGAGCACGTGCACTACCACATGGCCAAGGCGAACATCCCGATGCTCGAGAACCTCGGCGGCGAGATGGCCGAGGTAGCCGGCCGGCGCATCGAGGTCGGCGCGTTCCCCTGGCGCTGGGTCAACGGCGAAGGGTGCATCTGCCGCGTGGTGGCATTCCAGCCATGAGCGCCGTTCGGACGACGACGCCACCGAAGACCGCGACGATGCAGGCGCTCGTACTGACCGGGCCTCACGACTTCGAGATCCGCCAGGACGTGCCGATCCCGCGCCCGGCAGCGAACGAGGTCCTCGCGCGCGTGCGCGCGATCGCGATCTGCGGGACCGACGCCGAGATCGTCGAGGGAACCTTCAAGGGGCGCTGGCCCCGCGCCTACCCGTTCATACCCGGCCACGAGTGGGCCGGCGAAGTCGTCGAGGCGGGCGAGGTCGCGACCGCCTATGGCTTCATCCCGGGAACACGCGTCGCCGGGACCAGCCACTCGGGCTGCGGCTACTGCCGGATGTGCCGAACCGGCCGGTACAACCTGTGCCTCAACTACGGTCGAGAGGACCTCGGCCACCGCCAGTATGGCCACTACACGCAGGGCGCGTATGCGACCTACGTCGTTCACACGATCAAGAGCGTCTTTGGCATCCCGAACGCGATGCCCCTGGACGTCGCCGCGCTCTGCGACACCGCTTCGATTGCGCTGCACTCGGTGAAGCGGCCGGGCATCGAACCCGGCGACCTCTTTGTCGCGGTCGGATCGGGTGGCATGGGTCTCCTCACCGCGATGTGCGCCCGAGCGCTCGGCGCTGCTCGCTGCATCGTCGTCGGCGGCGGCAAGCGGCTCGACCGGGCGAAGGAGCTTGGCTTCGAGACGGTCGACTACCACGACGGCGATCCGGTGGCCCGGGTCCGCGAGATGACGGGCGGCCTCGGGGCCGATGTCGCCGTCGATTCCGCCGGAACCAAGGACTCCGTCCGGCAGGCGATCGGGATGGTCCGCAAAGGCGGACGGGTGGCGTTCACCGGAATCCCGAAAGAGCCGTCGTCGGTGGACTTCCAGAAGGTGGTCCTCGAGGAGATCGATCTCTACGGTGTCCGTGCGAACCGGAACACCATGGAAGAGGTGATCCCCCTCATCGCCGACGGCCGCATCCCCGCGGCGAAGCTCATCACCCACCACTTCAAGCTTTCCGAGTTCGCCCAAGCGCTGCGGACGTTCAACGAGCGCATCGACGGCGCGCTGAAAGTGATCGTCGAACCGTGAGCGTCGATGTTCGTGGCTCGATCGGTGCGCTCATCCGGACGCGTCGGGCCGTCCGCGCCTTCAAATCGGGCATGGTCCCCGACGCCGACGTCAACGAGATCCTGGAAGCGGCGCGCTGGGCCCCATCACCCGCGAATCGACAGCCAGCGCGCTTCATCTGGGTGAAGAGCTCGTCGATCAAGCGCGAGCTGCAGGAGCTGGCGAAGGAGTCGAAGGATCTGTCGGCGTACTGGGACCCGATCTTCCGGCCGGACGGGCCAAGTGGCCGCGTAAACGATCTGGAGACACCGGAAGTCATCGCCGTGCTCGCGGATCCGGCGAAGAGCCTCACCAATGTCCATGCCGACAACGGCTTCGAATGGGCCGCGGCCATGTCCATCTACGCGATGTGGCTGCGGGCGCACTCGCTAGGTTACGGCGGCGTTTTCGTGCAGCACTGGATCACCGAGAAAGCGAAGAAGATCCTGAACGTTCCGCTGTCCTGGACTTTTCTGGGGACATTCACGTTCGGCCATGCCGCTGAGGCGCCGACCATCGAGCGACTGCCGCTCGACCAGCTCGTCTCGATCGATCGCTTTCCGGGCCGGCCACGAACATGAAGAGCGTGGTCGGCGAGTCAACCCGGCCGGCGGAGATACCCGCGACGATGCTGGCGGTGGTCTTCGGGGCGCAGGACGAATTCGCGGTGCGCGAGGTCCCGACCCCGCGACCCGAACCGCGCGAGGTTCTTGTTCGCGTGCGTGCGTCGATGGTTTGCGCGTCCGACGCGAAAATCCTCGCGGGCAAGTTCCCGGCTACGAAGTTCCCGCACGTGCCCGGCCACGAATTCGCAGGCGAAGTCGCGCTGTCGAACGACGCGCGATTCCCGGTCGGCGCGCGGGTCGGCGTCGAGGTACACGTAGGCTGCGGCAGCTGTGATCGCTGCCGTGAAGGGATGTACACGCTCTGTCTCAATTACGGCAAACGCGAAACGGGCCACGCCCACGTCGGCTTCACGATTGGCGGTGGCCTCGCCGATTACGCGGCGGTACCGGCGGCCGCCCTCCATCTACTACCTGAGCACGTCAGCTTCGACCAAGGCGCGTGGACCGACAACCTGGGCGTCGCGCTCTGGGCCCTCGAACGCGGCAGGATCGCCGGGGGCGAGCGTGTGGTCGTTGTCGGCCCAGGCGCAATCGGGCTCTGCGCCGCGCAGCTGGCGCGAGCGCTCGGCGCCGGGCGGGTGACGCTCGTTGGCCGAGGCAGCCGGCTGGCGCGTGTCCGCGACATGGCGGACGAGGTGATCGATGTCGCGGACGTCGGGCGGCTACGAGGCAGCGCGGATCTCATCGTCGAGTTCGCCGGTACCGCCGAGGCCGCACGCGAGGCGATCGCCCTCGCGCGTCGCGGCGGCCGGGTGGTCCTTGGTGGGGCGACCGGAACCGGAGTCGAGCTTTCCGGCGTCGACCTCTCGACCATCGTGCGAGGCAACCTGGACGTTCTCGGCTCACTTGCGAATCCAAAGGGCGTTTCCGGCCGCGCGCTCGCGTTGCTCGCCGACGGCAAGGTCGACGTCACGAGCCTGGTGACGCATCACTTCCCGCTTCGCTCGTTCGCGGAGGCCTGGAAGATATTCACCGAGCGCCGCGGTGGCGCGATCCGCGTCATGCTCCATCCGCAGGCTGCGTCATGAGCGCGATCGACCGCGCAACGGCCCTCAACCTCTATCGCGTCATGCGGACGATTCGCGCGTTCGAGGAGCGCGCGACGACGCTCTTCGGCGAGAACAAGATCTGGGGGACGATCCACAGCTACGCCGGAGAAGAAGCGATCGCCGCCGGCGTCTGCGCCCACCTGCGGGACGACGACTGGATCACGTCCACGCACCGCGGCCACGGGCACTGCATCGCAAAGGGCGCGGATCTTGGAAAGATGTTCGCCGAGCTTCTCGGTAGGGAAACGGGATACTGCCGAGGTCGGGGCGGCTCGATGCACATCGCCGACACGTCGAAGGGCAACCTTGGTGCGAACGGGATCGTGGGTGGCGGCATCCCGATCGCGACCGGCGCGGCACTCACCGCGAAGCAGCTCGCGACCGATCAGGTCGCGGTGTCGTTCTTCGGCGACGGGGCTGTCAACCAAGGCACGTTCCACGAATCGCTGAACCTCGCCGCGATCTGGAAGCTGCCGGCGATCTACGTCTGTGAGAACAATCAGTACGCCGAGAGCCTTCCGGTGAAGCGCGCGTTCGCGGTCGAGGACATCGCGAAGCGTGCCGAGGGTTACGGGATGCCCGGGATACACGTGGACGGGCGCGACGTGCGGGCGGTTTACGCCGCCGCGGGCGAAGCGGTCGCGGGCGCGCGGGCCGGCAAGGGCCCGACGTTCATCGTCGCCGACTCGTACCGCCACGAGGGCCACTACTACGGCGACCCGCGGAAATACCAGACGAAGGACGAGATCGACGGGTGGCGCAAGCAGTACGACCCGATCGCCGACGCTCGCGTCTGGATCGTGGCGGACAAGCTTGGGTCTCCCGCCGACCTCGACGCGATCGACCGCGAGGTCGCCGCGGAGATCGAGCGCTCAGTCGCGTGGGCCGATCAGGGGCCGGCCGCGTCGCCGATCAAGCTGCCCGAGGACGTGTATGCAGGCGAGTGATCAGCGCGGGCGGACGGTGCAGGACACGGCTGCATCCGGGCTGAGCCCGGAGCGCTTGTTCGATCTACTTGCGGACCCGACGGAGCGTCAGAAATGGGATTTCTGCCCGCCGTACATCGTGCAAGAGCCGCTCGCGGCGGCCCCAGGGCCGGCGCTGCAGGGCGCGCGCTACACCGGCCGTGGCACCGCACGAGGCATCGGATACGTGGTCTTGGCGGTGGTCACGGCGGCCGACCGTCCGCGCCTTTATGAGGTTCGGACCGAGACGCGCTTCGAACGCGCCTATCCGGAGGCTGTGGCGATTGAGGAATACCGGATCGAACCCAAGGGTACTGGGAGTCTGGTGCACTACACCGTGACATTGGTGACGACCGCAGGGACGGGGACGCCTCTCATGCGGCTGGTGTTGGCGTTGCTTGAGCCGGTCACGGCACCACGCGCCGCGAAGAGCAACTTCCGGAACATGCTCCGTTACGCAGAGAAGCATGCGAGTTTGCCGGCATGAGGGCAGAGGTCGCGGCCCCCAACTCCAAAGCAGGTTCGGCTACGCGCGAGATGTTCTACAACGAGGCGCTCGGCGACGCGCTTCGACTCGAAATGCAGCGCGATGAGCGCGTCATCGTGATCGGCGAGGACATCGCCGAGCATGGCGGTGCGTTTCAGGTGACCGCGGGCCTCCTCGACACGTTCGGACCAACACGAATCCGCCAGACGCCGATCAGTGAGATAGGGATCGTTGGTGCCGCCGTCGGCGCCGCATTGACGGGGCTTCGTCCGGTCGTAGAGCTTATGTACGTCGATTTTGCCGGGCTCGCGATGGATCAGATCGTGAACCAGGCCGCGCAGAACCGCTTCATGTTCGGCGGCCAGGCGCGGGTTCCGATGGTGCTCCGGACCCAGGGTGGCTCGGGCCGCGGCAATGCCGCGCAGCATTCGAAATCGCTCGAGGCGTGGTTCGCGCATATCGCCGGCCTCAAGGTCGTGATGCCGTCGACCCCGGCCGACGCGAAGGGTCTGCTCACCGCCGCGATCCGCGACGAGAATCCGATCATCTTCCTCGAGCACAAGCTTCTCTACCGTACGAAGGGACAGGTGCCGGAGGGGGAGCATCTGGTGCCGCTCGGCAAAGCCGACGTCAAGCGCGCGGGGACGGATCTCACGATCGTGACCTGGTCGCGGGAGGTCCTGTTCTCGCTCGAGGCCGCGGCAAAGCTCGCCGACGACGGTATCTCGGCTGAAGTGGTCGACGTGCGCACGCTCGTACCACTCGACCGTGAGACGATCCTCGGGTCGGTGCGGAAGACGCATCGCCTCCTCGTGGTGCACGAGGCGATCAAGCGCGGTGGCTACGGCGCTGAGATCGCAGCCTTCGTCGCCGAGGAAGCCTTCGATGATCTTGACGCGCCGCCGAAACGCCTGGCAGGTCTCGAGACGCCGATCCCGTATGCGCAGCATCTCGAGAGGAGCGTGGTGCCACAGGTCGAGGACATCGTCCGCGTCGGGAAGGAGCTCGTCGCCTGAGCCTCACGCGTGTCATCCTGCCCAAGCTGGGGCTCACGATGGACGAGGGTCGGATCGTCGCGTGGCACAAGCGCGTCGGGGACCCCGTCGCGGCGGGTGAGATCCTCTTCGAGGTCGAGACCGACAAGGCAACCATGGAGGTCGAGTCCCCGACCGCCGGGACCCTCCGCCGCATCCTCTACCCCGCCGACGCCACCGCTCCCGTGGCCACCGTTATCGCGCTCATCACAGAGACGGCGGACGAGCCGATCCCTGCTGAGTCGGTTGCGGCTCAGCCTCCGAAACCCTCTCTACCCGCCGCAGCCCAGCCCGCGACCGGGCCGGGCTCCCGCGGCGGGCGGGGGCCCTCGGAGGCTGAACCGCCAATCGGGCCGTCTGACGGTGATCGAGTCCGCTCATCTCCAGCGGCGCGCAAACGGGCTCAAGAGCTTGGTGTCGACATTTCAAGGATCAGTGGGAGTGGTCCCGGCGGTCGGGTGACTCTCGAAGATGTCGATGCTGCGGCCACCTCAAAGTCGTCCTCGCCCGCGACTTCTTCCGGAGAAAAGAGGGAACCCCTTTCGCGCATGCGCCGGGCCATTGCGGAGCGCATGACAAAGAGCGTTCGCGAGCAGCCGCAGTTCTCCATCTCGCGCGACGTCGACATGACCGCGGCCAACGAGAAGCGCAAGGCGGCCGGCGCGT
This sequence comes from Bathyarchaeia archaeon, assembly GCA_035637615.1. Taxonomy (GTDB): domain Bacteria; phylum Chloroflexota; class Limnocylindria; order P2-11E; family P2-11E; genus 3-1-20CM-2-70-9. Next base: position 58 of record DASPWX010000044.1, on the reverse strand, counting down.
CGTACACGGATGTCATCGTCGCCGCCGCGGCGAAAGCGCTTCGCGATCATCCCCGCCT
>DASPWX010000043.1:0-3469 GCA_035637615.1 Bathyarchaeia archaeon | reverse complement strand
GACCGCCGCACGGGAGGAGCTTCTCGCCCTCGGTCCCGGGCGGATGGGTGAGTTCGACCTCGCGAGCGCCCCGCGGGTACGCTTCGCGCGATGACCGAGGGCGCGCGCGAGTGGGCCAAGCGGCTCGGCGCGGTCGGTGTGTGGACGCACGATGTCGAGCGAATGTCCGCCGCGGACGCAGGGGACTACGTGCACGCGATCGAATCGTTCGGGTTTGAAGCGCTCTGGATTCCGGAGAGTCTCGGCAGTAAGGAAGCCTTTGCTCACGCGAGCCTCCTCTTGGGCGCGACGACGAATCTCGTCATCGCGACCGGCATCGCCAACATCTGGGCGCGCGACCCCGTCGCGATGGCGAACGGAGCCCGCACTTTGGTCGACGCTTACCCCGGCCGCTTTCTGCTCGGGCTCGGCGTGAGCCATGCCCCGATCGTGCAGACGCGCGGGCAGAGCTACGCGCGTCCGCTCGAGTACATGCGCGAGTACCTCGACGCGATGGATGCCGCTCCGTACGTCGGACCGAAGGTCGACGTGCCCCGGGTGCTCGCGGCCCTTGGGCCGCACATGCTGCGGCTCTCCGCCGAGCGCACGCTCGGTGCGCATTCGTACTTCGTCCCGATGGAGCACACCAGGCTCGCGCGCAAAGAGCTAGGCCCCACGCCGCTTCTCGCGGTCGAGCAGGCGGCGGTCCTGAACGAAGATCCCGTCGCCGCGCGCGGGATCGCACGGCGACACATGAAGCGCTACCTCGAGCTCGACAACTATGTGAACAATCTGCGGCGCCTCGGGTGGGGCGATGCGGACCTCGCCGAGGGCGGCAGCGACAAGCTCGTCGACGCCATCGTCGCTTGGGGCGGCACCGGCGCGATCAAGGGTCGCATCGACGAACACCGGAAGCGCGGCGCCGACCACGTCTGCCTTCAGGTGCTACGCGCCGATCCGAAGGGCTCGCCGACCGCGGATCTCGAGCGTATCGCGAAGGTGGTGCTCTAGCTCCCGTCCTTCTCCGGAAACTCGACCGGTGTGAATCCGGGCTGGTCCCAGCCCAACACGGTGTAGGGCGGGAGATTCACCGCCTCGACGCCGCGAAGCTCGGGAATGTCGCCGAGCAGCGCGCGCTCGATCCCGCTCTTGAGCTGCAGCGTCGCGACGAGCCGTCCCGTCCGCGGCCGCGTCACCGAGACGCGGATCCGGGCGATCGCATCCTCCACGTCGACGAGCTCGACGTGGCCGCCCGTCCGGGAGAGATAACGCTCCATCTCAGTGATCTTCGCGGCGACGCGCTCGGCGAGGTCAGCCATCTTGAGCGAGCATACGGAAACCTAGTCGAGGAGGTCTGCCTTGTGTTATCCGCCGGGCGCTCAACCGCCCGACGTTCCCTTCGATCTCCTTCCTCCGATGACCGGTGGATCCGGCGGCGAGGGCGTGACCCTGACGAGCGCCGATGGAACGAAGTTCCGCGCGCATCTTGCACGTGCCGGAGAGGGCGACGCGGGCGTCGTCATCGCGCCGGACGTACGCGGGCTGCACTCGTTTTACGAGGATCTCGCCGAGCGGTTCGCGTCGGCCGGCATTCACGCGATCGCCTTCGATTACTTCGGGCGTACCGCAGGGATGGATCGGCGCGCGGACGACTTCGACTACATGCCCCACGTGCGCCAGACCACGCCGAAGAGCGTCTTCGCTGACATCGCCGCGAGCCGAGCGAACCTCGAGAAAGAGACCAAGGCCCGCCGCGTGTTCGTGCTCGGCTTCTGCTTCGGCGGACGCATCGCCTTCCTGTCATCGGCCGAACAGCCCGGTCTCGCCGGCGTCGTCGGCTTCTATGGCCGGCTCGGCAAGCGCGAGAACGAGGTCTGGCCGGTCCCGGCGGAACAGGCGGCGCGCATGCGCGCACCCGTACTCGGTCTCTTTGGCGGCGACGACGCGAGCATCCCTTCGACCGACATCGCGGCCTTCGATAGCGCACTGACGAGCGCGAAGCTGAAGCACCACCTCGAGACCTACCCGGGTGCGCCGCACTCGTTCTTCGACCGAACGTTCAGCGAGCACAAGAGGGACTGCGACGACGCCTGGCGGCGAGCCCTGGCGTTCATGAAGACCGGCGACCCGGCGAAGAGAGGGTGACCCTGGACGGCTCGATCGTCGCCTTCACAGGCATCGCGGCGCTGCTCACGATCCTGCCTGGGGCGGACATGGCGCTGGTCGCGAAGGTCACGTTGCTCGACGGAAGGCGTGCGGCGTTCTTTACGAGCCTCGGCATCTGCACCGGCCTGCCCGTCCACGCGACCGCATCGGCGCTCGGGCTCTCGCTCATTCTCGCGACGAGCGCCGAAGCTTTCACGGTGGTGAAGTTCGCCGGTGCCGCATACCTCGCCTATCTCGGGGTCCGCACGATCCGGGACTCGCTTCGGCCCGGCAACGATGCCGTGGCCGTGGCGACCCGGGCCCGCACGTCTCGCGCCGCCTTCGCGCAGGGCTGGCTGTCGAACGTGCTGAACCCGAAGGTCGCGCTGTTCTACCTGACCTTCCTGCCGCAGTTCATCTCACCGGGCGACAACGTCCTCGCCAAGTCGCTTCTGCTGGCAGGGATCCATGCGGTGCTGGGCCTCGTCTGGCTGCCGCTGTACGCATATGCGATCGACCGCATCGGCGCGGTCGTCCGGGGGGCGCGACGCTGGCTGGAGCGCGTGTCGGGCGCCGCCCTTGTCGGCCTTGGGGTGCGTCTCGCGCTCGAGCGTCGCTGAGCGCTTCACGCGATACGGAACACCGCCGTCGAGTCGGCTAGCCTCAGGTTGATGCGCTCTTTCTGGCTCTTCGTCGTCGGCACGGTCGGGTTCGTGCTGATCAGCTACTTCGAACAAGTCCCGGTGCTCGGCTGGCTCGGCGCCCTCATCTCTGTTGTCGCCTGGGTCACGCTCGGACGCGCGCTCGCACGGGAGGGAGCGTCCGCGACGATGACGTCCGGGATCCTCGGCGCATGGACCGGATTTGTCGGAGCCTTCAGCGGGTGGGCGTTCCAAACGGGGAATCTGTTCGGCCTGACGACGCCCGGCCTCGACCGCCTGGGCGCGGGCTTCGGCTTCGTGGGCGCTTCGCTCGGTCTCCTGTACTGGCCGTTGATCGGAGCGCTGGTGTGCGCCGCGGCGGCGTTCTTCTCCTTAGGACGCCGACTGGCGTAGGGCTACCGACAGAGAGACGGAACCGCGGGTGGCACTGGCGAGCGGGTTGTGCGCGAGCCGCGGGTGCCCCGGGAACCGGCCACGCGGAGTGAGCGCAGCGAACGACGCGGAAGGTCGGGAGGGTGCGGCGAGCGCGCGGCCCCGAGCCAGGGACAGGACCCGCGGTTTCGTGATCGAGAAAGTGCCGCGTTAGGCGACGCGGCGGCGTTTGTGAGAAACGTAGTCGACGAGAACGTATTCGCCGAGATGCTCCGGTTCAACGTAGAAGGCCCGCCCATTGTTGATCTTCG
>DASPWX010000042.1:0-13907 GCA_035637615.1 Bathyarchaeia archaeon | reverse complement strand
ATCGCGGCGCGAGCGGGCAGGCGTCGCAGTCGGGCTCTCGGCGCGTACACACCGTCGCCCCGAGGTCCATAAGCGCCTGGTTCCAGTCCCACGCGCGGCCGTCCGGCACGAGCCGGTCGGCGTCGGTCTGCGACCGGGCTCCGAAGGCGCGCACGAGCGGGCGGGCGGTGTTGACGTCGAGTGGCGTGACGGCGCGCTCGAAGCCAAAGGTCAGGACGGCGCGGGCGGTGTAGGGGCCGATTCCGGGAAGCGCCAGCAGCGCGTCGAGGTCGTCGGGAACCCGATCTCCCATCGCCCGCGCCGCGGCGTGGAGCGCGACCGCCCGGCGGTTGTAGCCGAGGCCGGACCATTCGCGAAGGACGTCGCCGAGCGGAGCACGGGACAGCGCCCGGAGCGTCGGGAACCGCTGGAGAAAGCGCCGGTAGGCCGGCAGAACCCGCGAGACCTGCGTCTGCTGCAGCATCATCTCGCTGACGAGGACGCGGTATGGCTCGCTGGTGTGCCGCCAGGGAAGGTCGCGGCCGGACCGCCTGTACCAGGAGAGGACGCGCCGGCGGAGCGTCGCCGAAGAGGTCAGCCTGGCGTACAATTTCCCGAACTAAAGAGTACGCCCGGTTGAGTGCTGAGGGCCTTCGGCCTTCAGCGCTTTTCATTGACGGGCACGCACGGAAGAAATCGTGCGCACAGAGAGCGGAGGCTCCAGTGAACAACCTTGAGAAGCCTGTCTACGTCTCCGCGGATGGTCTGAAGAAGATCCAATCCGAGCTCGACGAGCTGAAGGCCGCCGGCCGTCAGCGCGTGGCCGAGCGCATTCACGCCGCGATGGAATTCGGCGACTTCACGGAGAACTCCGAGCTCGAGCAGGCGAAGAACGATCAGGCCTTCCTGGAGGGTCGGATCCTCACGCTCGAGCAGATGGTCAAGAACGCCCAGATCATCGACGAGAAGGCAAAGCACGAGACCGTCGAGATCGGTAGTCACGTGATGGTCGAGGCCAGTGGTTCGAAGGAGCAGTACGTCATCGTCGGGTCGGCGGAGGCGGCGCCCGCCGAGGGCCGGATCTCCAACGAGTCTCCGGTCGGCAAGGCGCTCATGGGACACCGCGCCGGGGAAACGGTCCGGCTGAACGTTCCGGCCGGCGCGGTGGAGATGAAGATCCTCACCGTACGTTGAGCTCCGGGCACGAGGCGGCCTTCTGGGCCGACGAGGAGGTCAAGCTTCTCCAGCCCGGGCGGCCGCACGTCGTGCGCGATTCCAAGACTCCATCGGGACCCGTACCGATCTCCGGCCTGCGCGGCCCGATCATCAGCGACGCGCTCTTCCGGACCTTCAAGGCGAACGCGCTCGACGTCCGGTTCGTCTACACGATCGACGATTACGACCCGATGGACTCGCAGTCGATGAAGGAACGGGCCGGGATGGCCGAGCACATGGGCAAGCCGCTCTCCATGATCCCGAGCCCAGACCGATCCGTCGGGACGGACTTCGCCGATTACCACGCGACCCGCTTCATCGCGCTCTTCGCCGGCCTCGGGATCACCCCCGAGTTCCACCGGATGCGCGACCTCTACCGATCGGGCGCGCTCGACAAGCAGATAGATCTTGTGCTCCGGAACGCCGAGACGATCCGCGCGATCCACAAGCGCGTCGCGAACGTCGACCATCCCGAGGGCTGGCTCCCGGTCGCCGTGATCTGCGAGAGCTGCGGACGGATCGGCACGACGCTTGCGACGGACTACGACGGCACGACGGTGGCGTACGAGTGCAAACGGGACTACGTGGAGTGGGCCGAGGGCTGTGGTCACAACGGTCGCATCGCGCCCTTCAAGGGGAACGCAAAGCTTCTCTGGAACGAGCAGTGGTGCGCGCAGTGGGACCACTTCGGCGTGACGTACGAAGAAGGCGGCAAAGACCTTCTGACCGCGGGAGGATCCCGCGAGCGTTCGAACGAGATCTATCGCGAGGTGTGGAAGCGCGAGCCGCCTCCAGGCCTGCAGCACGAGTTCTTCACGTTCGGCGGCAAGAAGATGGCGAGCTCCAAAGGCATCGGCGCCGAAGCGGTCGAGATCGTCGCGATCTATCCGCCGGAGGTGGTGCGTTTTCTGATGCTGCGGACACCTCCGAAGCGCCACCTCGAGTTCGACCCGGCCGGCATGACCCTCCCGCGGCTGATGGATGAGTACGACCGCGCCGCGGACGCGTATCGCGAGGATCAGGAGAGCGATCTCGGGAAGACGTGGCGCCTCTCCCAGGTGTCGCCGACGCCCGACCCGCCCGGCTTCCGCGTCCGGTTCACGACGATCGCCAGCTGGCTCCAGATCCCGAGCATCAAGCCCGAGAGCGAGGCGGAGAAAGACAAAGGCGCGCGCCTGACCGACGCGGAGCTCCGGGACCTTCACCGGCGCGTGGAGCTGGCCCGCGCGTGGCTGGAGCGGTGGGCGCCCGAGGACGCCAAGTTCCAGGTGCAGGAAACGACCCCCGCGGTGGACCTCTCGCCCCAGCAGCGTCGATACCTCTTCGCGATCAGGGCGCTCATCGGCACGGTCCACGATGCGAGCGAAATGCAGAACCGGCTCTACGACGCGGCGAAAGAGGTCGGCCTTCTGGACGCCAAGGGCAAGCCTTCGCGGGAAGCCTTCGCCGCGATCTACCTCGCTTTCCTCGGAAAGCCGAACGGGCCGCGAGCCGGCTGGCTCCTTCTCTCCATCGAGCCCGAGCGCGTCCGGCGCCGCCTTGACGACCTCGGAATTGCCGCATGAACGGAAAGCTGCCCGTCGCGATCCTCTGGCACATGCACCAGCCTTATTACAAGCATCCGCAGACGAGCGAGTTCGTGCTGCCGTGGGTCCGGCTGCACGCGTCGAAGGATTATCTGCACATGGCTCGGCTCCTCCAGGAATTCCCGCGCGTGAAGGTGAACTTCACGATGGTGCCGAGCCTGCGCGATCAGCTCGAGGATTACGCGCGCGGCGCTGACGACGAGGACACGCGGCTCACGATGCGCACGGTCGATGGAGTCCTCGCCGACGACGAGCGCGCGCACATCCTGCGGCGCTTCTTCTCGATCCATCACGGCAACGTCATCCATCGCTATCACGAGTACCGGCGGCTCTTACAGCTCGCGATGGCGACCGGCGATCGGCACGAGCTGCTCTCGGACGACTACTTCGTCGATCTCGCTCTCTGGTTCAACCTCGCGTGGATCGATCCGGACGACATCCGTTCGGATCAGCGCCTCGTCGAGCTCGCCGACAAAGGCGCGCGGTTCACGCGCGACGACGTGCGCTACGTCATCGGGCGCCAGCGCTTCATGGCTTCGGGCGTGCCGCACCTGTACCACCGGCTCGAGCGTGACGGTCAGGTCGAGATCCTGACCACGCCCTACTACCACCCGATCCTCCCCCTCATCATCGATGACCGTTCGGCGCTCCGGTCCGATCCGTCCGCGCAGCTGCCCGAGATCCCGTTCGCCTATCCGGACGACGCCGCGTTCCAGCTGGAGGAGGCCGTCGCATCGCACGAGCGCGCCTTCGGCGTGAAGCCCCGAGGGGTGTGGCCGTCGGAGGGCGCGGTCTCGCCCGAGGCAGCGGATGCGATCCGGAAGGCCGGCCTCGCATGGTTCGCCTCCGACGAGGGCGTGCTCGCGCGCTCGGTGAACGTGGAGCTCCGGCGCGACGAAGTCGGCGCGCTGCTCGAGCCGGGACTTCTCTACCGTCCCTATCGCCTCGCCAACGGCGCCACGGTGATCTTCCGCGACCGAGAGCTCTCGGACCGGATCGGCTTCGTCTACGGCGACATGAAACCCGAGGACGCGGTCGGCGACATGATCGTGAAGCTCGAGCGCGCGCGCGATCGTCTGCCGAATGAGGGCGGACCGTATCTCGCGTCGATCATCCTCGACGGCGAGAACGCGTGGGAGCAGTACCCCAACAACGGCAACGATTTCCTGCGTGCGCTCTATGGCAGGCTCGACGCTGACGATCGCTTCGAAACGGTGCGCATCTCTGACTTCCTCGAGAAATCGCCGGCCACGGTCGAGCTTCCCCGGCTTCACACCGGGTCGTGGATCGAGGCGAGCCTGCGGGTCTGGAGCGGCGAGCCGGCTCACGCCCGCGCGTGGAGCGCGCTCGAGCGCACCCGCCGATTCGCGCAAGAGCAGTGGGGCTCGCTCCGGTACATGCCGAAGAGCGTCCGCCAACCGCTGATGGTCGCCGAAGGCAGCGACTGGTTCTGGTGGTACTCGAGCCGTAACTCGTCCCCCGAGGATGGCGTCTTCGACGCGCTCTTTCGCGCGAATCTCGAAGTCGTGTGGTGGTTCGCGGGCGCGGAGCCACCCGACGACATCCGCAGCCCGCTCATGGATCCGCAGCGCGTCGCCGCGGCTGGCAACCGCATCGGTGCGATGCTTCCAGGCTCAGGTGAGCGCTACGGCTAGCCCCGGGCGGACCTTTCCGGGTGGTCTGGGTTATCTCCGGCCGCCGGCGGAGATCGAGCTCGGCGCGTATGGCCTGGACCTGCGCGGGTTACGCGTGGCGGACATCGGCGCCGGCGAAGGTCGTCTCGCGCTCGGCGCGTCTCGCGACGCGGCATCGGTCCTCGCCGTCGATCCCGACCGGGGCGCGCTCGCGCGCGGCCGCGCCGCGGCGCGGCGGCAGGGTGTTTCCAACATCAAGTTCAGTGAGGGAGCCGCGCAGTCGCTGCGATTGCCGGACGCGTCGTTCGACGTGGTGATCTTCTCGTGGACGCTCTGATGAGTTGCGCACAAGGGCATGGTCGATGCCCTCCAGGAGGCCCACCGGATCCTCGTTGACCGAGGCGTCTTCGTCGACGCCCGGCCTGACTCGCGCGTCTCTGCTCGTGTGCGCGCCAAGACTGCCGCCGGGAAGATCGTCGGGACGATTGGGACGCGGCGGCCCACCAAGGCGGACGACACGATGTCCGACCGAGCGGTCCACCAGGTCCTGCGACGCAAGCTGTTCAGGTCGCGACAGCGGGGCCGTCTGTGGCATGCGATCCCGTTCGAAGATGTCGAGGAGCTCAACGACTATCTGACGGACCACCTGCGCTTCTCGAAGCGCGTGCGATGGCTCCTGCCCGCTTCACGTCGCGCGTCGCCACTGTTCGTCGAGCGAGCGGTCCGCTTTGAGATTCTGGAAAAGCGGAGCTAGCGCGGGCTCAGCGCGAAGGCTGTCTCCCACGCGGCCTCGTAGCCGTCGAGCACGCGCGGCCACGCGAACCGTTTCGCCGTCGCCTTCCCGTCGGCGCGGATCGCTCGGACGACCTCCGGCCGCGTGCCGAGCGTGACGTGCGTCGCGAGCAGCTCCCGCGGGTCGTCGCTCTGCATGACCACCGCATTGCCGAACGGGACCGCGTAGTCCTCACCGGTCCGCCCGACGTAGGCGAGACCGCCGGAGGCCATGACCTCGAGACCCACGAGACCGAAGGGCTCCTTCTCGGAATTCGCGAGCACCCCGTCTGCGGCCTGGTACATCGCGCGAAGCGTCCGCTCGGGGATGAAGTAGTCGAGGAAGAGGACGTCCGCCGCGCTCGCCGCGATCGCGGTCGCGAGGTCCCGGGTCGCGGCGTCAGTCGAAAGGGCGACGCGTTCGATCGAGAGCCCGCGTGCTCGTATGCGTGCCCCGACGATGTCGCCGTACGGACTGCGGCTTCCGCGCATCAGGAGCCGCGGACGCGCGCCGGTGTCGCGCATGAAGGCGATCGCGTCTATCGCCCAGAGCCAGCGCTTGTCCTGATCGAAGCGCGCGACCTTCACGAAGGTCGGCCGGTCCCCGAACGCCTCGCGCAGCGGCCGCGCCTCCGTCGGCGGCAGCGGCTTCAGGAAACGCTCGGCGATCCCGTTGGGGAGGACGGCGGCGTCGACGTCGACGGCTGACATCTCGGCGCGCATGAAGCGCGAGACCGTCGTGATCGATGCGGCGCGCCGCAGCAAGGGGAAATCGACGCTCCCGAAGCCGTAGGTGTTGTTGGCGTTCCAAAGGATCGCCGCGGCGCCAGGCATGCGAACGTTCAGGATCGCGGCGGTCGCGATCGCGGCATCGGCCGTTTGCCAGTCCTCGAAGAGCAACACCGACTTACGCCCTTCCGCCGCAGATGCGATCACGAGATTGGCCAGGTGCGCGGGAACGGTCCGCGAAAAGTCGCGCCATTTGCCGTCCTCGCCGTCGTACACGTCGCGCGGGTGATAGGCGCTGATCCACTGGGACCATCGCTCCAGGATGAGCCGCCCGTCCGCGCGCTCTTCGCGTGCCGGGAGCTTCGGATCGCCGACGAACAGGTGGTGAACGAAGTAGCCCCGATCGACCAGCGCGTCGGCCAAATCGATCATGCGCGTGGCGAGACCGCCGACGAACGAATAGCGGTCGGGGCCTTCGAAGGCGACGAGGACCACGTCGTACATGGGAGAGCACGGATAATGGCACGCGCTCGATGACCGCTCTCCAGGGCATCCGCGAGGAACCCGAGAAAGTGCGCGAGATGCTCGCCGCCCGCGGCTTTGACGCGCCCCTTGACCGGGTCCTCGAGCTCGACCGGAAGGCACGTGACCTCCGTGCCCAGGTCGAGGCGCTCAACGCGGAGCGCAACAAGGCGAGTCGCGGCGGTCCGCCGACCGAGGAGGTGAAGGCGCGCATGCGAGAGGTGGGGGAGCGGATCAAGGCGCTGCAAAGCCAGCTCAGTGCGCTCGAGATGGAGCGCGACGAGCTCGTGCTGCACATCCCGAACATGCTCGACCCGCAGGCCCCCCGCGGTGCCGGCGAGCACGACAACAAAGTGATCCGCCAGGACGTTCCACCCAAACGTGCCCTCGCGGCCAAGCCGCACTGGGAGATCGGCGAGCAGCTCGGGATCCTCGACATCCCTCGCGGAACGAAGATGTCAGGCTCGCGCTTCTACGTTCTCCGCGGCGCGGGCGCTGCCCTTCAGCGGGCACTCATCGCTTGGATGATCGATCTCAAGCTCCCTCACGGATTCATCGAGATCTACCCGCCCTTCCTGACGAAGCGCGAGACGCTGATCGCGAGCTCGCACCTCCCGCATTTCGCCGCGAACCAGTACCACGACGAGACGGACGATCTCTGGCTTATCCCTACCGCTGAGCCACAGCTCGTCTCACTTCATCGCGACGAGGTGCTCGACGGTCGGCGCTTTCCGCTGCGGTACGTCTCGTACACGGCGTGCTTCCGGCGCGAGCAGATGAGCGCCGGCCGCGATGTTCGCGGGATCAAGCGAGGTCATCAGTTCGACAAGGTCGAGATGGTCGTGTACTGCCACCCCGAGGATTCGCCGAAAGAGCTGGAGGGTCTCGTTGCGCGGGCGGTCGAGGTGCTCGAGCGGCTCGAAATTCCCGTACGGGTCCTCGAGCTCTGCACGGGTGATCTTGCGTTCCAGGCGATGCGTGGATTCGACGTCGAAGCGTGGTCGCCCGGGGTAGGCGAATGGCTCGAGGTCTCGTCGTGCAGCAACTGCGGCTCGTTCCAGGCAGAGCGAGGAAGCATCCGATACCGGCGCGAACCCGGCGGCACACTGGAACACCCTCACCTGCTGAATGGCTCCGGCCTCGCTCTGCCGCGTCTCATGATCGCGATCATGGAGAACTACCAGCGCGAAGACGGCTCGATCGAGATTCCGAACGTCCTCCGGCCGTACATGGGTGGTCGCGAGAAGATCGCGCCGGGAGAGTTCAGCCTCTAGATCGCCTGCACACCGCTCATATCGGTCCATAGACTCGCGCCGCGTTCGTCGTACCGCACGTCGCCGGTCTCTCCCTCGCGCCGCTTCAGAATGTCAACGGCCAGTCCGAATGCCCGACCGGAGCGCGGGGTCCCGGTGGCGTCGGCATAGCGGTACGTGAACGCCCAGTACGGCGAGCTCCACTCACCGATCCAGTCAATCGTCCCGCGCGTGACGCGGCCCATAGCACGCAGCTCGCGTTCGGTACGCATCTGTCGCCTCCACGTGTAGCCACTGATGACACTTAGCATGAGCAGTGGGCCGCCGACGGCCACGAAGACCAGACGCTCTGCCAACGGCGCATCGATGAGGACGCCTGCACCCAGGAATGCGCCAACGAGCGCGATACAGACGGGTGCCAAGACCCACTCCCACCACGCGATAGGTGAAATTCGCTGCCAGCCCGACATGGACAAGAACGCGCGAATGCCAAACGGACGGCCTCGATCGCCCCCATGGACCCGGTCGACGCTCGCACTTGCCCGACCAGCGCCGCTGTAGCGGCCGAGGACGTCCGCTAGGATCGCGCGCTCCCGCGCTGCGAAGGAAAGCAGGCTCACCCGCAAGCGCTCACCACCGTGGAGCGCCAGGACCAGTAGTTGCCTGTCCCCGCTTCCAACGAAATCCACCGAAGACAGCTCCGAAAACCGGACCGCTCGCTTGAACGGCCACGAGCGAACGGTGAGATGGTCGACATCAAGGACGATCGTTGTGCGAAAAAGACTTGCCCACCCGAGCGCGATCATGCCGACCCACGTGCCCACACCGAGGAGGTGCGCTGATGTGACCCGGAACGGAACGAAGGGGACGCGGAAGGGATCAAAGACGATCGCGACCGCCATGAGGCCAAGGACTCCAACGGTGTAGAGCAGCAATCGCCGCGGTCGGATGACGCGAGGAAGGTCATATGTAGAGGCGGACGACCCCCTTTCCCTTATCTCCACGCCGATGGGCGCGACGAGTCCAGCGAAGAACACCGGCAAGAGCAGCATGTAGAAACTGTCATCGAGCCGTGATTCGGGCGAGTCTTTGGTTAGCAAGAACCGATCGCCACGAAAGAGACGCGTCACATCACCGTGCCATTCTTCGACCCCGATGGGGAGTCCCACCGTAAGGAAATCGAAGAGCCCGTAGTCGACGAAGACCGTCGCGTCGTATACCGCGTCTCGTCGGTCAGGTAGACGAACCGAGACGGAGCGTGCCGAACCGCGACCCGCCGTCTCGCGCGACCCGACAACAACTCCGCCGTGAAGTGCACGGCACCCGTCTCCGCCGCCGGCCAGACATACCGATGATGCTTCGAAACGTTGGGTCTCAGCCCAAAGGACGGCCATCCTTCCGGCAAGGCCAGCCGCCAAGAGGAGAAGCGCGGCGGTCACCGCGATGACGACGCGCACGATCAGGCGCTCTGGGCTTTCCCATTGACGTCGATCTCCGCGATGCGGCGCCGCGTTCGCTCGGCGAGATATGTCGGACCACACTGCTCGAAGACCGCGAGCGCTTCGATGCATTCGTTGCGCGCGCCCGCGATGTCGCCGTGCGCTGCGAGAAGATTCGCGGAGGCGGCACGGATCTCCGCGGCGGCGACGGGGAGCCCCAAGCGGAATGTGTGCTCCAGGCCCTCCGTGCGGCGCGCGTCGGCCAGCGTCAGGTCTCCGCTCGCGCAGGCCACCTCGACGAGAGTCGCCGCGATCCCCGCGCCGCAGCGGCGGCATTCGTGTTCGATCGCCGCGGCGTGCGCAGCGGCAGCGTGCTGGCGTGCGTCGTCGAGCGCGCCCTGATAGAGCGCGAGCCGGGCCAGCTCCGAGGCGATCCGTGGCGCGAGGTGGTCGCGCGAGGGCGATCGCTCGGCGACGGCGCGAGCCTCGGCAAGGGTCGTCGCGGCGGCCGCGAAGTTCCCGCGCTCGATCGCCAGGGAGCCGAGCACGAGCAGCGTCGATGCGGGGTCCGCCGGCTGGGCGCCTTGCGCGAGCGGATCGGCGAGCGCGAGCGCGCGTCCAAGTGTTGCTTCGGCCTCGGCGAAGCGCCCAAGTCCGAAGAACGCCCGGCCGAGGGCTCGCAACGCCCCGGCCTCACCGGAGACATTCCCGAGACGCGACTCCGCGCCGAGAAGCTCGTGCGCGAGATCCTCGGCCTTCGCAAGCTCGCCACGGTCGAGCGCGGCGTACGTGAGCAGCGCGAGCGCGCGGGCCAGGCCGGACAGGTCGCCGATCGCGGTCGCGTGCTCGACGCATCGCTCGGTCGCGCGCAGCGATTCGTCCTGCGAGCCCGCGTCGGCCGCGAAGATCGCGACGGCTTCCTCGGCTGCGAGGGCAAGACCTCGATCGTTCGCGGCGAGCGCCTCCTTCACGGCGGTCCGCCCGACCGCGAGTGCCTCGGCCGGTCGCTCGTCGGAACGGGCGAGGTATGCCTTGGCGAGGGTAAGCTCCGCGCGCTCGCGGCCCTCCGCGGGGGTCAGGCGATCCGCCTCCGCGAGATGCTCGGCAGAGCGCTGCGTCTCATGTGCACGCGCGGCGAGCTCGCCGGCGCGCCGACGAAGGGCTGCACGCAGGAGGTCGTCGGACATGGGGCCGGCGAGGGCGTCCTCCGCGATGGCAAGCGCGTCCTCGTGTCCAAGCGCGCGCGCCGCGTCGCATGCCTGCACCAGGGCGCGAGCGCGCTCCGATTCGCCGCCGCCGGCAAGACGCTCCGCGAGACGGGCGGCGGCGCGGTAGTGATGCAACGCATCGGCGAGCGCGTACAGCGCGACGGCGCGGTCGCCCGAGCGCATCGCGTAGTCGATCGCGCGGCCGACGTGTGTGGACTCGGCGAAGTGGTTGGCGAGGAGCTCCGGCTGCTGCACCGCGACCTCCGGCATGACGCTCTCGATGACTTGCCCGATCCGGCCGTGGAGATCCTCGCGACTCCGCGGCGGGATGGAGTCATAGACGAGCTCGCGCAGGAGCGATTGGCGGAAGCGGTAGTCGCCGTGGCTCGTGAGCTCGATCAGACCGCGCGCGCACAGGCTGGCCAGCGCCGCGTCCACGTCGACGTCCTGGCCGAAGAGCGCCCGGAGGAGTCCGGGCTCGCAGGCGCGCGCCGCGACGGCCGTGGCGTGGAGCACGCGTTTTTCTGGACCCACGGCGAGCTCGGCGCGACGGAGCAGCAGCATCGGCAGGGTGTCCGGAAGCTCGCGCATCCGGCTGACGTCGGCGAGCGGCGATGCGCCCTCGCGCTCGACCACGACCCCCATCGCCACGAGCCACCGCGCGGTCTCCTCGATGTAGGTCGGGCTTCCGGCGCTACGAGCGACGACGTCGTCGACGGCTTCCTGCGGAAGGGCGCTGGCGGGCAGGAGCGCCTGGAGGAGCGCGGCGCTCGGGCCGGAGGCGAGCGGCGTGAGCCTGATCTGCAGATGCCCGCGACTGGTCGACCACGGTGGATTCAGATCGGGGCGATACGTGGTGACAAACAACGCTGCCGTGCTCGCGAGTGCCGGAGCGAGTGCGGCGAGCAGCTCCTGCGATGCCGCGTCGGCCCACTGCACGTCGGTCAGGGCGAGGATGACCGGCTGCGTCCGTGCCACGCGGAGGATGAGGTCGCGGATCGCGCGGTCGAGCAGCTTGCGGCGCGTCTCGCCCGAGAGTGCCGGGAGGGTCAGGCTGTACCCGAGCGCGGCGAGGACGAGCTTCGCGGCCTCAGGCTCCATGCCGGGAACCGTTTCCGTGAGCGTGCGATGGGCGATCTCGGTCGGCGCGTTCGTCCCGATCGCCAGTGCCCGGCGCAGGAGATCTGAGATCGCGCCGTACGCGCGGTGCGCGTCGTACGGAGAGCATCGCGCGCGCGCGACGCGCGCACCGAGCGCACGCGGATCGGCCAGCAGCTCATCGACCAGGCGGGTCTTGCCGAGACCGGCTTCGCCCACGATCGACGCGATGTGACCCTTGCCGGCGAGAGCGTCCTCGAGAGCGCCTACGAGCAACGCCACCTCGTTCTCGCGGCCGACGAGCGGCGCGCGCCCGCGGTCGGTCGCCGCGGTCTCGATGCGCAGGAGACGCCACGCGACGAGCGGCGCGGTCTTCCCCTTGGCCGCGACGGGCGGATGCGGCTCGTACGCGAACAGGCCCGGCGCGAGGCGATAGGTCGCGTCGCCGACGAGCACCTCACCCGGCTCGGCGGCCTGCTCGAGCCGCGCGGCGACGTTCACGGCGTCGCCGAGCACGCCGAACTCGCTCTCCTTGTCGCCGACGGCCCCCGCGACCGCGAGCCCGGTGTTGATGCCGATCCGCAGCGCCAGGTTGCGACCGGTGCGCTCGGCGATGCGCTCGTTCTCGCGATCGAGCGCGCCGAGTATCGCGAGCGCGGCTCGCTGGGCGCGCGCCGGATGGTCGATCTCGTTGTCGACCGCACCGAAGACCGCGACGACCGCGTCGCCGATGTACTTCTCAATGAGTCCGTTGAACGCCCGGATCTCGATCGCGATCGCGTCCCATGCGGCGCGCATGTTCTCGTGGAGCTCTTCCGGGTCGAGGCGCTCCGCAAGCGCGGTGAATCCGGAGATGTCGGCGAAGAGCACCGTGACTTGTTTCGTCTCGCCTTCGATAGGCCGGAGCGCGACAAGGCGCGCCCCGCACTTTCCACAAAAGCTGAACGCGACAGGCATCTCGGTCGCGCACTTCGGACAGGTGAGTGTCGCTCCCCGCATCGTGCGGCGAGGTTACGTCCGTCGACCTGTCGTCCGGGTGTCTGCGCGGTGTGTTAGCACGTCCCCCGTTAAGGTGACTTTCGGACTACTGGACGAGCGCTGGCGCGGCCTCACCGCGGGTCTCGTTCTGAACGTCACGTTCGTGGCGTTTGAAGCGCTCGCGATCGCGACGATCATGCCGCTCGTCGTTGCGGACCTCGGCGGCGTTGCGCTCTACGGATGGGTCTTCAGCGCGTTCCTGCTGGCGGACCTTGTCGGAATCGTTCTCGCCGGCGAGCTCGCCGACCGGTTCGGTCCCGCGGTGCCGTTCGGCGCCGGCCTCGCGCTCTTCGCGATCGGTCTGCTCATTGGAGGGCTCGCGCCGTCGATGCCGGTGCTCGTCGCGGCGCGCGCGATCCAGGGTTTTGGCGCCGGCGCCATACCGGCGGTCGCGTATGTGGTCATCGGCCGCACCTATCCGGATTCGCTCCGGCCGCGCATGTTCGCGGTCCTCTCGACGGCCTGGGTCGTGCCCGGCATCGCGGGTCCGGCGCTCGCGGCCTTCGTGGCCGACCACGTCGGGTGGCGCTCGGTGTTCCTCGGTCTCCTGCCGCTCGTCATCGTCGCGGGGTCGCTTGCGCTTCGCGAGCTGCGCAGCGTTCCCGGAAATCCGAACCGTGCCGCTCGACGCGTACTGGTCGACGCCGTCCGCGTTGCCTCCGGGACCGGCCTTGCGCTCGCGGGGCTGCAGGCGCGCGATCTTTTCCTCTCGCCGGCGCTCGTCGCGATCGGACTCGCGCTCGGGATCCCTGCGCTGCGCAAGCTCCTGCCGCCGGGGACATTCAGGGCGCACGGCGCGCTTCCCGCGGCGGTGCTGTCGCGGGGGATGCTGACCTTCGCGTTCTTCGCGCCGGACATCTTCGTGCCGTTGACCGTCACAACGATCCGTGGTGAGAGCGTCGTCCTGTCCGGTATCGCGCTGACCGCGGGCACGATCGCGTGGACGACAGGCGCCTGGATCCAGGAGCGGACGGTATTCCGGGTCGGCCCCGCTCCGCTCGTCCGCAACGGCTTCCTCCTCGTCGCGATCGGCGTGGCCGGGATGGGCCTGGTGTTGAGCGGCGCCGTCCCGGCCTGGCTCTGCGTTCCCGCCTGGGGCATCGCCGGTCTCGGCATCGGTATGGCGTACAGCTCGATCTCGCTCACGGTGCTTCGACACGCGCCCGCGGGTGGCGAGGGCGCGGCCGCGTCATCGATGCAGCTCGCCGACATCCTCGGGAATGCGCTCGGCACCGGGCTCGGCGCGGTCGCGGTGGCCGCGGCGGTCGCGGGGTCCGGCAGCGCGATCGTTGGCGTCGCCCTCACCGACGGCATCGCCGGTTGCCTCGCGATCGCCGGTATCTTCGTCGCCTCGCGACTGCGCCCAACTACTGTGTGACTCGTGGCGACGACCCCCGCCGATGTCCGGATCACGCGCGCCACGATCGACGACCTC
>DASPWX010000041.1:0-15480 GCA_035637615.1 Bathyarchaeia archaeon | reverse complement strand
CGCTGCCGGCAGCCAGCGGCAGAGCGTTCACCACTCCCACCGCTGACGTCGGACGAAGAGCGCCCATCCCGCGAGGATCCAGAGCGCGATCGGCACGAGCGCCCCCGCGGTTGTGAGGGCACCGAGACCGAGCAGCGCCGTTCGGTCGTTGTCGGCGTAGTCGCCCGACGCCCCGAGCATCTCGATCCCGTCAAGAAGCGCGAGCAGTCCGAGCCCGAGCGTGAAGACCGATATGACGCCAAAAAGCGCGACGCGGCGCAGGATCGTCACCGCGACATCGTCGCACGGAGCGACGGCTTTCGCCGCCGCTCCGGCGCGTGCCTTACGGGATCGAGAGGATCGAGATGACCTGCTGCTGGTAGTGCGACGGGTTGGTGCCGTCGTTGTACGTCGTGACCGACGTCGTGTAGCTCTTCCCGCCGGCCGAGACGATCCCGAAGTAATCGCCGATGAACGTGTTGAGGCACGTGGGGCAGGAGGTGTGCGGCGCGCTGAGCTGCGGGTCCCAGGTGTGCTGCGTGAGCCGGATGTTGTGACCCTTCGGGGTCAGGGTCGGCGTGTAGAACTGGATGCTCGCGTTCACGCAGTAGTTCGTCGCGCCGTATGGCGGCAGGGCGCCGCTGTAGTTCGCGTTGATCGTGTCGAGCGCGATTCCCGATGGAGCCGCCTCCGCGGTTCCAGCCGCCGGGCACGCGAGGCGCCGGTCATAGAAGGCGACGCTCACCGTGCCATCGGGGGCGACGTCGAGGTTCGGCTGGAACTCGTCGACGGCAGCGATGTTGTCGTTCACCTGGATGGGCGCCGTCCAACTCTGGCCCTCGTCGTAGGAGGAAACGAGGAGGATGTTCACGACCCGGGCGCTGTAGTCCTGCCAGGTCACGTAGAGCGGATAGTGACCATTGATCTTCCGACTGCCGACACCGAAGCTCTCCTCGATGCCGTCGCGGAACGTGGTGTTCGCGTAGACGAGTGGCGGCGCGGCGATCGCGTCCGTGATGAGCTTGCTCGTCCATGTGTGCCCGGCATCGGTTGACTTGTCGAGGAAGAGAACGTCGCAGCAGTAGCCCTTCTTGGGCATCGTGGTCACAAGCGTCGTGAACAAAGTGCCGTCGGGCGTGACATGCGGCAGCAGGTACGTCGCGCCCTGCGGGGTTCCACCAACTTGCGGGAGCGGGATTGGCGCGGACCAATCGGTGTGCGTCCCGTTTGGCAGCGCATGCGCAATCGACACGAACGGATGGGAGGTCGAGGGTCCGGTGAAGATCACCCACATGACGTAGATCGTGTCCACGTATGGGCTAGCTGGGTTCGTGTCGATGGCGATCCACTGCTTGTCGGACTCCCGTCCGACGCTGTCATAGGTGGCGACGAGATCAGGCTTCCCCGCGCTGTTCTGGGTGATCCACTGCTTGGCCGTCGTAGCTCCGTGCGGGCGGACCGAGACGGAGATCGCTTCGGCTGGAATGGTCGGATTTGGTTCACGGTTCGGGTTGGTCTGGTAGCTCTTCGTGTCTCCGTCGTAATAGAACTGGTAGGGCAGGAGCACCGAGTAGAAGTTGCCGTACTGATCGAATGCGCCGACCGGGTCCGTGTTGTCGGTCCAACCCTCATATCCAGGAACGTGTCCCTGGACCGGCCAGGTCTTTCCTCCGTCCGTCGATTCGAAGAAGCCGAGAAGGTGGTTGTACCCCTCGGCGCTCACGAACCATTTGGACTGCCCGATGATGTGATTCGGGTTGGTCGGGTCTATACGGATGTCGGATTCAGAGTGGTCTTTGACGAGCTTGGGTTCCGTGGCCGGATAGCCCGAGTTGCTTCCCGCCTGGGTGGGGTACGCGGAGCGACGGCCGGTGTCTTCGCCGGTGTCCGCGCCGGGGCATCTGGTCATCCCGTCATAGCCGTTCGCCGGGAAGAGATTGGTGGCGTAGGGCACCTCAGGGCGGTAACAGCTTGTCCGCTGCGTGGTGGCGAGGGTATTTGTGACGACGGCGTTACTGGCGGCGTACGCCCTGTCGCTTTGGGTCTCCTGAGGAACGTTGCCGATCGCGAGCGAGTCCGTACTCGCCGGGACCGCGGCGAGGGCGATGATCGCGAGGGTCGCAAACATCGCGAGGCTGGTTCGGCGCAGCATCCGGGTCCTCCCCTATATATGGAGCTACTCAGCTCCCCATCCCCGGCGGCATCGTACCGCCCAAGAACGAACTGAGCGATTTCGCCGGCGCGAAAGCCGTAGCCTTTGCACGTGCGCGTTCGTCGGCGTGCCGCTGCGATCGCGTTCATCGGCCTCGTCTTCCTCGGGCTGCCGGCCGGAATGCTTGGCATCGCCTGGCCCACGATGCGTGCGTCTCTCGGTGCGCCCTTCGCAGGACTTGGGCTCCTCGTCGCCGCGATGACGGTGGCGCAGTTCGCCGCAAGCGCCGCGAGCGGCATCCTGCGCGAGCGCCTCGGAACGATCGTGCTGCTCCTTCTCTCCGTCGCGGCCGCGTGCGCGGGCCTCGGGCTCTTCGCGATCGCGAGCGGCTGGTTGGCCACCATCGTCGCGTCCGCGGTCCTCGGTTGCGGCGTGGGCCTCCTGGACGCGGCCGTGAACACCGAGGCGGCGCTGCGCGGTGACATCCGCTTCATGAGCGGGCTGCACGGTGCGTGGGCCATCGGCGCGTCGCTCGGTCCGCCACTCGTCGGAGCGACGCTCGTTGCCAGCGACTCGTGGCGTCCGGCGTATGTCGTCGCCGCCGCCGCGTTCGCCATCCTCGGCCTCGCCATCTATGCAGTCCGTTCCGATCTGTCGGCCGCGCCGGAGATCAAGGCCGAGCCTCCCGGCGCGAGAGGGATCGGCCGGCCCGTGGTCATCGCGTGCGCGCTGATGTTCGTATACGTCGGCATCGAGCTCGGCGGTGGCCAATGGACTTACACCCGATTCACGGCGGACGGTTCGCTGAGCGACGCCCTCGCCGGCCTTGCGGTGTTTCTCTTCTGGTCGGCGCTGGCCGCGGGCCGCATCGCGCTGGCCGCGCTCGGGGATCGCGTCGCGCCGGCTCGCCTATTCGACCTGAGCGTGTTCGGCGCGCTTGCGAGCACGCTCGGTTTCTCCGTCCTCCCTGCCCCGATCGCGGCCCTGGTCGCGCTTCCATGCCTCGGCGCGACGCTTTCGGTCTTCGTGCCGGTCCTTCTCTACCTCACGCCGCGCCGGATCGGAAGCGCGGCCGCGCCAAGGGCGATCGGGTACCAGGTCGCCGCGGGAATGATCGGTGGCGCCTTCCTGCCGGCGGCCGTGGGTCTCCTCATGCAGTCGGTCGGCGTCGCCATCCTCGGCCCGTGTCTCGTGACGATGGCGGCGGTGCTCACCGGGCTGCACCTCGTCGCGACGCGGCCGATCGGCTCGCGAGGCTACGCGCGCCAGCTCTTCAGGTAGAGCGACTCGGCGATCCCGGCGCGGACGAACCCCGGCAGGTCGCCGACATGCGCGTAACCACCACGTTCGTAGAACGAACGCGCGCGCCGGTTGGTCTTGGTGACGAGGAGGACGAGGTGTCGGCAGCCCGACGCGCGGACCTCGCGTTCGGCGCGGGCGAGGAGCGCGGCACCAAGGCCCTGCGATTGGCGTTCGTCGGACACGAGCAGCAGCCGCAGATAGGCGGCGCGGTCCAGCGCCCGAGTGACGATCAACCACGCGAGCCCGACGACCGCGCCGCGGTCCACCGCCGCGAGAACGAGGTCCCGCTCGCGAAGCGCCTCGGTGAGGCTCGCCATCGCGCCGCGTGACGTGACGCGGTACCGGCGGAGGAGCGGCGAGGCCGCCATCAGCGCAGCCATCGGACGGAGATGTTGTGGTGTCGCGCGCACGATCCTGCTCATCGGCGCTGCGGGTCGAGCGCATCGCGAAGCCCATCGCCCAGAAGATTGAACCCAAGCACGGCGATCATGATCGCGAGGCCCGGGAAGATCGCGAGGTGGGTCGCGAACTCGAGGTACTGCCGGCCCTCGTTCAACATCACGCCCCACGACGGCGCGGGCGGCTGCGCCGACAGACCCAGGAAGGACAGCGCGCCCTCGGTCAGCACCGCCCACGACAAAGCGAGGCTCACCTGCACGATGAGGGTCGAGAGAAGGTTGGGCACGATGTGGCGGAAGACGATGCGGGCACGCGTGGCTCCGATGGCGCGCGCGGCGTCCACGAAGTCGCGTGCCTTCAAGGCCAGGACGGGGCCGCGCACGACGCGCATGAAGATCGGCGTGTAGACGACCGCGATCGCGATGATCACGTTCCGCGGATCGGGGCCGAGCGCAGCCACGATCCCAAGCGCGAGCAGGATCGCCGGGAACGCGAAAAAGACATCCATGATCCGGCCGATCGCCAGATCGACGAGACCGCCGAGGTAGCCCGACACCAGGCCGAGCAGGCCTCCGACGATGCTGGCCGCCGCGACCGATAGCACCGCGACCTGCATCGACAAGCGCGCGCCAAACAGCACCCGGCTGAAGAGGTCACGCCCGAGCGGATCCGTACCGAACGGGAAGGCCGCACTCGGCGCGGCGAGACGGTCCGCCGAGACCTCCAATGGGTCACGGAGGGGGAGAAAGCCAACCGTCAACGCGATCGCCGCGTAGAGCGCGACCATCGCGAGGCCGGCAAGCGCGACGGGCTCGCGCGCGATAGCGGCGAGCACACCGGGTCGGCCCGCAGCGAAGGCTCCCGGCGCGCTACGCGAGGCGGATTCGGGGATCCAGGTAGCCATACAGAAGGTCCACCACGATGTTGAGCGCCACGAAGAGGATCGCGATCGCAAGCACTCCGCCCTGCACGAGTGCGTAATCCCGTTGCACGATCGCGGTGAGCAGCATGCGGCCGACACCCGGGACCGAGAAGATCTCCTCGACGACGACCGCACCTCCGAGGAGCTGCCCGACCTGGATCCCGAGGAGCGTCACCACGACGATCAATCCGTTCTTGAGGACGTGCCGACGGAGCACGAGCGCCGGACGCAATCCCTTCGCCCTCGCGGTGCGCACGTAATCGGCACTCAGCACGTCGAGCATCGCCGAGCGCGTCATGCGCATGGTCGCCGCCGCGAGCCCGAGACCGAGCGTGATCCCTGGGAACAGGAGAAGCTTCAAATTGCCCAGCGGGTCGCTCACGAAATCGACGTAGCCGCCGGTGTTCGGAAGCCAGCGCAGATACAGCGAGAAGAGGACGATGATCAGCGTTCCGAGCCAGAAGCTGGGAAGCGACAGTCCGATCAAGCCGCCGATGCGCGCCGCCACGTCCAGGCGAGAGTGCGGGCGGACGGCGGAGAGCAGCCCGAGCGGTATGCCGAGCGCGATCGCGATGAATGCCGCGGCCGCCGCGAGCTCGAGCGTCGCCGGCAGGCGCTCGGTGATCTCGACGAGGACCGGACGCCCGGTGCGAATTGAGTAGCCTGCGTCGCCGCGGAGCAGCGACGTGAGCCAGGTCCAGTACTGGACGAGGAGCGGCTGATCGAGACCGAAGTACGCGCGAAGACTGGCGAGCTGCTCGGGCGTAAGCGCGGTGGACGTGCCGAGCCGCGCAGCGATCGCATCACCGGGGATGAGCCGGATGAAGAGGAATGTGAGCAGAGAAACGCCGACGAGGGTGGGGATGGCCCCGAGCAGTCGCTGCGCGAGATATCGGCTCACGCCTCGCGCAGCGACCGCCCGCTACTTATTTGTCGAGCCAGGTCTGCCGGAGATAGATGATCGAGCCGGTCGGAAGGTGCGTGAACCCCTTTGTCGTCGGCAGAGTCGCGACGTAGTCACGTCCGACGAACAGCCAGATGAACGGCACGCCGTTCACGAGCTCCTTTTGCGCGGTCGTGTAGAGATCCTTTCGCTTCGCGGGATCGGTCGAGGCTCGCGCCTGCTTGATCGCGTCGCTCGAGACGGGGTTCTTGTAGCTCGTCACGAAATTGAGGTTCCCGTCGTCGGTGAAGTAGCGGTACACGTAGAAGTCCGGGTCCGGGCCGCCGCCGTTCAGGCCCGGAGCCATGTCGAAGTCCGCCTTGAGCCAGCGGTCGACCCACTGCGTGAACTCGAGCGTCTCGATCTTCATGTCGACGCCGATTTCGGCGAGCTCAGCTTTCACCAGCTGGGCGATGTCCTTCGCGTAGGCGGGCTCGGTCGTCTGCGTGAGCATGGTGAACGAGACCGGACCGACGTTGGCCTCCTGCAGCAGCTGCTTCGCCTTCGCGACGTCGCGCGTGTAGAGGGGGTACTGCGAGGTCGGGAGCGCGTAGTTCGCGAGCGCCGGCGCGATCGGTCCGGTGACCTCGCCCTCGCCGAACGCGACGGCATCGATGATCGCCTTCCGGTCGATGGCGTACGCGATCGCCTGCCGCACCTTGATGCTGTCGAGGGGCGGCCGTTTCGTGTTCACGAAGAGCAGGTTGTAGGACAGGCTTGGTTTCGCATCGAGCGTCACCGAGGTCTCGCTGCGCAGCGTTCGCGCCACCTTGGCGTCGGTGATGATCGCCATATCGGCGGCCTTCGTGCGAAGAGCGGCCGTGAGGCCGGACTCGTCGGGCACGACGTTGATGCGGACTCCGTCGAGATACGGCTGGCCTTCGACGTAGTAGCTCTTGTTCGCCTCGAAGCGCATGAAGTTGTCCGGCACCCACTCGGCGAGCTTGAACGGGCCGCTCCCGATCGCCGTCTCCTTCTTGGAGAGGTCCGGGTTCGCCTCGCCGATCTTCTTCGACACGATGCCCGTGTTCGGGTGCGCCATGTATGCGATGAGGGCGGCGTTCGGGTTCTTCAGATTGAATACGACGGTCGTGTCGTCGGGCGCGGCGATCGTGTCGACGTCGGTGAAGAAGGAGCGCGCGACCGCGGCGGTCTTCGTGTCCAGGATGCGATCGAACGTGTACTTGACGTCGGCGCTGGTGAGCGGGTCGCCGTTGTGGAATTTCACACCGGAGCGGATCTTCACGGTGACCGTCTTCCCGTCGGCCGACGTGGTGGGCATCGAAGCGGCGAGGTCGGGCTGGACGCCGAGATTTTCATCGAGGCGCATCAGGTAGCTGTAAACGAGCTCGAAGACGCGGGCCGAGGTGAACGCCGGAACCTTGTGCGGATCGAGGTTGGTGACCTCGCCGGCACGCGCGAGGATGAGCGTTCCGCCCTTCTTGGGCTGGTTCCCGCTCGTCGGCGACGGTCCGCCGGAAGCCGTTGGCGCGCACGCGGTGATGACCGTCGCAAGGATCAGGGTCGCGGCAGCGAGAGAACGCTTCATGACCGGTCCCTCCCCAGGGGTAGGGCCCCTGTTGGGGCAGGCCCCCACGCTTCCGGCACATTAGCACCGCCGATTCAGCCGTCGGTCCGTCGCATGCCGGCCCCCTCCACCGAAAGAAGGAGGCAGCCCTCCGGCACCGCGGCGCGATGCCGTTCGCCCGCCGCGATGAGGATCGCTTCACCCGGTCCGGCAACGAGCGGACCTGCTTCGAACTCGACCTTGAGCTCGCCCTCGAGCACCACGAGGAACTCGTCGCTCGTCTGACGATGCCAGCCGCCATCGAGCCTTCCGGACCCGGCGTGGAGAACGGAAACCCCATTCACCGTACCGAGCTCCGAATTCGTCCAGGCGGGCAGCGCGCGAAGCGGCGCCGGATCCGAAGCCAGCGCGTCGCGGAGGCTGATCTTCCTGCCCACCGCCTAGGGTCCTGGCTCCGGCGAGACCGGTCGCTCGATCGTCTCGCGCGCCCGCGCGATCCGCACGCGCGCTTCGTCGATGGTGTCGATCCGTGCGAACAGGACGTCGCGGAGGCGCGCCTCGAGCTCGCGTGTCAGGTCGCCGCGCAGACGGCGGGCCCATCGCCGCCCGAGCATGCCCGCATGCGCGCCGAGAACGCGCGCGAGCACGTAGCCGGCGAGGAGGAGCGAGGTCACGACCAAGAGCGGTGTCGGTACTGGTCCGAGGACCGGCAGGTCGACGCTCGCGAACGGAGCGTGCAAGAAGAACACGGCCGCGATCCAGAGTCCGGCGAAGAGAAGTGCCGCCGTCATCACGTACTGGATCGTGCCGATGACGGACCAGACGATGCTCGTGGGCGGACGCACATCGGCGACCCGAGTGGCGACGGCCGCATCGATCGCGCCGGTGATCCGGGCGTGCAGCGCTTCCGCATCGATGAGCGCCGCGATCGCGCCGCGCGCTTCGGATGGAACGCGCGGCAGCAGATCGCCGACAAGGTTTCGGATCGGCTCGGCCGCCCGAGCGAGACTTCCGCGCTCGCGCCATCGCCGGAGATAGCCCTCGGGATCCGCGACGACCCGATCCCGTCCGGTGACCCGATAGAGAAAGGTGGTGACCAGACCGAAGGGCCCCGCGCCGCGCGGACGAGCGGCGAGCCGGGTCGCGGCGACGGCCTGCCGCTCCAGGCCCGCGAGATCGATGATCGTCGTCGCTTCCCGGGTCACATCGGCAAGCACCCGCGCGCGCTGCTCGGCGGTCATGAGTGGTTTCGC
Source organism: Bathyarchaeia archaeon (assembly GCA_035637615.1). Lineage (GTDB taxonomy): Bacteria > Chloroflexota > Limnocylindria > P2-11E > P2-11E > 3-1-20CM-2-70-9. The sequence goes on along the minus strand of DASPWX010000041.1, from coordinate 7,002 downwards.
GTCCGCGGAGACACCGGCGCGCGTCGCGAGATCCAGCGCGGCACCCTGGAGCTCGGTCGCGACTCGCTCGCTGATGACTCGCTTCGCCTCGACCCCGTCCGCGATCCAGTCACGCAGCTCATGCGCGTCGCCGTCGCGGGTCGCGCTGGTCACCGCGACCCGGACGTTCTCGATCCCCTCCGCGCGAAGGCTCGCAGCGAGGTGCTCGCGCAGCCGCTCGACGTCCGGCCCGATACGGTCGGCTTTGTTCAGCACGACGAGCTGGCGCGCGAGTCGGGGAGCCCAGCGGCGCAGATATTGGTCGTGAAGCACCGCGTCGCGGTATTTTTCGGGATCCGCGACCCAGACGACGGCGTCGACGCGAGGGAGGAGCTCGTCGACGCGGGCGCGATGCTCGGGCGTCGTCGAATCGACGTCCGGAAGGTCGAGGATCGCGACGTCGGCGAAGGCGCCGTTCACATGGTCTCGCACGTCGCGCACGTCGAGCCACCGGAGCAACGGAGCGGTCTCGTCGCGTGCGCTTCGGGCGACCCAGGCGACCGGTGCGCCCGTCGTTGGCCGGCGGGCGCCGGCTGGGCTCACCGTGCCGCCGGCGAGCGCGTTGAGCAGGCTCGATTTGCCGACACCGGTGCCGCCGACAAAGGCGAGCACGTACGCTGACCCTTCGAATCCGAGCCGTCCTCGGGCATCCGCGAGTACCTGCCGCGCGCGTGAGGTATCCAGTCCGAGAACCGCGGCCGCGTCGACCGCGTCGTCGAGCGCCGAGAGGCTCGCGGAGAGGGTCACTCGGAGAGCGGCGCCGTCGCGGCGCGCAGCTCCCCGGCGAGCACGCGAAGCTCCGGCGGATCTGCCGTGAGCCGGTCGTACCGGTTGCGCTCCTTCGAGAACTCGTCGCCGAGCAGGGCCTCCAGGCGTTCGCGCGCGCCGGCGATCATCTCGCGCATCGCGGCCTCACCGAAGATCGCCTGCAGGAGCTTCTGATTGAGGAAGCCGGTGGCGGCGACGATGCCGAGCTCGGTGCCGGTCACGCCGGCAGTGTGGGCGAACACGCCGACCATCGCGGCGATCGCGAGCGCGTTCACACCGAGCGACACGCCAAACGCGAGGTCACGCTTTCCGGCGCCGCGTGCCTGCACGTCGGTCGCGATGCTCGCGACCCACTCATGAAGCCGTGGCCGGACGCGTGCGGCCAGGTCCGGGGACGCCGACCACAGCGATGGGTCGTGCGCGAGCTGCTCGGCGGGCCCGGCACGGCTGGACCATTCGTTCGCGACCCGGCGCGCCGCTTCGGTCGCACGCGCGATCGCGACGGCGACGACGTCACTCGTCACCTCCTTCTCGACGACACCCACCGGTGCCTCGGGCATACCGCGGATCGCCGCGATGATCGTGCCGCGGATTCGTCCGAGACCGCGCGAGAAGAAGCGCGTGATCTGGTCTGCCTTCACGTACGACTCCCAGTGGCGCAGTACCTCGGTGCGGAGGAACGTGCCGCCCCGCAGCTCCTCGAACAACGCGGCGAGCTCCGCGTCGTACGACTTCGCGGTGATCGCACGGAGCGCCTCGCCCTCGGTCGCGGCACGCTCGACATCGGCGGCGACACCCGAAAGGAGCGGGTCCAGCCCGGCGAGAGCTCCTTCAAGCGCGCGCCGCGCGAGAGCCAGCCGGCGCTCGCGATCCCTGGCGAGGTCGTCGACGCGCTGGAGAACCGGAGCCGCCGCCTCGGGCTCGAGGCGCTCGCCCGATGGATCGAGCCGGCCCTCGGCAACGCCGACGATCTGGACCTGCGCTTCGTCGATCCCGCGAAGCGCCGTGTTTTTGAGAACGCGGCGAAGATCGTCGAGGACGACGCGCTGGTCCGCATCGTCGGCGGGCATGCGGTTGACGACGATGAGCACCGGCAGCCCGCGCGCCGCGATCCGCTCCACCACGTCGAACGGGACCCTGTCCGCGTACCGGACCGCGGACGTGACGAAAATGCCGAGGTCCGCCGCCTCGACGAGTGCGTCCGCGATGGCCCGATTGGCGTGTTCGACGCTGTCGAGATCCGGGGCATCGACGATCGCCATTCCCGCCGACGCTGTCGTCGCAGCTGCACGCAGGATCCGCCCGGCGTCGATCCCGGCGAGAGCCCCGCGACGCAGGACCGCGGCGTCAGTGTCGGTGGCGAGGAGCACCGCCTCGCGCGTGGTCGGGCGAAGGACGCCGGTGCGGCTCACGGAGGCGCGCGCCAGCGTGTTCATGAGCGTCGATTTGCCAGCCCCGGTCGGGCCGAGGAGGACGACGAGGAGGGGCGACTCGAGCGCACGCGCTCGAGGGAGCACGTAGGCGCGGACGTGGTCGCGGAGCTGCCGCGCACGGTCCTTTGATCCGGCGGCTTCGTCGTCCCGCAACAGGGCGGTGCGCCGGTCGGCAAGCGATGCGATGACCTCCGCACGCTCGGCCAAAGATGTCACCACTTCCGCGGCTGCAAGGTAGAGACCTGCGGCTTGTGGTCAGTTATCGTGCGTAGCCATGCGTTACGGAGGCTTCCCGTGCCGCTATGGCGGGTGCGATGTGCGCTTCTCAGTCGAGAGGGGCGACTCCTATCCATCGCTCCTCGAGGCCAGCGCGAAACGCACCGAGCACGAGATCGCCGAGCACCAGTACCACCACATCCCGATGAGGACCGAGACTCCGCCGGCGGGGTCACTGCAGCGCCTGCCACGACGAGGTGCGGCTCCCAAGCGGATCGAGTAGCGCCGCTCACGGAACCGGCCCCGCGTTCGGACCGATCGACCAGACGACGAACTTGTGCGACGCGCAATCGAGTGCGCCTTTCGACGGGAGCTGAGTGCCGCCACGGTCAAGGACAAATCCAAAGTTGCCGTAGCCACTTCGCACCGAGCCCTCGCGGAGCGGTTGCTCCGAGTACCACTGGAATGCCGGGCCGGTCGCGAAGAATCGGTCGGCGAGACCGGTCTGGCCCTCGTCGTATGCGTCGATGAATGAGGCGATCAGGAGGCGGACCTGCTCGGGGTCCGCACAGATGTCAGCACTCGCCGACGGTGTCGCGTCCTTCTGAGTTCCGCTCGCGCGTGGCGACGGCGCGTCCGGACGAAGGAGCAGCGCGAGGGCGAGCATGACGAGAACGCCGAGCAGTATCGCGAGCGCCACGGTCCTCGACCGCGCGACTCGGATGCGCATCAGCACGTCAGTGATCTCTTTCCGCCCGGGTGCCGAATGTGTCGCGCATCCCGGTCATAAGATCGCGCGGCGTGGTCCCGAGCGCGGCGCGGGCCTTCGCGTCGGTCGCCCAGAAGGTGACGCCGTCGGCCGACGACACGACCTCGCGCATGCTCGGGACGAGTCGGCCGGCGGCGCGCACGATTGCCGGAGGCACGACGAGCCGCGGCAAACCGCGCCCGGTCGCCTTGGCGACCGCGCGATATGCGTCGCCGAGCGTCGCGATCTCCCCACCGAGGACGTAAGACTCGCCGGTTTGGCCGCGGTCGAGGGCGCGCACGATGCCGTCGGCAAGATCGTCGACGTGCACGAGGTTCAGTCCCAGGTCTTCGAACGCGCGATAGCGCAGCCGCCCCTCCGCAAGCGCGCGAAAATTTGCGCCGAGCGCGGAGTGGTCGTTCGGCCCATAGACCTGGCCGGGCTGGACGATCACGATCGGCGCTCCGCTCCGTGCCGCATCGAGTGCGATGTCGTGCGCTCTCCGCTTGGTGTCCTCGTACGCGGATGTCGGCGGCGAGGTCGGGCGATAGCCCTCGGCCACGACCGCGCCGTGGGTGTTGCCGAACGCGGCGATCGTGGAGACATACACGATCCGCGCGGTCCCCGCAGCTCGCGCGGCGTCGAGCATGCGACGGGTGCCGGTCACGTTCGTCTCCTCCATCGCACGGCGGCGCATAGCCGTGACCCCGATCTCGTAGATCGCCGCCCCGTGGACGAGCGCGTCGGCACGATGGAGGTCGGGAATCGCGGCCGTCGGATGGACGACGTCACCGGCGACGAGCTCGCACCCGAGCGCGGCGAGGGGGGACGCGCGCGAAGGATCTCGCACCAGTGCGGTGACCGCATCGCCACGCGCGCGAAGCGCACGCACCACGGCGCCCATCACGAAGCCCGTCGCGCCGGTCACGAACACCCTCACAGGGGGAATACTCTCGCGCGTTCCCGCGTTCCCCACATGCCAACTCAGGCCTGGGGAGAGTCATGAACATCGCCATCATCGGAGCCGGTAACGTCGGCGGCGCGCTCGCTGGTTCGAGCGTTCGCGCGGGTCACAAGGTCACGCTGAGCGCAAAGGATCCGGCCCACGCGGACGCCAAGGCGAAAGAGACCGGGGCTCGCGCCGTTCGCAGCGCCGCCGATGCGGTAAACGCCGCGGACGTCGTCATCCTGGCCGTGCCGTACCCGGCCGTCGATTCCGTTCTGGACGAGCTCGGCGACGCGCTCGCCGGGAAGGTGCTGATCGACGTCACGAATCGACTGAAGATGGAAGCAATGGCCGACTCCGTCGACGGAACGTCGGCGGCCGAGCAGATTCAGAAGAAGGCGCCGAAGGCGAAGGTCGCGAAGGCGTTCAACTACGCGTTCGCATCGAAGCAGGCCGATCCCCAGGTGGACGGCCAGTCGATCGACGGATACGTCGCATCCGACGATGCGGACGCGAAGAGGACGACGCTCGAGCTCGCACGTTCGATCGGGTTCCGGCCGATCGACGCCGGGCCGCTCGCGATGGCCCGCGCGCTCGAGGCCATGGGGATCCTCAACATCGCGCTCCAGATACAGAACGGGTGGCCCTTTCAGAGCGGCTTCAAGCTCATCGGGCCGACTCCCGACAAGAAGCCTTCATGACCGCTCCATACCGCATGCCTGCGCTCTTCATTGGACATGGAAGCCCGATGAACGCGCTCGTCACCAACAAGTGGACCGAGGACTGGAAGGTGCTCGGCGAATCGCTACCGCGTCCACGCGCGATCGTCGCGATCTCGGCGCACTGGTACACCGACGGCACCGGGGTGACGGCGGTCTCGACGCCGCGCACGATCCACGACTTCGGTGGCTTCCCGCGCGCGCTCTTCGAGGTCCAGTACCCCGCGCCGGGCGATCCCGATCTCGCAAAGGACCTCACCGAGATCCTCGCGCCCACGCCCGTCGTCCTCGACAGCTACTGGGGACTCGATCACGGCACGTGGTCGGTCCTCGTGCGGATGTTCCCAAAGGCCGACATTCCGGTCGTGCAGCTCAGCATCGACGGGACCGCGCCGCCCGAGACGCATCGCGCGCTGGGCGAGCGTCTCGCGGGGCTCCGCGACAAGGGCGTTCTCCTCGTCGGCAGCGGCAACGTGGTGCACAACCTGCGTGCCGGGTTCGGTGACCAGGCTCCCGAATACGACTGGGCCAAGCGCTTCGACGAGAAGGTGCGCGAGCTCGCGGTGAGCGGCGATGCGGAGCAGCTCGCGAGCTACGACCGGCTGGGCCCGGACGCGGAGCTCTGCGTGCCGACGCCCGATCACTACTACCCGCTCCTCTACACGGTCGGCGCGCGCCGTGAAGGTGACGCCGTTTCCTTTCCAACGGGTGGCCTGAACGGCGGCGTGTCGATGCTCGCGGTGAAGCTGGGCTGACGCGCGTCAGCGGAGGATGAAGCCCTCCGAAAGCGGATCGTCCGGCGCGATCAGGATCTCGCTCCGTCCGGTGATCCATGCGCTTCCTTCTATCTCGGGCACGACCGCGTCGTAGCCCTCCCAGCGAAGCTCGCGCGCGATCCGTCCGGTGAAGCGCGTGCCGATGATGCTCTCCACGACGAACGAACCACCCGCGGCAAGACGTCCTCGCGCGCGCTCGATCGCGACACGTGCGGATACGCCTGTGCCCGTCGGCGATCGGTCTACCTCGCCCTCTGCGAAGACGCAGACGTTGCGCGAGTCGGCGCCCTGGCCGAGCGGCGGTCCGGTGAAGATCGTCCCGTAGAGGAACGAGAGGTCCGCTTCCAGCGGATGCCGGATCTCGCGCGTGGCCATCACCGCGCGTTTGATCGCGCTGCCGAGGGCGATGAGATCGCGGAAACGCTCCGGCGTCATTTCGAGGCCGATGCTCGCCGCGTCAACGAACGCGTAGAACGCGCCGCCGAACGCGAGGTCGTAGCGCACGTCGCCGACACCGGGCACCTGAACGCGGTCGTCGAGGGATACGACGAACGACGGCACGTTCTCGAACGCGACGCTCCGCACGCGCGCGCCTTCAAGCCGCGGCCGCGCGGTCACGCGTCCCGCCGGCGTGTCGAGCCGAACGACCGCACGCTCGGTGAGAAGACCGACCTCGAGCGCGACGGTCACCAGGGCAATTACGCCGTGGCCACACATCGTGCTCCAGCCCTCGTTGTGCATGAAGAGAACACCGGCGTCGCCGTCGGGCGTCACGGGCTCGGTGGGTATCGCTCCATACATGTCCGCGTGCCCCCGCGGCTCGAACATCAGCCCGCGTCGCACACCGTCGAGCCGCTCGCGCGCGAACCGCCGCTTCTCGAGGATCGTCGCTCCGGGAATCGGGTCGACGCCCCCGGTGATCACCCGGAGCGGCTCGCCCGCGGCGTGGGACTCCACGGTGAGGATCCGCCGCCAGGGGGGCGGCGGGCGCCAGGTCGTGGCTCGGTCGGAAGAAAGGGGCACGGCCGCGCCGACGATACGATTCCTGGGCCGATATCCCCTATTTGGCGTAGTGCAACCACTCCTTATTAGGACAACACTGTCAGCGATGAGCGACGACCTGCGCCTGACCGCGATCGGCGCCACCGGTGACTCCGATCCGGTGGTGTCCATCGAACCCGCTGACGCCGAGATGCACGAGCTGCATCGGTCCGATCTCGAGGCGCTCAAAGACGGGGCCGCGATGCTGACGCAAGCCGGCAATCGCGTCGCCGCACTTGCGGTCATGTGGTCCGCCGTCGCGATCGCGCCGACCGACCTCGGGGCGCACCGGCGCCTCGCGGCGATGCTCGCGAAC
>DASPWX010000040.1:0-15845 GCA_035637615.1 Bathyarchaeia archaeon | reverse complement strand
GTGGTCGGCGTCAACGGGAGCGGGAAGACGACGACCGCGGCGAAGCTCGCGAAGAGGCTGAAGGATTCCGGAGAGCGCCCACTGCTTGCGGCGGCCGATACGTTTCGCGCCGCCGCGATCGAGCAGCTGGAACGCTGGGCCGAGCGCGTGGGCGTGCCGATCATCTCCGGGAAGCCGGACGGCGACCCAGCCGCCGTTGTCTTCGACGCGGTGAGCGCGGCCGGCGCGCGAGGGAACACCACGGTCATCGCCGACACCGCCGGTCGCCTCCACACGAAGGGTCACCTCATGGACGAGCTCGGGAAGATCGTTCGCGTGACCGGCCGCGCACGTGAAGGCGCGCCCGACGAGGTCCTGCTCGTCCTCGATGGCACTGCCGGCCAGAACGCGATCCAGCAGGCGCGCCAGTTCACCTCGGCCGCGGCCGTAACCGGCATCGTCGTTACGAAGCTCGACGGAACGGCGAAAGGTGGCGCGGTCTTCGCGATCGCTCAGGAGCTCAAACTCCCGGTCAAGCTCCTGGGGGTGGGTGAGAAACCGGAGGACCTCGTGCCGATGGACCCCACCGCGTTCGTGAACGCGCTCCTATTCATGCCGTCCTGAGGTCATACTCGGACAACTTGGCGATCGTTCGGTTACGTCCAGGTGACCTGAAGCACGCCCTCGCCGCGGGCGCGCTCTCCCTTCACTACCAACCGCAGGTGCACATCAAAACAGGCAAGCTCGCGGGCGTCGAGGCGTTCGTGCGCTGGCCGCACCCGGTCCACGGGATGATCGGTCCCGGCGAGATCATCCGCGTCGTAGAGGAAGCCCGCCTGCACGTCGAGTTCGACCGCTGGGTGATCGACGCGATCTGCCGTCAGGCCAAGAAGTGGCGTGCGGAGGGCGTGCCCGTGCCGGTCGTCGCCGCGAACGTGTGGAGCGAGACCCTGCGACGGCCGGATGCCCTCCGGCTCATCGACGCCCTCGCCGAGACCGGCGTGGATCCCAAGAGCATCGAGATCGAATGCCCGCGCGGTTCGACCGTGGATCCCGACCTGACCAGGGCACTCGTGAAGATCCAGTCCCTTGGCGTGCGGCTCGCGTCGGAGGAATACGCGGCCGGCGGACGCCCCCGCGCACAGCTCAGCTTCGACACGCTCAAGATCCCGTTCCCGATCTCGCGTGACTACGTCGCGAACGCGAAGGAGATCGCGGCAGTCGTCGCCGCGGCGAGGACGTTGGACGCCCGCATTGTCGCCGATTCCGTCGAGTCGACCGAGCAGGAAAACGCGCTTGCGTCGCTCGGCGTCGAGATCGTTCAGGGATACCTCTACGGGCCCGAGGTCACGCCGGCGGAGCTCCACACGCTGATCACCAGGCCCGGCGCGTAGCGCCTTAAACGGGCTCCGCGACGAGAAGCTGATCCTTCCCAGACCGCTTCACTGAGAGGAGCGCGCGGTCAGCGGTGTCCACCAGATCATCGAAGTCCTCGGCCCCGTCGGCTGAAAGGGCGAGTCCCACCGAAGCGGTCACGGTCGAGCCGGACGCCGCGGTCACCGCCGCCACGACGGCGCGGATGCGTTCCATGATGCGGAGCGCGCTCTCGACCGGGCAGTCGGCGAGGTACACGACGAACTCGTCGCCGCCATACCGAGAGGCGAGGTCGTCCGCGCGGAGGTTCGCCCGGATGGCCGTGGCGACCAGGCCGAGGATCTCGTCGCCGGCGGGATGACCGCGCGAGTCGTTCACCGCCTTGAAGCCGTCGAGATCGACGACGGCGACCGCGGACGGGCCGCCTCGAGGACGGCGAAGCCGCTTCGCCACGAGTTCCCGAAAGGCCTGCCGGTTCAGCAGACCGGTCGTCGGATCGAGCTCGGCCCGTGTTTCGATGCTGCGCAACTGTTCGCGGTCCGAACCATAGAGGAGCACGAAACCGATCGCGAAGAGCGCGAGCGTGAGGAGCTCGAAGAGCGCGGCCGCATCTGCGTGCGCTTCGCCCTGGGTCCCGAAGGCGCTGTGCGCGACGAGCGTCACCGACGCGAGTGCGAAGAAGAGCCACGAGCGCATGCGCCGAGGCCGTCGTCCGCTCCGCAGCGCTGAGACGCTGAGCGCCGCGATAGAAATCGCGATCGCAAGATCGGCGCTCGCCGCAAAACCTTGGAGCGTCATGTCCACGAGCATGCGCGTGAGAACGCGACACCCGATGTACCAATCATGTGTCCGAGGGGATTCAGTCCGCATCGCAACTCTTGAAGTCCAGTTCGCAAACGCGCTTGCTATCACCCGACGGGGTGAAACGCGGCGGGAAGCCGCGTCGGGGGAGTCGCGTGAGCAGACGGGGATGGGTGGGCACACGGTGGGCGGGGTTCTGTCTGGTGGCCGTCATCGTGACGGCGATGCAGGCAGCCCCGGCGGGAGCGAAAACCCACGGCGCCGAAGCAAAGATCAGTCCTGCATTACTCGCACTCGCGCAAGCGAATCCGAGGGACGATTTCGCGGTGATCGTTCGCGCAAGCTCGGAGCCGGGGAACGGTCACCGTGCGGAGCGTGCCGCCGCAGCGGTCGGCCGCGCTAACGGCAAGGCCGGCCGGGCGCTTTCGATTGTCGGGGGAACGTCCGCGAGGCTGACAGGCCGCGAGATTCTGGATCTCGCGAAGGACTCGGACGTCGCCTACATCGCCTCGGACGACCTGGTGCTGGCCTCCTTCGATCCGACCGCGGGTGCCGGACTCGCTGCGAGCCCCGGGATCCTCGAGGTGGGGGCGCCGGACGCGTGGCGGCAGCTCGGCGTCACCGGCCGCGGCATCGGCGTCGCCATCCTCGACAGCGGCATCGCGCCGCACCCCGACCTCGCCGGTCGGATCGTCGCGTCGGTCGATCTCACGAGCGGCGGAAGCGGGGCGACGCTGGTCCCGCCGGCGGACCCGGGTGGACACGGCACCCACGTGGCCGGTCTCGTCGCGGGCGACGGCACCGCTTCGGGTGGTGCCTACGCGGGGGTCGCGCCGGGCGCGAACCTCATCGACGTGCGTGTTATCACAGCGACCGGTTCGACGACGGTCTCGACCCTGATCGCGGGGATGCAGTGGGTCCTCGCGCATCGCTCGACCTACAACATCCGTGTCGTCAACCTCTCGGCAGGCGCGCCCGTGAGCGTGAGCTACAGCAACGATCCGCTCGCGACAGCGGTCGAGGTCCTCGTCTTCGCGGGGATCACGGTCGTCGTCTCGGCCGGTAACGATGGCCCGAAGCGCTCGAGCGTCACGTCGCCTGGAAGCGATCCGTATGTGATCACGGTCGGCGCTATCGACGACAGTGGGACCGCGGCTGCGAGCGACGACGCGTCGGCGTCATGGTCGTCCCAGGGTCCGACCGCCATCGACGGCCTCGCCAAGCCGGATCTGGTCGCCCCCGGCCGCAAGGTCGTGAGCCTCCGCTCTCCCGGCAGCACACTCGACCAGGAGCTGCCCGATCGAATCGTCGCCGGGCTGGACCCGCTCGCACCGGCGTACTTCCGTCTATCCGGCACTTCCATGGCCGCACCGGTCGTGGCCGGGGTCGTCGCCCTCATGCTCGAGCGCACACCGACGCTCACTCCGGCAGAGGTCAAGCGACACCTCACGAGCACCGCGACCCCGCTCGCATATGGCTCTCAGGACACCACCGGCAGCGGCCTGGTCAGCGCGGTTGCGGCGGTGATGGATTCTGAGCGGGGCGCCCCGGCGGTGACGGTGTCCGTCTCGGCAGGATTCGCGAGCGACGTGTACCCGTACCTCTATGGGCAACCGCTGGTCTGGCGCGATTCCGCGTTCAACGGCGGCGTCGACTCGAACGGCGTTCTCTGGTCCGCCGTCGACTGGTCCAACGTGGTGTGGGACGACATCACCTGGGACAACATCAGCTGGGATTCCTTCAACTGGTCTGCCGTCAGCTGGCAAGACATGACGTGGGAAAGCATCAGCTGGGAGGACATCACCTGGGACACGGTGACCCTCAAGGACAAGGCGAAGGGGCGCAGGGTCCACAAGGGCTGGGAGGCGCTCGACTGATGAAGCAGCAGGCCGCAAAGATCTACATCGCACTCGTCGCCACGCTTGGTCTGGCCGTTCTGATCGCCAGCTCGATCAACGTCCGCACCAACGCCATCGACCCGGTCATGTTCGTTTTCATCCTGGTCCTGGTCGGCATAGCCCAGCGAAACCCAGTCGTCCTCTTCCGGTCGAGCGCGATCTCCGTCGCCTTCGCGGTGAAGATCGCGGCGTACGTTCTGTTCGGCACGCCACTCGCCCTCTGGGCGACGATCGTCGTGGTCGCGGTCAACGCGTATACCCCGAAACCCAAGCCCGCTCGGAAGGTGCTCTTCAACTTCGGGCAGCTGATGCTGGCTACGTACCTCGCGTCGAGCACGTACCAGCTCGTCGGCGGGATGGTGCCGCCTGGGGCCTTCGTACCGACGATGCTCGCGGTCGCGGTCTCCGCAGCCGTGTACTTCCTCACGAACAGCGCGCTCACCGCGGCTGTCATCTCGCTCACATCGAACGCGCGCTTCGTAGAGGTCTGGATGCAGAACTTCGCGTGGATGCCGGTGAACTACCTGGCGACCGCCGTGAACGGCGCCGCGCTCGCACTCGCATACCAATCCCTCGGCTTCATCGGCGTGATCGTCTTCGTGCTCCCGCTCGGAATCGCGTGGTACTCGTTCAAGCTCTACACCATGAAGTCGACTCAGCTCCGCGAGCGCAACCGTGAGCTTGTCTCGATGAACGAGAGCCTGCAGCGGACCTCCGAGCGCCTCGAGGCGTCACACGTCTCTGTGATCGCCGCGCTCCTCGGGTCGCTCGCCGCGAAGGATCACTCCACGCAGGGCCACTCCGCCGCCACGATGCAGCACGCGCTGGCGGTCGCGAAGGCTCTCGGCCTCGGCCCCGATGAGATCGCCGCCGTGAATCTTGGCGCGCTCTTCCACGACATCGGAAAGATCGGGATACCCGAACACATCCTGCGGAAGCCCTCGGCACTGACCGCGGACGAGTGGGCCGAGATGAAGACCCATCCCGTCATCGGCGCAAACCTCATCGGCGAGGTGCCGAACCTCGAGCGCATCAGGCCGATCGTGCTCGCGCATCACGAGCACTACGACGGGACCGGCTATCCGAACGGATTGAAGGCGGACGAGATCCCGCTTGCGGCGCAGATCATCTCGGTCGCCGACACCTACGAGGCGATGATCTCGACGCGTCCGTACCGCTCGGCTCTCGGTCACGACGAGGCCGTCGCCGAGCTTCGCCGTGTGGCGGGCACCCAGCTCAATCCGATCGTCGTCGAGGCCTTCATCCGGCAGATCGAGACCGGTGCGTCCGGCGCGACGCACGCGCACGATGGGGTCGAGCACGCCCACGTCCGCGATCGCGCGGTGGAGGCGGTCCGTCTCAGCATGAACTAGGGGTCCGGCGCGCGAGACCCTAGAGTCGTGTGTGGTGTTCGAGCAACTCTCTGATCGTCTGACAAACACGTTCGAGCGACTCCGCGGGCGGCCGCGCGTCAGCGAGGCCGATCTGGACGAGGCGCTGCGCGACGTGCGCGTCGCCCTCCTCGAAGCGGACGTGAACCTCAAGGTCGTGCGCCAGCTCATCGCGACCGTTCGCGAGCGCGCGGTCGGCGAGCGCGTTCTCGAATCGATCACCGGCGCACAGCAGGTCGTGAAGATCGTCCACGACGCGATCGTCGACATGCTCGGGGGCGCGGCGACACCACTCGCGCGTGCCGACCGGCCACCGACCGTCATCGTGCTCGCAGGGCTTCAGGGATCGGGAAAGACGACGACCGCCGCGAAGCTGGCGAACCTCCTGCGAAAGCAGGGACGGCATCCGCTCCTCGTCGCGGCGGACGTGCACCGTCCGGCCGCGATCGATCAGCTCGTCGCGCTCGGCAAACAGCTCGGCCTGCCGGTGCGCGCGGTCGACCCCAAGCGCGTCGCGGCCGATGTCGCCGCGCTCGCCGCCGGTGCGGCCGCCGAGGGCCGCGACACGGTGATCGTCGACACAGCCGGCCGACTTCACATCGACGAGGCGATGATGGCCGAGATCGCGGATGTCGTCGCCGCGGCAAAGCCGCACGAGACCCTCCTCGTGGTTGACGCGATGGCCGGCCAGGACGCGGTGGAAAGCGCGACGGCCTTCCATGCGCGACTCCCGCTCACGGGTCTCGTGCTGGCGAAGGCGGATGGCGACGCGCGTGGCGGTGCCTCGCTCTCGGTGCGCGCGGTGACGGGCGTCCCTGTCAAGTTCATCGGCACCGGCGAGAAGCTCGACGCGATCGAGGTGTTCCATCCCGACCGGTTGGCACAGCGGATTCTCGGTATGGGCGACATCCTCACGCTCGTCGAGCGCGCGCAGGAGCACATGGACGAGAAGACCGCCGAAGCCCAGGCCAAGAAGTTCCTGGAAGCGCAGTTCACCTTCGACGACTTCTATTCGCAGCTCCAGCAGGTCAAGAAGATGGGGCCGCTCGGGGACCTGTTGAAAATGATCCCGGGACTCGGCGGGATCGCGAAGCAGCTGCCGGAGGGGCCTGAGACCGAGCGCGAGATGCGCAAGATCGAGGCGATCATCTCGTCGATGACGAAGGCGGAGCGTGCCGATCCGGTGCTCATCAACGGATCGCGGCGGCGTCGGATCGCCGCCGGCTCCGGCACGACGGTGTCGGACGTGAACCGCCTCGTGAAGCAGTTCGCCGAGATGCGCAAGCTCATGAAGCAGATGGGATCGATGGCGAAGAGCGGGCGGTTGCCCCGCTTGCCCGGCATGACCGGACTCCCGCGGGGGTGATGCCATATCATCGATGTGTTCGCCCCGGGGGAGGGGCACTCTACGAACGGCACATTCTTGAGGAGGATCCCGACCGAATTGGCAGTTCACATCCGCCTGCGCCGCGTAGGTAAGACAAAAGCGCCGACGTACCGCGTCGTCGTCGCGGACTCGCGCGCGCCCCGAAACGGCAAGTTCATCGAAACGATCGGCCACTACGACCCGCTGGCCGAGCCCGCCCGCCTTGTCGTCGACGCGGAGCGCGCCCGGCACTGGTTCAAGAACGGCGCGCGACCCACGTCGACCACGCGCTCGCTGCTCATCCGGAGTGGCATTCCCGAGGACGAGGTCCCGGCAAAAGTACGGTGAGCGAGGAGCGGGTTCCGGTGACCAGCGCGGGAGCGCAGCCCGGACGGATGCGCGTGCTCCTCGAGCACGTCGCTCAGGCGCTCGTCGACGATCCCGCGGCGGTCGTCGTCACCGAGGAGCTCGACGGAGACTTCACGAAGCTCCACCTTCAGGTCGCCGAGCCGGACGTCGGAAAGGTGATCGGCCGTGGTGGGCGGATCGCCAAAGCTATCCGCGCGCTCCTCAAGGTGATGGCGACACGCGATGGAACAAAGGTCAACCTCGAAATCGACTGACAAGCGAGAGCGGGCCGCGGCCGCTGGCGGACGCGGACGCACGAGCGCAGTCGGTACCGCCGCAGGCGGTAGTAGTAGGACTGACGATCCCATCGTCGGGGTCGTGGGCGCTCCGCACGGGGTGCGTGGCGAGGTGAAGGTCCAGCCGCGTACCGATGTCGCCGATAGATTCAAGAAAGGCGCGCGGCTTCTCTGCGACGGCATGGGCGAGCTCGTCATCGCTTCGATGCGCGGCGCGCCTGGGGTCCCGATCGTGCGCTTCGAGGGCCACAACACACGCACGGATGCCGAGCGCATTCGCGGGCGGGCCCTCCGGGTGCCGCGCGCAGAGGCTCGGCGTGCGGCCAAGGGCGCGCATCTTTGGGCCGACCTCCTTGGCCTTCGTGCGGAGACTCCCGACGGACGATCGCTCGGAACGGTGAGTGAGGTGCTTCGGGCCGGCGAGACGGACGTGCTGGTCATTCGCGGCGAAGGTTCGCGCGCGGAGCTCCTCCTCCCGGCCATCGCGTCGGTCGTTCGCGAGATCGATGTCGCCGGAGGCCGGATCGTCGTCGTGCCGCAGGAGGTCCTCGAATGACCCCGCGGATCGACGTGCTCACCCTTTTCCCGAAGATGTTCGAGAGCCCATTCGCCGAGAGCATCGTTGCGCGCGCGAAAGCCGCGGGTCAGATCCAGCTCGCGGTGCATGACATCCGCGCATGGGCGACCGACCGCCATCACGTCGTCGACGACACGCCGTACGGCGGAGGCGCCGGGATGGTGTTAAAGCCCGAGCCGCTCACGCGCGCGATCCGCGCGACCAAGAGTGACCGCGGCCACGTCGTCCTCATGACCGCGCAGGGCGCGCTGTTCGATCAGGCCGCCGCCCGGCGTCTCGCGGACATGCCGCATCTCGTGATCGTGTGCGGGCACTACGAGGGCGTCGACGAGCGCGTGATCGAGGGCGAGGTCGACGAGGAGCTGTCGATCGGCGACTTCGTGCTGACCGGCGGCGAGCTCGCAGCGATGGTCGTGATCGATGCGGTGACCCGCCTTGTGCCTGGTGTCATCGAGCCCGCGTCGCTCACGCACGAGTCGCACACCGAGGGTCTCCTTGAAGGTCCGCACTACACCAGACCCGTCGAGCATGAGGGCCGCCGTGTGCCGACGGTGCTGCTCTCTGGAGATCACGCGGCGATCGCGCGGTGGCGTCGTGCCGAAGCGGTCCGCCGGACCGCCGAGCGCCGTCCCGAGCTGCTCGAGCGAGCCGGCCTGACCCCGGCCGAGCGAGCGCGGCTACCGCGACCGCAGATCCGCGAGCGGGTATCGGACGCCGACCTGAAGGCCGCGTATGGCTCCGGTGTGGGGTCGTACCGCATCGCCGCGCGCTTTGGGATCTCGCCTGCGACGGTGCGTGCGCGGCTCCGGGCGGCCGGGGTTCGGCTCCGGCCTCCGCGCAGCGGACAGCGCAGTCCGACGGTGGCGGAGGTCTCGAAGATGCGCGGCACCGGGCTGACCGTTCGCGAGCTCGCGCGCCATTTCGGCGTGTCACATGTGACGATCCTGGATCGCCTGAAGAAGGCGAAGCGGTGATTGCTGCTAGAATCCCTTTACTTCGTGAGTGTCCTAACCATTCCTATGAACGACCTCTTGAACACGCTTGCCCGAGAGCAGCTGAAGGCCGATCTGCCCGAGATCCGGCCCGGAGACACCGTGCGCGTCAGCGTGCGGGTCGTCGAAGGGAACCGCGAGCGTCTTCAGATGTTCGAGGGCACCGTGCTTCGCGTGCGTAACGGCGGCGTCGATAAGCAGATCACGGTGCGCCGAATCGCCAGCGGCGTCGGCGTCGAGCGCACCTTCATGGTGCATTCGCCGCGCGTCGAGAAGATCGAGCTCATCCGTCACGGCCACGCGCGCCGTGCCGCCCTCTACTTCCTCCGCGAGCGCGTGGGCAAGGCCGCCACACTCCGCGAAAAGCGCCGATGACTTGACCGGCGGATAGCCGGTAGCCGAACCTAGACACCTGATTAATCTCCGCCTGCGGCAGAGACACGCTCAAGCTGACGGATTCGCTCCTCGCGGATGAACCGCTCGTCGCTCAAACTGGAGTTCCGATGCCTTCCCTGAACAACGAGAAGCGCCTATGGGCGCAAGGGCTCCTCCGTGTGGTCGGCGTCGACGAAGTCGGCATGGCGGCGCTCGCGGGGCCCGTCGTCGCGGCGGCGTGTCTCGTGACGCCGGACACGCGGCTCATCCGCAAGGTGAACGATTCGAAGGTCCTCACGCGTCTGCAGCGCGAAGGCCTTCTCGATTCGATCCGCGGGCGTGTCGTGAAGGTCGGCATCGGCGCCGCCTCGCTCGCGGAGATCCACCGCCTCAACATCTATCACGCGAGTCATGTTGCGATGCTTCGGGCGTTGCGACAGATCGGCGAGTACGACTGGGTCCTCGTCGACGGCCGCCGGATCCTCGATCCGGCGTTCGCGCCGGGAAAGCACAGCGAGATCGTGAGGGGCGACGCGAAGTCGTTCTCCATCGCCGCGGCGTCCATCATCGCGAAGGTCACCCGGGACCGGCTCATGGCAAAGCTCGCGACGAAGTACCCCGGGTACGGCTGGGAGCACAACTGCGGCTATCCGACGATCGATCACCGCAAGGCGCTCCGCGAGCTCGGTGTCACCCCATTCCATCGCCAGGACTTCGGCACCGTGCGGATGATGTTGTCGACCGAACAGCAGATCCCTCTCGAGCTCGAGGCCGCCGGAGTGTCACCGAGTTGACGTTTTGCGCCTGATTTGGTCGGCTAAAGTTCCCCAGCCGTGAAGACCTCTCCAAAGACCCTGGTTCGTGCCGCCACGCCCGCCGACTATCCGGTGCTCGTCGCATTGAACAAGTTGTCCTATCCGGACTACGGCGAGACCGAAGAGGAGTGGCGTCACTGGGACGAGACCTGGGACCACGAGAAGTACTTCAAGTCGCGAGTTGTGGCCGAGGACGGCGGACGCGTGGTGGGCTTCGGCCTCGTGAACCACATGCGCTGGGCGTTCGTCCCGACCAAATACCGGATCGACGTCACGGTGCACCCCGACCACCGCGGTCGCGGTCACGGATCGGCGCTGTACGACGCCCTCCTCGACAAGGTCCGCGCGCGTTCGGGGAAGACGGTTGCCGTCGCGGTGAAGGAGTCGATGGCGGATGGCGTCCGGTTTCTCGCGAAGCGCGGTTTCCGCGAGGTCAAGCGCGACTGGGAGTCGCGGCTCTTCGTGAAAGGCTTCGACTTCGCGCGCTTCGCGACGGCGGACGCCCGTGTGGCCAAGCAGGACATCCGTATCGTCACGTTGGCCGACGAGATGCAGCACGATAGCTCGGCTCTGCAGAAAGCGTTCGAGCTGAACGAGGACTGCCGGATGGACATCCCGAGCGTCGATCCGCCGACGCGTAACACCTTTGAGGAGTTCCGGCGCGACGACATCGATGCGCCCAACGCCATGCTCGACGCATTCTTCGTGGCGATCGACAAGGACGGCCGGTACCTCGGCGTCTCGAACATGTTCCGGTCCCTCGACGATCCGACGTTCCTGTGGCAGGGGATCACCGGCGTCCGGCGCGATGCGCGCGGCAAGGGCATCGCCATGGCGCTCAAGCTCCGGACAGTGCGGTATGCGGTCGACAACGGCGTCGAGCACATCAAAACGTGGAACGACGTCCACAACCGGCCGATGCTCTCGATCAACGAAGCCATGGGCTTCGCCAAACAGCCGGTGTGGGTCTCGTACGAGAAGGACCTCTAGCGCGTTAACCCAGCGATGAGGCGACTCTGGCGGATGGCGCTGCTCGCGCCGCTGGTTCTGGTGTCGCTCCTAACCCAGCCGGCCTCGGCCGCGCCGGGGTTCCACGCCGCATGGGTCGATCAATCTCCCTGGCCGACGCTCCGCCCGGGCGGGACGGTGTCGTACACGATCCATTTCCGGAACACGGGTGACACGACGTGGAATCGCGGGAGTTCTCTCCGTCAGGTCAACCTCGCCGTGGGCGGCGACTCGACGGCTCAGGCGGACGCGGGCATGGCCGTCGGATGGCTGAGCGCGAATCGCGTCGCGACGACCACCGAGATCAGCGTCGCGCCAAACGCGATCGCGACATTCACCTTCACCTTGCGCGCGCCGTCGACGCCGGGCACCTACCGGCTGCCGCTCCACCCGGTCCTTGAAGGCGTGCAGCACCTCGAGGATGAAGGCGTTTTCGTTCTCGTGGTGAGCGACCCCGGATTTCACAGCGCCTGGGTAAGCCAGTCCCCGTACCCGACACTTCAGCCCGGCCAGGTCAGCTCGCCGCTCAGCATCGTCTTCCGTAACACGGGCGCGCAGACCTGGACGAAGGGCGTGCTCGGGCTGGAGGCCCGTCTCGGGATCAATCAGGACGACGCGCAGTGGGCCCCGCTCGGGGTCAACTGGTTGTCGGTCAACCGCGTCGCCGCGCAGACCGAGGCGAGCGTGCCGCCGGGCGCGAACGCCACCTTCACCTTCCAGGTCCGCGCGCCGCAGATCGCCGGTACCTACTCGTTGCACCTCCGCCCGGTGATCGACGGCACCGCGTGGATGGAGGACCAGGGCGTCTTCCTCACGATCACCGTGCCGCTACCGGCCGGCACGGTGCCGCGACTGGTCCCCACGATCATCCGATCCGGGCTCGCGATCCCGTGGGATCTGGCGTTCGCGCCGGACGGGCGGATGTTCGTGACCGAGCGCGTCGGGAACATCCTCGTCTACGCGAGCGCGGCGCCGAACGCAACGCAGCTCGCCAACGTCTTCCCGGTCGCGAACATCAACGCGTCGGGCGAGTCGGGTCTCATGAGCATCGAGCTCGACCCAGCCTTCGCGACGAACAACCTTCTCTACGTCTGCGTTTCGGTAAACGACGGCGGCCAGTGGCTCAATCAGGTGCTGCGGTACCGAATGAACGGCGACACACCGGTCTTTGACCGCTACGTCATCCGCTCGGGCATGCGGGCGAACAGCAATCACGACGGTTGCCGTATCCGGTTCGGTCCCGACGGCAAGCTGTGGGTCACGATGGGCGACGCGGGAGACACGGCGAACGGGCAGAACCCGAACGTGCTGAACGGCAAGATCCTCCGCGTGAACGCCGACGGAACGATCCCCGCCGACAACCCGATCATGACGGGCGCCACCGCACGGACGGCCGTGTACACGATGGGGAATCGGAACCCGCAGGGCCTGACCTTCGAGCCAGGAACGGCGCGAGTCATCGAGGTGGAGCACGGCGACGACACGCACGACGAGATCAACATCCTCCGCGCGGGCGCGAACTACGGGTATCCGGTCTGCCGCGGACCGTGCGGCGACCCACGCTTTGTCGATCCAGCCTGGTCCTCGGGCAACGTCACGCTCGCGACGAGCGGCGCTGACTTCGCTCGCGGTGTCCAGTGGGGCGCGTACGACGGCTCGCTTTTCGTCGCGACCCTGAAGGAAACGGACCTGCGCCGCTTCACATTCGCCGGCGCGGTCGCGACACAGGCCAACATCTTCTTCAACGGAACGTACGGCCGCATCCGCACCGTCCGGCAGGGTCCCGACGGCTTCCTCTATCTCACGACCAGCAACGGGTCGGGGGACCAGGTCATCCGCATCACTCCGACGCAATGAGGCGCCGATCTTCATCACGTGGATCGGCACGCCCTCGGACTCGCCGGCGAGCGCGCGGCTGAGACGGCGCTTGCCCGATCGGGCATGCGCGTCGTCGCTCGCAATCAGCGGACGCGGTTCGGCGAGATCGATCTGGTCTGTCGCGACCGGGATGGCTACGTGTTCGTCGAAGTGAAGACACGGAGCGCCGGATCCTTCGTTGCCGCGGCCGAGGCGGTCGACCGCCGTAAGCTCGGCCGTCTCGCGCGACTCGCGGCGGGCTGGCTCGCGATGCGCGGCGAGCGCGACGCGCGGTGGCGTGTCGTCGTCGCAGCGCTCACCGTCGGAGTCGACGGCACACGAGTGGAGCTCATCGAGGCTTCATAGAATCAGCGGCATGGCGACGATTGCACTGCCGCTCCGCCGCGTCGACATCGCGCGAACCGGTACCGCCGTGCCGCTCGTCGTCGGGTTGATCGGGACGCTCCTCAGCTGGTTCGGCTCGGGGTGGGACGTGTCGTGGCACCGGCTCTTCGGTCGGGACACCTTCTGGAGCACACCGCATCTCTTCATCTACGTCGGCGTGGCGCTGTGGGGTGTGGCGGCGCTCATCGCGACCGCCACTGCCGTGGCCGGTCGTCCTATCCGCGGCCGGGTGCTCGTGCTCGGGCCGCTCCGGGCCGAGCTTGGGCTCGCGCTCATCGGCGTCGGCGCGCTCATCACGATCCTGGCCGGACCATTCGACAATCTGTGGCACTCGATCTTCGGCCGCGACGTCGACATCTGGAGCCCGCCGCATCTTGTCGGGATCGCGGGCGGCGCGATCGGGCTTCTGGGTTGGCTGGCGGCGACGGCGCCCGGCGTGTTTCCGATCGACGAGCGGATCCGGCGCCTTCTGCGGTTGTTCACGCTCGGCAATCTCATCGCCATCAGCGTCTTCGCGCTGAACTTCTACTACATCACCTCGGTGACGCGCGAAGCCTTCTTCTACCCGCTGCTCGTCGCGGTGCTCGCGCCGGCCACGCTCGCGATCGCGACGCTTGCGCTCCCCGGCCGGTGGGCGGCGACCTGGGCCGCGCTCGCGTACACCGTCATCGCGCTCGTCGGTTATGAGATGCTCGCCGGGAGCGGCTGGCGGCCGCCGGCATTCCCTCCGCTCGTCATCGCCGGCGCGATCGCGATCGATTTCCTGCGCGGGCGCGGCGGCCGGTCGTCGCGCCCGCTCGCGCTGGGCCTTGCCTTCGCGGTCGCGTTCGTTGCCGCGGAGCTCGCGCGAACGCTGCTGTTCGCGCCGCCCGTTCCAAGCAGCGCGCTTGGCGGCGTCGAACCGCGCCTCACGGCGCTTTACTTCCAGTACTACGAGCAGACCGTGGCGCGGCCGTGGTTCTCCCTCTGGCCGGTGGCCGCCGCCATCCTGGGAGCGCCGCTCGCGGCGGCGAGCTGGCTCACCGGAAAGCGCGCCGCCGGAGTGCTAGCGGACGATCTCCACTCCGAGGCCCTCGCTCACTCGTAGCGACGCGGAACGCGGCAGGCGGGCGATCCGGAGCCGCGCGCCGTGCGGCATCCGCACCTCCTGCCAGCCGGGTCCCTCGGCGCGAAGCAGGTCATCCCAAAGGACGACGTCGACGTCGGTGTCCGCGCATGGCCGACGCTCTGTGACCTTGGCGCACACGAGGGGGAGCGTGAAGTCCGATGTCGCGGCCGGGTCGTAGCGGAACACCGGCACGCTGTGCAGATAGTGGTCGACCAGCACGCCGTCGTACGCGGTCACGACCTGGGTGGTGTCCGACACGAACGAGGCGAGGTACGCGACCTTCTCGTCGATCCCGCGGTCGTGCCGCGCGATATCGCGCGCCGAGATCGGCGTGTCGCTGAACAGGAAGATGGCGGCGTTGCCGAGGACGGCCGCGGCGACGATCCACTTGAACGTGCGCGGCATGCGCATCCCTTTTGCGAGGGCGATCGTCCCGCGGGCCGCGAGGATCGCGAGACCCGGCAGCACGCTGAAGATGTAGCCGTACTCCCCGACATGGATGAATGCGTAAAAGGCGAGGGGGGTGAGCACCCAAAGCGCGACGAACAGGGTCCGCACGCGGTCGCGGAGCTCGATGCGGCGTGCTTCGGCTGAGATGAGCGTCACGGCGACGAGCGGGATGAGGAAGTAAAGCCCACGTCCGAGGAAGCGTCCGAGCTCGTACAGGTTGCGATAGATCGCGATCGGTCCGTTCCCGAGCACGCTGTAGCGCTCGTCGACGAACTTGCTCTGGATCTGGACCGCTTCGAGAAAGCGGCCGAGGCCCCCATCGGCGCTCGCGCTCGCGAACACCCAGAGACCGACGAGCGCCCCGACGGCTCCGGCCGAAACCGCCGCCGTCGCGATCGTCGCGCGCGACGCCGCGAGGAGCCAGAGCGGCGCGAGGAAGATCGCCAGATCGGATCGGAACCCGATCGCGATTCCCCACGCGACGGACGCGACGAGGAGCCGTCGTTGACCGCGACCTGAAGGGGTCTGCGCAGGATCGAGCGCGCGCCAGAAAAGGAGCGCGCACCCCGTCGTGAGCGCGCCGAGAAACGTGTATGGGTACGCGACGCCGCCATACGCCCAGAAGGTGACCGCCGTGAAGACGAAGAGCGCCGAGACGCGCGCGGTGCGCTCGTCGTACAGACGCGTCGCCAGCAGATAGACGAGGGCGACCGTCGCGGCACCCGCGAGCGCGCTCACGATCGTCATGGCGCGGTTCGGGTCGTGCGTGACGAGGTCGATCGCTCGGAGCACGAGCACGTACCAG
>DASPWX010000039.1:0-18664 GCA_035637615.1 Bathyarchaeia archaeon | reverse complement strand
CTTCACGATCTCGAAGGTCATGGGCTGGACCGGTTGCGCCACGCCCTTCCGCTTCAGCTCTTTTTCGAGCTGCTCTTTGGACTTCTTTTTCTTGTTCTTGTCTTTGGCATCGCCTCGACCCGAAGGCATCGGTCCCTCCATCAAAACCCCGCGGGAAGCTTCGCGGGACCGGTCGAGCATAGCGTGACCGGAGCGGCCAGACTGTCGACAATGCCAGCACGCCCGCGGCGGCCCTCCGCGAAGGTCGCCACCCGCACCGGAGATGGCGGCGAGACGTCCCTCTTCGGCAAGGAGCGCGTGCGGAAGACCGATCCGCGGATCGAGGCACTCGGTGACCTCGACGAGGCCCAGGCGGTCCTCGGCCTGGCCCGGTCGTTGGCGCCGCGGTCCAGTCTCGGCCGCGAGCTGCTGGAGCTTCAGCGGGGGTTGTATCTCGTCATGGCCGAGGTGGCGACACCGCGAGCCGATCTCAGCCGGCTCAAACAGCGCCTCGACGGCGCGGCGGTGGCGCGGCTCGATCGCGCTCTCGAGGTGGTCAAGAAGCGGATCCCCATCGAGGGACGATTTGTCGTCCCGGGCGAGAATCGCATTTCGGCGGCCCTGGACCACGCCCGCACGGTCGCCCGCCGCGCGGAGCGCCAGGTCGTCGAGTGCGTCGACGAGGGCTACGTCTCGGGCGACGATCTCCTCCCCTGGCTGAACCGCCTGTCGGATCTCCTGTTCGTGCTGGCGCGCGCGAGCGAACGCAGTCCTCGCGCGAAGGCGTGACCGCCGACGAGAGCGCGTGGCTCGAGACCGCACCCTGGGGCATTACACCTCGGGTGGCGGAGCGGCTGCGGGCGACGGCGGTCGACGTCGCACGCGAATGGGGCGTTCACCTGGGCGACCGTCTCGTCGCGGGCCGGTTCTCGTTCGTCGCGTTCGCAGGCGACGATGCTGTGCTCAAGGTCGTGCCCATCGAGGACGACGAGGCTGATCACGAGGCAGATGCCCTCGAGCTCCTCGATGGCGACGGTGCCGTGCGGCTTCTCCGGCGCGACCGCGCGCGCCGAGCGATCCTGATCGAGCGTGCGCGTCCCGGGTTCGACGCATCGAATCTCTCAGAGCACGAAGCGATTCGCGTCGCGACCTCGGCCGCACGCAGGCTCTGGCGTCCCGCCGCGAGCGGACATCCGTTCCGCTGGATCGGCGATCTCGTGCCCCGCTGGCTCGAGAACGCGGGCGATCACTACCTCGTGCGTCAGGCGAAGGAGATCTACGCGTCGATGCATCCAGGCGACACGACACTCGTTCACGGCGACTTCCACCACCACAACCTGCTGAGCCACGGCGACGGTTGGGTCGTGATCGATCCGAAGCCGATGGTCGGCGAGCCCGAGTTCGACGTCCCGACATTTCTCTGGAATCCCATCGGCCACCTCCCGACCCGGGAGAGCGTCGAGCGGTGGATCGGAGCGTTCGCGGATGTCGGCCTCGATGCGAATCTCCTGCGCAAATGGGCGATCGTCCGGGGCACGTATCAGGGCTTGCCGCTCTCGCGCGGCCTTACGGCCGAGACGTCGCCGCAGCTCCGCGTGGTCCGCGCGCTCCTCTAGCCGATTCCTCTCGCGGCCCATTCGACACCGGGACGCATTGCCACTGGGCGCAGACTTCAGGACGTGCGCAACGTCGCGCTCGTCGTGCTCGTGGCGGCGACGCTCGCCGTCGCCGGGGGCGTGTACGCCTGGAGCGAGCTCATTCCTGGTCCGCCGATGACGATCGCGATCGTGCCCGGGGACGAGGTCGTTGTCGCACCGACCGCCCAGTTCCAGTTCGCCTCGGACATCCGTGACGCGCGGAACCGCGTGGTCGGCACGAAGCCGGCGTGGTCGTCCGAGGCGCCGATAGACGAGCGCGGCCTCTTCACCGCGCCGGATCGAGCGGGGATCTACTACGTGAAGGCTGCGCTCGGCGAGCTCGCGGCAACCACGAAGATCACCGTCAAACCCGGCGCGCCACGGACCGTGCGCGTGCTGCCGGCGGCCGCGACACTCAAGCCGCGCGACACCGTCGCGTTCTCCGCGAGCGCGTTCGACGAATGGGGCAACAACGTGCCTGTCACACCCAGTTGGAGGGTGACCGCCGGCACGGGCACGATCGACGAGCAGGGAATCTTCGCCGCCGGGTCATCCGGCGTGTCCACGATCACGCTGGATGTCGACGGGATCACCACGTCGGCGACCGCGACCGCGCAGTGCGGAGCGCCGCGGACCGAAGCCGCCGGCGGCCTCACGTTCACGGTGGTCTGCGGCGCGAACGCCGACGTGTGGCTCAACGGCAGCGGGCTCGACGCCGCGAGGATCACGACGACGATCGATGAATCGGTCCTCGCGGTGGAGGCCGCATTCGGTCGCCCGTTCCGACACCGGCTGAACGTCAATGTCTTCGCGACGAAGGCGGCCTTCGACATCGGCCTCAAGCAGGTGCTTCGCGTGGAACCGACGCCGCTCGAGGAGGGCGTGTTCATCCCACCCGCGATCGTCGCCATCGACTGGAGCGGCAGCGACGCTCCGGAGGCGATCGCGCGCCACGAGATCACACACCTGGTCGTGGACGAGGCGGCTGGCCGCCGCGTGACCGTTCCGTACTGGTTGCACGAAGGGCTCGCGACATTGAACGAATTTCCGGTGAGCGCGGATGTCGAGCTCATGAGCCGGTACTGCGCCGCGTCGGCCGCGAAGGTGGGGACGATCCCGGCGCTCCCATCGATCGCCAGCCGGACCGATTGGCGCGCGTACGTGAACGACGTCGGGGGCATCGCCTATGAGCTTGCCGCGCAGGTCGCCTCGTTCATGGTGTCCGACACCAAAGGCGAGTCCAACCTCCTCGACAAGATCCGCGGCGGCCTGCCGATCGAGAGCGCGTACGCGGCCGCGAGCGGTAGATCCTTCGACGCCTTCACGTCGGAGCTCAGCGATCGCGCGCTGGCCCTGGCCGATGGTTACCCCGGCATTGCGACGACGACTCGCGAGTCCGACGGCGACAGCGTCTATGTGGTGTACGGCCAGCCTCCGGACACGCGCGTCAACGTGAACATCGGAAATACCCGCTTCGCCGGCGGGAGCTCGCCGACGACAAACCGCTACGGCTGTTCCGTGGGCCTCCTCGGGAGCTCGTGGCCGCGCGGAACCTACACGGTCACGCTCAGTGGGCCAGCCGGCCGCGTGACCGCGACCTTAGTGCGTTAGCGGAGCCAGGGCGGGGCTTCCCAGCGGTCCGGGAGCACGGTGACCTTCACCGGCATCTCGGCCGCCGTCTCGGACACCGACTGGATCTGATTGATCAGCATCGGTCCATAGGGGCAGAACGGGGTCGTCAGGACCATCTTGATCTCGGCCTCCTCGGGCGTGAACACGACCTCGCGGATGAGATCGAGGTCGATCACCGAGAGTCCGATCTCCGGATCCAGCACCGACTGCAGAGCGTTCAGGATCTTCTCCTGCTTTTCGGCCTCGGCCACGACGGGTGTCGCCTTCTTCTCTTCGGTGGCTTTCTCTTCGGTCACTGGTTCTCCTTTTACCGCCGCACCCAGGCCACCAGGCTCAGGACCACGGTCAGCAGAACGCTCAGCACGATCGACGTCGCGAGCGGCGCGTACAGGGTCCAGCCGTTGCCGCGGAGCGTGATATCCCCGGGCAGACGGCCGACGAGCGGAACGCGATCGGCGACGACGAGCACGAGCCCAAGGAAGAGCACCGCCGCGCCGGCTAGGACGAGCACGCGACCGAGCTGGCTGAGCTCCATAGGCGTCAATTGTCTCACCCGGTCACTGCCCGGCCGGGATTTGCCTCCGCACCGCCAGAATCCCGGACGGATCGTTCACGAGTGGTGCGCTTTGCGAGACAAATCGAAGATTGTCCGGCTCGATGAGCACGATCCTGTGCACGCCGTCGCCGTCGATGGCCAACGCATAGAGCCGTTCCCCGCCCGGCGAGAGACCGACCGCCGTGATGGATCCGAAGGAAGTCGTGTGCGCAATCACTCTTGCGTCGCGCATGTCGATCCTCGCGACCGACCCCCCGGCAAGATACGCGTATCTCCCATCCGGGGAGAACACGACGCTCGGCCCACCCGGGGTCTTCGCCGCCGCGGCCTGCGGCAGAAGCTGGTCAAACCACGAACGAGCTTGGGTCACCACGCGCGCGTCGATAGACCGATGGGTCCGAGCGTCGATGCGGGCGACCACCGGACGATCGCTCAGCACGTACACAGTGCCATCCGTGGCGGAGGCCATTCCGATCGCGAATCCCCTCTCTCGCGGCAGGCTCACCGTCGCTGAGATCGTGAAGGTGTTCGGATCGAGAAAGACGAGCGCCCCGTCGCCCGAGAGCGACGAATCGGAGCAGAGAACGAGCCACTCGGCGTTCGCTGGACTCCGCTGCACGTCCGCCGAGCACTCGCCTCCGGCGGGCAATCGATGTCCACTGTCATCGGCGTAGCTGGCGATGACCTCAAGCTGCGGGTCGAGGAAATACCAGTCGACCGCGCCCCGATTCTGTGATTCGAAGTGCTCGCGGACGACCGCGAGCCGATCCGCGCCCAGCGCCACCACATGACTCCGCACCGCGCCCGGCCCCGTCGTACTCAAGACGATGTGCGCGAGCGGCGAAAGCGTCTGCCCATCGAAACGATCGACGACCGTGACCTGACCGCGGTTGTTGGTATCGCGAACGAGCCAGATGCTCGTTCCATCGCTGCTAACCGCGGTGGCGGCCGGAAAGGCTGGCGTACCGGGAAGCTCCGCTTGGATGCCGTCGGGGATGAATTCGAAACCCAGAGGGACACGGCGGAGCGCAAGTCCGCGGTTGAGATCGATCTCCTGCAGATAAATCTCGTACTCCCCAACACGATCGGTGGCTATCGCGACGGGAAGGAACGCACGGTCCCCGCGAATGGCCATGAGCCCGCCCTCGTACGGTGAGCCTACGTAGGTGTTTCCGACGAAACGCCTGATGCTCTGGCCCAGAGGCATAGCGATGACCTGGACCCCCTGCGTGAGGCTCGCACCGGGCTGGGACGGCCCCCCATCGCTCACGAAGACGTAATCGTCGCCGGGCACGACTGCGCCGCCCCCAGCAGAGCGGTTCCTCTCGATCTGATCACGAAGAGCCTGAAGGGCCTGGCCTCCGCCGAGCGAGCCAACGACGACGAGGGCGAGAACGATCGCGATGACTCCCGCGCTCATGAACCCGCGGCCGCGCGCGCGCGGCGTGGTCCACCGCTCGTTCGGCGGCAGGGGAATCAGCTCGAGGTCGCTCCGGATGAGGTCGCGAAGATCAGAAGACATGTGACCCTCCGCGGCGCATGTGCTGCAGAGCCTGGCTCAGGGTCGCGCCAACGGTGCCGCGCCGGACACCGAGCGCGTCCGCGATCTCCTGCTGCGTGAGTCCGAGGTAGTAGTGCGCGACGACGACCGCGCGCTGACGCCGCGTCAGGAGACGGAGGAGCTCGCCCGCCTGGAGTCGGTCCAGCAGCGCCTCCGTCTCGGCCGGGATCGCAGGTTCGCGAAGAGCGCCGACGAGCTCGTCGAGCCGGAGCGGAAGCCCGAAACCGCGTAGACGCCGCGCTCGTCGGAGCGCGACGCGGAAGAGCCAGCCCGCCAGTGCGTGGTCGCTTCCCGGCGGCCGGCGCATCCCTTCGGCGAAGGCCTCCTGCAAGGCGTCCTCCGCGAGCTCGGCGTCGAGGAGGACAGCGACGAGCGCGCGGTAGACGCTCGGATAGGACCGGCGAAACACCGTCTCCCAGGCGGTCGCGCGATTCTCCGGTTCGGTCATCGCCTTCTCTATGGCAGCGGGACCATCGTGCTGCTTAGCGCGCGGAGTTATTGCTACCGGAGCGTCACGAGCAGCAGGCGATCGTCGTCGGCGGCCGGTACGCCGCGACCGTCGCGGTTGGACGTGAGGACAAGGAATTCGCCGCTCGCTATCTCGAATACGTCGCGGAGCCGGCCGTATTGGTTCGTCAGGAGCTTCTCCTGGAAGGCGACGGCCCGCCCATCCGGACCAAACACCACGCGGTGGAGATGCTGACCGCGAAGCGTCGCGAACAGGAACGAGCCACGGAGGGGTCCGGGCCTCGTCGCGAACGTCGCGCCCGACGGCGCCCATGTTTCGACGCGTCCGCTGTCGATCAATGGATCGCGGAACCGCGGGTCGCCAGGCGCGCCGCGCACAGTCGGCCAGCCGTAGTTGCCGCCGGGGACGATCAGATTCACCTCGTCGTTGCAGCAGTCGGGGAAGAGATTCGACGGGCCATGCTCGGTCTCGTAGAGGACCCCGGTGTCCGGCTGCCACGCGATGCCCTGCACGTTGCGATGGCCGAGCGACCACACCGGCGACCCGGGTGTCGGATTGTCCGACGGGATCGAGCCGTCCGTATTCAACCGCAGGATCTTCCCGGCGAGCGCGATCGGATCCTGCGCGTTCGCGCCGTTCTCGGCATCACCGGTGGTCACGTAGAGCTTTCCGTCGGGACCAAACTTGAGACGACCGCCGTCGTGATCGTTGTTACCCAGGATCCCGTCGAAGACGACGGTTTCGTCGGTCCCGCGCCCGCTTTGGTCGCGCATCCGCACGACCTTGTTGCGGATCGCACCGCCCGGGGCGACGTACGTGTAATAGAGGTAGGCGAACCCGTTGCTCGAAAAACCCGGATCGAGCGCGATCCCGAGAAGACCTCTCTCGCCGTCGACGCTGGTGCTCGCGGGAAGGGTGGCCCACGGATCCGCCTGTAGTCCCCCACCCGGGCCGAGCTGGACGATGCGCACGCGCCCCGGGCGCTCCGTGACGAAGAGCCTGCCGTCCGGCGCAAGATCGACCGCCCAGGGCGCCCGCAATCCCGACGCAACGAGCTGCACGTTCTCGACGACCGCCGGACCGATCCTCGGCGACGCCGTCGGCGTCGGACTTGAAGTCGGAGGCGGAGCAGTAGTCGGGATCGGGATCGTGGTGACCCTCGGCGACGGCGAAGAGGCCGCCGGCCCAGCACAAGAAAAGAGAAGGAGAGCGATAAGGATCAGGGCGCTGCGGCGCGCCGCACGAGGGGGCGGGTTGAGCAGCGTCGGGGTCTTCTGAGCGAGCGGCCCCTGGTGGGCGGTCCATGGCGATCCCACGAGGGGCCGAGCGAAGGGGACCCCGGCGCTGCCGACGCCCCGACCCCGCGACAGGACCCGCCGCCTGCCGCCGGGCGCACTCAAACCCGCGCCGCTCGCCACTCACTTAATTGAGAAGGAGGCATCGGGGCAGCGATCAGGTAACCCTGCGCACTCGAAAACCCGATCCCCGCGAGCTGCTCCCAGGTCGCCTCATCTTCGACGCCGACGGCCGTCGCACTCATGCCGCGCTCGCGCGCAGCTTTGACAACCGCGCGTACGTAGTCCAGTGCTCGATGGTCACGGCCCATGCGCGTCACGAGAGCGCGGCTGACCTTTACGATGTCGGCTGAAACCGACTCGAGGATGTGCGCGTCTTCGTCGGTAGCATCGTCGAGCGTGACGCGGATTCCTTTGTCGCGCATGAGCTCGAGCATCGGGGTGGGCGGGTCCGCATCGCCCGCGAGCGCTCGCGACGAGACCTCCATCATGAGCAGCTCGGGACCGCCCGCCACTTTCAGCGTGAGCTCCATGAAACGGCGGAAATGCGCATCGTGGAGGTTCTCGACCGAGAGGTTCACCGCGACGGCGACCGGAGCGGCGTCTCGGCGCCACACGTTCGATTGAAGAAGCGCCTCTCGCAGCACCCAGAACGTCAGACGCCGGCTCAGCCCGGTCGCCTCGACCTCGGGTAAGAATTCGAGCGGCGAGACAAGGCCGCGCTCCGGATGCCGCCACCGCACGAGCGCCTCGACCCCCGTGAGCCGCCGGCTGGGAACTTCGACGATCGGCTGGTAATGAAGGATGAGCTCGTTTTCGCTTATCGCGCGCTCCAGCTCGAAGCGCTTCACTCCTGTTTGTCCCAGAGCGTCCCGTTCTTCGGCACGTCGAGGCCGAGGTGCCGATACGTGCGTTCCGTCGCGACCCGGCCACGAGGGGTTCGCTGAAGGTACCCCTGCTGCAGCAGGTACGGCTCGTACACATCCTCGATCGTCTCGGAGTCCTCGCTGACGGCGGCCGCGAGCGTCTCGAGCCCGACCGGACCTCCGCCGAACTTATCGGTGATCGCACGGAGGAGACTCCGATCCCGGTCGTCCAGGCCCGCGTCATCGACCTCGAGTGCGGCCAGCGCCTCGCGGGCGACGAGGAGCGTCACGTTGCCGTTATGGCGCACTTGTGCGTAGTCGCGCACCCGCTTCAGCCAGCGGTTCGCCACGCGCGGCGTCCCTCGCGCGCGAAGAGCGATCTCGCGCGCCGCCGCGGATTCGATCTCGACCTTCAGGATGCGCGCGGACCGATGCACGACCCGTTCGAGCGCCTCCGGCGTGAAGAGGTCGAGGTGATAGATCGCGCCGAACCGATCGCGGAGCGGTGCGGAGAGGCGACCGATGCGGGTCGTCGCGCCCACCAGCGTGAAGCGCGGTAACGGAAGCCGCAGCGTGCGGGCGCCGGGCCCTTTGCCGAGGATGATGTCGAGATGGAATTCCTCCATCGCGGGATAGAGGATCTCCTCGACGACGCGCGGCAGGCGGTGCACCTCGTCGATGAACAGGACCGCACCGTCCTCGAGGTTCGTCAGGATCGCGGCGAGATCGCCGGCGCGTTCGATCGCCGGCCCGCTGGTGATCTTTATCGGAACGCCGAGCTCGTGCGCGATGACGCCGGCGAGCGAGGTCTTCCCCACGCCCGGTGGACCGTAGAGCGCGATGTGCTCGAGCGGCTCGCCCCGTGCCTTCGCCGCTTCGATGACGATGCGGAGCTGTCCCTTGACCTTGTCCTGATTGATGTACTCGTCGTCCGAGAGGCGCTGCGGGCGCAACGAGGCCTCGAGCGAGCGCTCCTCGCCGGGCAACGCCGTCGGGGCCGCCTCGCGCGGCGGGCGGTCGGGCTTCCTCAGCGCGGCCACGAGCGGACGATCTCGGCGATGCGGTCCGCGGCGCGTGCGAGCGGCACCATCTCGGACTCGGACGAGCTCCGAAGCTTCAGCTCGACGGCGTTCTCTTTCAGGTTGCGCTTGCTGACCGTAACGCGGAGCGGGATCCCGATGAGATCCGCATCGGCGAACTTCACGCCGGCGCTCTCGTCGCGGTCGTCGTAGAGCACCTCGACACCGCGGGTCTCGAGGTCCCCAACCATGGTTTCCGCTTTCGCACGGACCGCCTCGTCGTTGACGGGCAAAGCGAGGAGATGCACTTGGTACGGCGCGACCTGGGGAGGCCACACGATGCCCTTGTCGTCATGGTGGGTCTCGATGATCGTCCCTACGGCCCGGCCGACACCGATCCCGTAGCTTCCGCCGAAGAAGGGCTTTGACGTCCCGTCCTCAGCGATGAAGGTGGCGTGCATCTTGTCGGAGTAATAGGTGCCGTAGGCGAAGATGTTGCCGACCTCGATCCCACGCTTGATCTCAAGCCGGCCCTTTCCGCATTTGGGACAGATGTCTCCCTCACGCACGTCATGAACGTCGACGGTCTCCCCGACGAAGTCGCGCCTGGCCACGACATCGCGCAGGTGGGCGTCCTTCTTATTCGCGCCGGCGAAGTAGGGCCGACCGTCCACCCGGCGGTCGACGAGGATCCGGGCTTTTAGCCCGACCGGCCCGATGAAGCCCGCGACCGCCCCGGCCGAGCGGAAGTCCGCATCGGTCGCGAACTTCACTTCGCTCGTCCCGAGGACCTTGCGCAGCTTCGCCTCGTTCAGGTCGCGGTCGCCTGGGAGCACGACCGCGACGACATTCGTCTTGGCGTCGCGCATGAGGAGTGTCTTCAGGAACGCGGCCGGTGGGGCTTTGAGCGAGCCTTCCAGCTGCTCGATCGAGGTCATCCCAGGCGTCGCGACTTCTGAGGGCGCGGGAGTGTTCTCCGCCGCGACGAAATTCTCGATCCGAGCCTCTGTCGTCGCCCTCTCGAGGTTCGCGCGGTAATCACAGTTCGGGCACACCGCGATACGGTCCTCCCCGACCTCGGTGAGGACCTGGAACTCGTGTGCGATGTCGCCGCCCATCGCCCCCGTGTCGGACTCAACGCTTATCGCATCGAGCCCCATGCGCTCGAACGTGCGCGCATACGCCCCATGCTCGGCGGCGTAGCTGGTTTCGAGACCCGCCTGGTCGACATCGAAGCTGTACGCGTCTTTCATGACGAACTCGCGCACGCGCAGAAGGCCTGCGCGGGGGCGCGCCTCATCGCGCCCCTTCGACTGGAGGTGGTAGACGATCTGTGGCATCTGCTTGTAGCTCTGGATCTCCTGCATCGCGTGCAGGTGCACGAACTCCTCATGCGTGTAGCTGACCATGAACTCGCGGCCGTTGTGGTCTTTCGTGCGGAAGGTGATCGGCTCCAGCGCCTCCCACCGGCCGGTCTGCTTCCATGTCTCCGCGGGCGTCAGGACGGGCATCTCCATCTCCTGGGCCCCGATGCGATCCTGCTCTTCGCGGATGATCCGCTCTACCTTCTTAGCGACGCGCAAGCCGAGCGGCAACCAGGTGTAGAGACCGGCAGCGAGCGGCTTCGCGATCGCGGCGCGCAGCGTGAGGCGATGCCCGGGGGTCTGAGCTTCCGCGGGCGCTTCGCGCAGGGTGCGGCCAAAAAGCTTGGACTGCTTCATTGCTTTGCTCCGAGGGTCATATTGAGGCGCGGCCGACTCGCCGGCGCGCGGTAGCGCGCCGGCTATCGCGGGATTCGGTACGTAGACCCTCGATACGACATCACTTCGCGCAAGTGTATGTGTCGGCCTGGCGAGCTGGCACCGGCTGTACTCCCGACGCGGTCATCAAAGGAGGCCAAAGGAATGCCCGACAACGAGAACAAACCGGACTACGCGCCAAAGAGCTACGACCTGCCGAAGATGGACTTCTCGGACGCCAAGCTCGAGAAGGCACCGACCGAGACCAAGACCAAGACGTACACGGTGGACAGAGGTGACAACCTCTCGAACATCGCCAAGCAGGAGCTGGGTGACGCCAACCGGTGGCGCGAGATCTACGAGCTGAACAAGGACGTCATCGGCGGCAACCCCGACCTCATCCAGCCCGGGATGGAGCTCAAGCTCCCGAGCTGAGCCTCAGACCTTCGCGTGCTCGAGCGCGTCCCACACGCGGATCTGGATGCGTGGAGCGGCCTTGACAGCGGGACTGACGCGCATGCCGATGATCTCGCGCTGGTCCTGCCACCGTTGCGCGAGCGACTGGAGCATGGCGAGGCCGGCGGTACGCATTTCGCCGGTCTCCCAGGCCAGAATGTCCGCGCGCGCCGCCTCGAGACGACGGTGGAACTTGTCGAGCCGCACGTAATCGTCTCCGAGTGGCCACCGTTGCTGGTCGAGATCGATCCCGAAAACGAAGACGGTGTCGATGAGCTGCGCGTCGCGGAAGTCATTCCCGCGGAAGTCGTTCTTCGACCTCACCGGATCGATGCGCGTCGAACCGGGACCGGCAGGCCGGCCGCTGAAAGTGACGCTCACGACCTTTCCCGCGAAGCGGCATTCCACGAACTCAGCCCGCGCCGGAGTCCAACCGTCGAGGCGCGCGTCATCGAACGAGCACCGCTCGAAGCGGGTGCCCTCGGGGCTTATCTGGCGAAGGTCCGCGCCGTCGAACTTGCAGGACGTGAACGTGCTGCGGGGCCGCGTGACGAAGAACGGCGCGAATTTGTCGTCCAGACGCAGACCGCGGAAGTCGCAGGCCACGAAGTTGCCGACGGCTAGCTGGAACTTGTCGAAGCGCGCCTTGCGGAAGTCGACGTTCGCGAGACCGGCGCGCCCCACCGAGACGACGCCGGGCTGAACGTCGTCCTTCTTAGGTGCGCTGTCCTGCTGGGACACTGCGCCCCGGCGTCAGCTGTCCTTCGTGCGAGAGCTTCGGCGCCTTCTGCGAGTAGGGCTCCTTGCCGTTCTCGATGAGGATCTTGTCGATCTCCGCGAGGAGCCCGTCCATGAGCTGGTCCTCCGGGAACGTGCCGACGACCTTTCCCTTCCGGAAGATCGCGCCCTTCCCCACTCCGCCGGCGATGCCGACGTCGGCGTCCTTCGCCTCGCCCGGGCCGTTCACCTCGCAGCCCATGACCGCGACCTTCATCGGCACCGGCAGGGCGCGCAAACGCTCTTCGGCGACCTTCGCGAGCGGGATGAGGTCGATGTCGGCCCGGCCGCACGACGGGCACGCGACGAGGGTGAGTCCTTGATCGCGGAGACCGAGCGACTTCAGGAGGTCGAACGCCGCCTTCACCTCGACGACCGGGTCTTCGCTGAGCGAGACGCGGATCGTGTCGCCGATCCCTTCGTAGAGGAGAACGCTCATGCCGGCTGCCGAGCGGATCGAACCCGAGAGCGCGGTGCCGGCCTCGGTCACGCCGAGGTGCAGCGGGTATGGGACCGCTTTCGCGAGGCGCCGGTAGGCGGCGATCATCACCGGCACCTCGAAGGCCTTGACGCTCACCACGATGTTGTCGAAGTCGAGGTCTTCCAGGATGCGGATCTCCGAGAGCGCGAGATCAACCATCCGCTGCGACTCGTCGCGGATGTCGCCCGGCTGCCGATCGCCGATCGAGCCGTGGTTCACGCCGATGCGGATCGGCGTTCCCTGCTCCTTCGCGCGCTTCACGACCTCGCGGACCCCGTCCTTGTTGTGGATGTTGCCGGGGTTCAGGCGCAGCTTGTGCACCTTCGCGTCGAGGGCCATGAGCGCGAGGCGGTAGTCGAAGTGGATGTCGGCAACGACCGGGAGGATCGAGCGGCGGACGACCTCTTTCAGGGCCTCGCCGCCACGCTTGTCCGGCACCGCCACGCGGGCGATCTCGCAGCCAGCCTCCTGGAGAAGCTCGATCTGCCGGATCGTCGCGTCGACGTCGTGTGTGAGCGTGGTGCACATCGACTGCACCGCGACCGGAGCGCCGTCGCCGATCGCCGTCCCGCCCACCCACACGCGCTTGGACCTGCGGCGCGGGCGCGGCGAGGCGCGGTCTTCGGGGAGGTTGAGGTCGAGGTTCATCGTGCTCACAAACAAAGTGTACGGACGTACACCTCGCTGCTAACGCGGCTCGTTGGAAGAGTGCCTCTGTGAAGCTATTTGCCCCGGGCGACAGCGTCGTATGGCGCTCGGTCGACCGAACGCGGCGGATCGTCCAGACAGTGTGGCCCTGGACGGTCGTGGCGGATGCCACAGACGAGACCGTCCTGTTCATCCCGGCCGGCGCGGTCGGCAAACGGCGTACGGGCGAGCGCGGCGGGCCTGGGAATCGC
The DNA here is from genome assembly GCA_035637615.1 of Bathyarchaeia archaeon. Classification (GTDB taxonomy): domain Bacteria; phylum Chloroflexota; class Limnocylindria; order P2-11E; family P2-11E; genus 3-1-20CM-2-70-9. The sequence continues at coordinate 5,298 of DASPWX010000039.1, read as the reverse complement.
TTCATCGTGCGGTGGGACGGCGGCCACGCCGACGTAACGTGGCAACGCACCAACGTCGTTCGGTTGTATCGCTCAGGAGATCCTTACTCTCTCTGGCTCGCGTTCGACGATCTGACATGGGATCTCGCCTGGCGCTACATCAACCTCGAGGACCCGTGGATTCGCACCGCGATCGGATTCGACTCGCGTGACGTCTACCTGGATCTCGTCGCGGGACCTGACGGCGACGACTGGCAATGGAAGGACGAGGACGAGCTCGCCTGGGTCGTGGAGCAGGGCCGGATCGACGCGGCGCGAGCGACCCAGATCCGCGCCGACGGCGAGCGCGCCCTCGAAGCCGTCCGCGGTATGGGCCCCCAGGATCAGTGGCGCACGTGGCGGCCGGATCCGAGCTGGCCCATTCCGACGGTTCCCAAGGGATGGCGCGAATACGAGCCCTAGGGAAAGATCAGGCCCCCGCGCTCGTCGAATGACGTCCCGCTTTTCCAGATCACTTCCCAGGCGTTGCCCTCGGGATCGAGGAACGAAAACGCCCGGCCTCCGATCGACAGATCCCTCGGCGGGCCCTGCAGGCGGAGATCGGCGAAGGAGTTGAGCGCCGCGTACACGCGGTCCACCTGCGCAGCGTCGTCGAGGTTCATGGCAAGCTCGAACCCCTTGAACGCGCCCGCAGCGGGCGCCTCGCCGAGCGAGGCGTAGTACTTCGTCGGGAACAGTCCGAGGATCGCACCGCCGGTCTGGAACGCGACGAAGTCATCGTTGCTGTCTTTCGACTCGGGCCAGCCGAACTGCCGGTAGAACTTTGCCATCCGCTCGAAGTCGCGGACCGCGAGTGTCACGAAGCTGACGCGGGCCGGCACGCGCGAGCCGGGCTCGGGCGGACTCGCCGCGGGGCCCCGCAGGAATCCACCGACATCGACGCCCTGCGCCGGTCGGGTTGCGTCGCTCACGCGCTCGCGCCGGTATACGAACGGAGGCCGAGCCGCCAGAACCACGAAGCGATCACGAACGCGGCGAGGGTGCCGAGGACGAGAAACCCGAGGCCGAGCGGGTCGAGCCGTCCGGCGATCACCTGCGCCGGGACGGTCACGGCCACGCCGATCGGAACGGCGCTCGACAGGGTGACGCGAAGCCAGCCGGGGTACACGTCAACCGGAAATCTGCCCGCGTCCATGAATGACCAGTAAAGCGCCATGAGATTGTCGACGCGTACGAACCAGAACGCGAAGGTCGAGAGAGCCAGCAGGAGCGCATAAATAAGCCCAAAGCCGCACAGGAGCGCGATCGGAAATCCGATCGCCTCGGCCAGGCCGATGCTCGGGATTCGCGAGAGTCCCACGGCAACGACGATCCCGCCGAGGCCCATCTGCGCGAGCTGCACGACCTGGAAGTTGCGGAGCGTAACCAGGAACTGCGCCGAAACCGGTTTGAGAAGCGCGAAGTCGAGCGTCCCAAGACGGACGTGCTCCATAAACTTCTCGAAGCTCGGTTGCAAGACGAGCTCGCCGAATCCCTGCACCAGATAGAAACACCCGAGCAAGACCAGCATCGCGCCGAGGTCCCAGCCGTTCAGGACGGTGGTGTAGGTGAACAGCACGAGGATCGCAGCGACGCTCGTCCCGGTGACGACGATGGTCTGGATGACCTCGAGGATGAGGTTGAGGCGGTACTCGAGCTCGTACTGCAGCTCGGTCCGGAAGAAGAGCCGGAGCAGGCGAGCGTAGCGGACCATCAGGCCCCCACCGCGCTGTACTGGCGGACCCCGACGCGCCAGACGCGGTGAAATGCGAAGTAGAAGACCACGAGCCAGATCGCTTGACCGGCCATGAGCTGGAGGGCCGTCGGCACGCTCACGCCGCCGCGAAGGATCTCCGCGGGGACGCCGAGGATGTACCCGAACGGCAGGGCGAGGGAGATCGCCTGTAGCGGACCTGGGAGGAGCGCGAGCGGCGCGATCTGGCCCGCGAAGATGAACGCGGCGCGATCCCAGAACGTCGAGACCGCGTGGACACGGGTCGTCCAGAAGGCGAGGGTCGCGAGGGCCCATCCCGAGAAGAACGCGAGCGCAGCCGCGAGCATCACGCTCGGGACGAACAAGAGCAGATGCACAGGAGTCGTGCGGAACCGCGCGTCAAAGGTGAGTGAGACGAACACCAGGATGATGCCGAGCGGAATGATCGTGGTGAGCTTCCACACGATGTTCTCGACGACCGAGTAGTGGATCGGATGAAGTGGCCGCAAGAGCTTCGGCGACAGCCGACCCATCCGCACCTCGAACTCGAAGTCGTACGCGTTCCAGCTCATCGTCAGATTGCTCACGAGCGAGAGGCAGATGTAATACGCGGCGAAGTCGCGGACGTCATAAGCGCCGATCTGGCCGCCTTGCGAGTTCGCGACCGCGACCCACGCGGCGAGGAAGATCACCGGCCGGATGACCGAGAACAGCATCCAGAGGATCGATTGCACGCGATACGCCGATGCCGCTTGGATCTGCGCCACGAGAAGGGCGCGATAGGTGCGGATCACGCGCTTACCGTCGTCTGCTCCGACGTGAAGACGCGATCGATCACCTCTTCGATCGGTGGGTCTTCGACGGAGATGTCCGCGAGGCGGCTGCCGAAATCGTTCACGAGTCTCGCGGTGCGCTCCGGTGCGACCTGCCGGTCCACCCGTAGGGTCACGCGTCCCTCCTCGCGCGAAACGACCGTGCCGTAGCGATCGAGATCGGTCGAAGAAGCGGCGCCGTCGTTGAGGGTCGCGGTGATGATTTTGTACGGCGCCATGCGCTCGGCGAGATCGGCGAGCGGGCCGTCGTACAAGAGCCGTCCGCGGTGGATGACGATCACGCGCTTGCAGAGCGCGACCACGTCGTCCATGTAGTGGCTCGTCAGGAGGATCGTCGCCCCGGTCCGCCGGTTGTACTCCGCGACGAAACGGCGGATGCGCACCTGCATTGAGATATCCAGCCCGATGGTCGGCTCGTCCAAAAATGCGACGCTCGGCGAGTGGATGAGCCCTGCCGCGAACTCGACTTTCATGCGCTCGCCGAGCGAGAGGTTCCGCACCGGCTTGTGGACGAGCTCCTGCAGCTCGAGGAGCTCGGTGAGCTCGTTCACGGTCGCGTGGAACTGGTCCTCCGGGATCCGGTAGATCTCTTGCAACACGCGGAAGCTATCGGCGGCCGGGATGTCCCACACGAGCTGCGTGCGGTTTCCCATGAGCAGCGTCATCCGCCCGAGGTAAGCGTTCTCGCGGCGCCAGGGAACGTAGCCAAGTACGCTCGCCTCGCCGGCGGTCGGGTGCAGCAGCCCCGAGAGCATCTTGAGGGTGGTCGTCTTCCCCGCCCCGTTCGGTCCGAGGAAACCGACCACCTCTCCCGGGTCGATCCGGAACGTGATCCCCGCCACCGCGTTCACGTCTTTGCGATGCCGCTTCACGAACGACCGCAGGGTCGCCGCCAGGCCCTCCTCACGCTCGGTCACACGGAACGTTTTGCGGAGCTCGCGGACGTCGACGACGGCGTCGGTCATTCCGGGCATGATGACCGCGTTCTCCGGCGCGCGCGAGTGCATCATTTGTTGCGAACACAAGGAGGCCAGACCAATGACTGAGCAGCGCGTCATCCCAATGCTCGCGTACGAAGATGCGAGCCGCGCCGCCGACTGGATCAACAAGGTCTTCGGCTTCCGCGAGGCGGAGCGTTTTCATGACAGCGTGGGGACGGTCACCGATGTCGTGCTCGACCTCGACGGAGCGACGGTCATCGTGGGGCACCCGAGCGACGCCTATCAGGGGCCGCGCCGTCACGCGCAAGCCTGCGCGCTCGCGCGCCAATGGCTCGAGACCTCATTCATCGTCGACGGGGTGGTTGTGTACATCGACGACGTCGACACGCACTTCGGGCGTGCGAAGCGGGGCGGCGCGAAGATCCTGAGCGAGCCCGAGACGAACGAACGACAGCGTCAGTACCGCGTCGAGGACCTCGAGGGGCACCGCTGGATGTTCGCCCAGCGCCTCGGGAGCTAGCCTCCCGCGGCGCGGCGGATGTCGGCGACGCTCACGACGACGAGAAGGCCGAGCAGCAGGACGAAGCCGACCGCATGGATGGCTGCCTCGACCTGCGGCGAGAGCCGGCGGCGCAGGACGGCCGAGAGCAGCACGAAGAACAGCCGTCCGCCATCGAGTCCCGGGAACGGGATGATGTTCAGCACCCCGAGATTCACCGAGATCACTCCGATCAGCTTGAGGAACGCCGCCAGCCCGAGCTGGGACACTGCTGCCGTCACGAGGAAGATCTGGATCGGCCCACCGACCGGGGGCGGCCCGGGTTGACCCGCGGGCCTGTTCAGGAGCTGCGAGGGTAGCTCCGCGATCTGCGTCACCACGTCACCGGTCAGCCGAACGGCTTGCACGAAGGCCTGCGGCAGCGGAAGCGCCGTGGGTGGGGTGGTCGCCTCGGTCAGCTTCACCCCGAGCGGACCTTCGTTCTCGGGAGGCGTCGGGCGGGGAACGAGCGTCAACGGGCCGACGGTGCTGCCGCCGCGCTCGATGAGGATGGTCACTTCCTTGCCGGCGTGGCCGTAGACGTACGCCTGGAGGTCGCTGGTGCGCGTGATCTCCTTGCCATCGACCGACCGGATGATGTCCCCTGGCTGGATCCCGGCCGCCGCCGCCGGCGACCCCGTCGCGACCTCTTCGACCTTCACGACGCCCGCCGGCGCCTCCGTACCGATGGCGAACGCCGCGGTCAGGACAACGACCGCCAGGACGAAGTTCATCCCGACGCCCGCGGCGAGGACGATCGCCTGCGCCCACCACGGTTTCGACGTGAAGGAGCCGGGGTCACCCGCACCGTGCTGCTCGATCGAGAAGTCGTCCTGCCCGAGGATCCGGACAAAGCCGCCGAACGGGATCGCGTTGATGCTGTAATCGATCCCGCCGCGGCGGATCGCGACGATGCGCGGCGGAAAGCCAAAGGCAAACTCGAGCACGCGCATGCCGAGCAGGCGCGCTGTGAAGTAGTGACCGAACTCGTGCACCGCGATGATCGCGGTGAACATGACGAGGAAGAGCGGGATCGCGAGTGGGTTCTGCGCGAAGAAGTCGATGAGCCCGCCCATCAGGCGGCCACCGCCGGCGTGCCGAGCGACGCGCGCACCGCGGTGTCGATCGCGATCACCTCGTCGAGGTCCGGCTCCCGCGACCGATTCGCTCGAGCGCCGAGGTCCGCGCCCCGGCGAAGAAGCGAGGCGATGTCGGTGAACGCGATGTCTCCGTGGAGGAACCGCTCGACGGCGA
>DASPWX010000038.1:0-10190 GCA_035637615.1 Bathyarchaeia archaeon | reverse complement strand
GAGTGAACGCCGTTTACTTGTAAGCCTGACCCGGATCGTCCTCTGCGGACCGTACGGGCTCGGGTGGTCACCTTCGCTGACAACCGCTCTCTTTCCGTAGCGACGCTCGATCGCATCAGCGAACCCGTTCTCGACGCGCGCATCGATGTCGAGCTCGCGTATCCCGCGAGCGAAGAGCTCGCGCTCCACCCCGGCGATGAGCGGCCACACCAGACCCTGGCCGCGGTAGGCGGGATCGATGAGCACGTTGAGCAGGCTCGCGCGGCCCGCGACCCAAGCCGGTCCGGCGACCGCGAATCCGACAAGAGTCGACCCGTCCCAGGTCGTCATCACGACGGCATCTCGGTTCGTCGCCTGCCATCGCATCTCACGCGCGGAGAACGCCCGTTTCCCCCACTCCTGGCGTTCGAGCTCCAGCATCCGCGGCCCCAGCTCACGCCACGTGGCGGCGTCGAAGCTGACGGCTTTGACCGACGGCGCCATCAGGGCATGGTGATGCCGACGACGCGCGCGTCTCCGGCGAGGTCGTTGATGACACTGGTCTCTCCGCCGAGCGAGTACTGCAGAAGGTGCGCGACCTGTTCAGCGAACGGTGGATCGATCTCGAAGAGGGCCGCGCCGTGTGGCGCGAGGACGCGGTGCAGGTCCGCCGCCGCGCGCCAGATGAGCTCCAGTCCGTCCTTCCCCGCGGTGACGGCCAGACGTGGCTCGAATGCGAGCGAGGTCCGCTCGCCGACGAGGTGCTCGAGCGTGTCGTCGCGCAGGTAGGGCAGGTTCGCGACGACGAGATCGACCGGCTCGGCGATCGGTGCGAAGAGGTCGCCCTCGCGGAGCTCGATCCGGTCCGCCACGCCGTTTCGCAGCGTGTTCTCGCGCGCGACGACAAGAGCATCGTTACTGATGTCCGTCGCGATCACGTGCACAGCCCGTTCGTGCGCGGCGATCGCGATCGCGACGGCGCCCGACCCGGTGCCCACATCCGCGACCGTCAGCGCTCGGCCGGCGATGAGCTCGCGCGCGGCGTCCACAAGCGTCTCCGTCTCAGGACGCGGTATCAGGACGCGAGGGTCGACGATGAAGCGAAGGCCGTAGAACTCTTTGAAGCCACGCAGGTACGCGACGGGTTCGCCCTTCGCACGCCGCTCGATCAAGTCGCGATAGCGACGCTCCGCGCCGAGGGACATCTCCGTGTCGGGGTGCGCATACAGCATCTCCTTCGAGACGCCGAGCACGTGCGCGAGAAGGACGTCGGCATCGAGTGCCGCGGTCGCGATCCCCGCCGCGCGAAGGAGCGCCACGGCGGCATCCCGCTCCTCGCCCCAAGTCCGCATCTCCGCGGCGAAGTATCGTCGCGCCGTGCAGCGGGAGCCGACCGTCGCCGATCTGGTCGCTGCGCGCAGGGTCGTCGATCGATACCTTCCGCGCGCCCCGCTCGAACGCTCGCCACTCTTGTCGGCGGACCTCGAGGCCGACATCTACCTCAAGATCGAGACCTTCAAACCGACGCGCACGTTCAAGGTGCGGGGCGCGCTCAACAAGATCGCGTCGCTGGACGACGGGGCGCGGCGCCGCGGCGTCGTCGCTGCCTCGGCCGGTAGTCACGCGCAGGGTGTCGCCTTCGCGGCGTCGGCGCTCGGCGCACCGGCGACCGTGATCATGCCGCGAGGGGTGTCGGAGACGATCGTCCGCGTGTGTCAGGCGTACGGCGCCGAGGTCTTGCTCGAGGGCGACGTGTACGACGACACGCTCGCGCTCGCCCACCAGATCGAGCGCGAACAGGGCAAAACGCTGATCCATCCATATGCCGACCCGCTGGTGATAGCAGGCCAGGGCACCATTGGGCTCGAAATACTGGATGACCTTCCGGATGTCGAGCTCGTCATCGTCGCGGTCGGAGGCGGCGGCCTCATCACAGGGATCGCGCTCGCACTCCGCAGCTCGCGGCCGGAGGTAGAGATCGTCGGTGTCGAGCCCGAGGGTGCCGACGCGGTCGGCCGCTCGGTACGAGCCGGCCATCCGGTCGTGCTCGATCACCCGCAGAGCATCGCCGACAAGCTCGTCGCGAAGAGCACCGAGGCGCTGAACGTCACGCTGGCGGCTCGGTACGTCGACCGATTTGTGACCGTCATCGACGACGATTTAGAGCGCGCCTCCTACGAGTACCTCGAAGCCTTGTCGCTCCTGGTCGAGCCGTCCGGAGCGGCGCCGCTCGCCGCTGTGCGCGCCGGCAAGGTCGATCTGCGGGGACGGCGCACGGTTCTCGTGGTGAGCGGTGGAAACGCCACGCCCGCACTCATTGCCCGAATCGCGGCGCAGCGCGAGGCCGCGGGAACGCGTGCGTGACCGTTCGCCACGAGAAGATCACCGTGCCGACGACGAAGCGCGAGGAGACGATCGACATCACGCCGCGTGTAAAGGCCGCGGTGACGCGCGCGAAAGTCCGCGAGGGTCTCGTCGCCGTGACCGTCGCGCACACGACCGCGGCGGTTTTCGTGAACGAGAACGCGGACCCCGATGTGCAAAAAGACCTTCTTACGGCGCTCGAGCGCATGGTCCCTCGCGATGCGAAATACGCGCATGCGGAAGGTAACGGCCCCGCGCACGTCAAAGCAGTCCTCATCGGCAACAGCGTGACGCTCGCGATACGCGAAGCAGAGGTGGAGCTCGGCACATGGCAGGGTCTGTACTTCGTCGAGCTCGATGGACCACGTGAACGTACCGCGACCATAACTGTCATCGGTGACTGAACGTCGTACCATCGCTTTTCTTCACAAGGGGAGCGGAGGTCGGTCATCGCTACAGCAGTAACGAGCAGGCCGTCGATCAGCGCGCGCGAAGCGGCTCAAGCGCTCCGCACCGCGCTCTCGCGAGGCGGCGATTGGGCTGAGCTCTTCTGGGAGCGCCACGAGACTCTCCAGCTGATCCTCGACGACGACCGCATCGAAGACGCGATCTCCGGCGTCGATCAGGGCGCCGGCATCCGCGTCACGAGCGGCGAGCGCACCACGTACGCGAACGCGAACGTCGCCGACGTCGATGACCTCATGGCCCTCGCGGGGAGGGCGGCACGCAGCGTCGCTGAGGGCGGGGAGCTCCACGAAGCCGACGAGCCCGAACCGGATGAGGTACCGCGTCACTCGACCGTGGCGATCGACCCGCGGTCGGTCGCGGTCGAGCTGAAGGTCGGCCTGCTCCGCCGGGCGAACGAGATCGCCCGGAGGCTCGACCCGCGGATTCACCAGGTCACCGCGAGCTACGGGGAGAGCGTCCAGGAGGTCCTCATCGCCAATAGCGACGGGCTTTTCCGCACAGACACACGCGTGCGGCTGAACCTCGCCGTGCATGCGGTCGCCAAACAGGGGGACGTCCTGGAGTCCGGGTTTGAAGCGATCCGCGGGACGGCCGGCTTCGAGATGCTGACCGACGAAGCCGTGGAGCAGGCCGCCAGCGATGCCGCCAGACGCGCGGTCCTCAACGTCGGCGCGGAGCCCGCGCCCGCCGGCACCTACACGGTCGTGCTTTCGAGCGAGGCCGGCGGGACTCTCATTCACGAGTCCGTCGGCCACGGTCTCGAGGCGGACCTGAACCTCAAGGGCCTGTCGGTCTATGCCGGGCGCATCGGCCAGAAGGTCGCGAGCGAGCTCATCACCGTGATCGACGACGGCACCGACCCCGACAAACGGGGAACCGCCGCGATGGACGACGAGGGCACGGCGACGAGCCGCACCGTGCTCATCGAAAAGGGCGTGCTGCGGACGTATCTCTCGGACCGCAAACACGCCGAGAAGCTCGGCATTGAGCGAAGCGGTAACGCGCGCCGGGAATCGTTCCGCTATCTGCCGATCTGCCGGATGACGAACACGATGATCGCGCGAGGCACATCCGATCCCGCCGAGATCCTGAAGTCGGTCAAAGATGGCGTGTTCGTGAAGAAGATGGGCGGCGGTCAAGTCGACGTCGTGTCGGGCAACTTCGCATTCGAGATCACCGAGTGCTACCGGATCAGAGACGGGAAGTTGGCCGAGCCGCTTCGTGGCGCGACGTTGGTAGGACAGGGACCGAAATTGATGCGCGAAATAGATATGGTCGGAAGTGACCTCGGTTACTCGACCGGAACCTGCGGTAAGGACGGACAAGGAGCGCCGGTCGCCGACGCGCAACCGACGATTCGAATTCCCAGCGTCGTCGTCGGCGGAAAACTCAAGTGAGCAGCGACATCGGCCGGCGGGTGGCACGGGGGAGCGGGGTGTGCGCGAGCCGCGGGTGCCCCGGGGACCCGCCTCGCGGAGTGAGCGAAGCGAACGACGCGGAAGGTGGGGAGGGTGCGGCGAGCGCGCGCCCCCGACCCCGGGACAGGACCCGCCGGCCCATGAGCGCTGCCATATGAGCGAACGCCTCACCAACGACGCGATCGTGGATGCGGCACTTGGTGCGCTGAAGGCGACCGGCGCTACCGGTGAAGTGTTTCTGCGAGAAGCCCAGTCGGGGTCGGTCGAGATCAAGGAAGGCGCGATCGAGGCGGTCATCGCTCGCGGCGAGCGAGGCATTGGCATCCGAGTGCTCGACGATCAGCGGCTCGGCTTTGCGTACACGAGCGACTTGTCGGCGAACGGGATCAACGCGTGCGTCGATACCTCCCGACGAATGTCGGCCCTGACAGAACGCGACGAGGATCTCGCGCTCGCGACCCAGGCCATCGACGATGCGGACCTCGATATCTATCAAGCGGGCATCGTCGATCGTCCCTTGAGCGAGCGAGGGGCGATCGCGCTCGCCGTCGAAGAGGCAGCTCGCGAGACAGATCCGCGTGTGAAGCAATTCCGCAAGACGACGTACAGCGACTCCGAGTCGACGACGATCATTGCGACGACAACGGGCGTGCGGGCATCATTCCGCGAGTCGTATTGCGGTGTCATGACCTCGGCCGTGGCATCCGAAAACGGCGATCGGCAGATCGGTTACCACGGCGAGGCTGCTCGCCGGTTCGCGGAGCTCGAGCCGGCACGCGTTGGCCGCCGCGCCGCGCAGAGGGCGGTGGAGAAGCTCGGCGCGAAGCCGCTCGCGACACAGAAGGTGCCGGTCGTGCTCGATCCCTGGATGGCGATGGACCTGCTGCGCGCGATCGGACCGCTCTTTTCCGCCGACAACGTGCTGAAGGGCCGGAGCCTCTTCGCGGACAAGATCGGGCAACGTGTCGCCAATGAGAAGGTGACGATCATCGACGATGCCCGTCGACCGCGCGGCCTCCGCAGCGCGCCGTTCGACGGGGAAGGGGTCGCCACGGCGACGCGCACGCTCATCGAGAATGGCGTTCTCCGCGGATATCTCACGTCGCTCAAGACGGCACGGAAGCTCGCCACCGAGCCCACCGGAAACGCGAGACGTGGCGGCTACGGGTCTCCCGCGCGGATCGGCCCGTCGAATCTGTTCGTCGCCGCGGGCCACGACGATGCGACGACGCTCGTCGGCGGCCTCGATCGGGCGCTCGCGGTCACCTCGCTACTGAACCTGCACACGATCGATCCCGTGTCGGGCGAGTTCTCCCTCGGCGCGACCGGCAACTATCTCGAGCGCGGGAACCGTATGCACCCGGCTCAGGGGATCACGATCGCCGGCAACCTGACGCATCTTCTCAACTCTGTCGTCGCTGTCGGAAACGACCTCGTCTTCGGACCGAGCGGACTCGGCAGCCCAACGCTCGTGATCTCTGAGCTCTCCATTGGAGGGGCCTGATGACCTGGCGGTCCCTCCTCAAGGGGGACCCCATGCCTTGGCTTCTCGAGCGGAGCGATCCGGCGGTGCGCGCGCAAACGCTCCGTTCGCTCCTCGACAAGGGCCCGCGCGACCCGGAGCTTCGCGAAGCGCAACAGCGCGCGATGAATGCGCCACCCATCTCCACGATCTTGCGGCGCCAGAAGACCGATGCCAGCTGGCCCGGTCCGAATCTGTACGGACCGAAGTACGAGGGGACCCATTGGGCGAACCTCCTGCTGGTCGAGTACGGCGTCGATCCGGGCGACCCGCGCGTTCGCCGCGGTGCTCGGTACGTGCTCGAGGAGCTCGGCACCCCTAGCCGCGGCGGCATGAATTGGGTCTTTGACAGAGACCACGGCGCGTCGTGCATCGTCGGTAGCGTCGTTCGCTACATCGCGCTCGCCGGTTACGGCGCTGACGAGCGTCTCGAACCGCTCGTTCAGCGACTGGTGCGCGACGCGACGAAATTCGACGCGGCGTGCTGGATCAACGGGGACCAGCCGTGCGGATGGGGCTACGCGCGACTCATCTGGGGACTCGCCGCCCTACCCGAGAGCGCGCGCACGCGCGAGGTCCAACGGACGCTGCGCCGAGGAGTCGAGTTCCTCCTGTCGTACCGCGTCGAACGCGGCCGCTATCCGACCGACACGGCGCCGAGCTACCTCTGGCGGCAGCTCTCGTTCCCGCTCTTCTATCAAGCCGATGTGCTCTTCGTGCTCCGGGCGATCGATGCGGCCGGCGCGATCGACGACGACCGCGCGCAGCCCGCGATCGGCTGGCTCCTCGCGCGACAGGATTCGCGGGGGCGCTGGGGCGGGCGCGCGCCGTATGCGGCGCGCATGCCGTCGCGGGTGGACGCGAGCAAATGGGTCACGTTGCAAGCCTGCACGATCTTGAAGCACGCTTTTCCCGAGATGGCTGCCTGAGCAAGCGCCGCATCCTCAAGGAAGTCGGACCGCTACGGTTCGGCGAAGGGCACGACACGACTTTTCCGTACGCGCTCGCGCTCGCGACCGGTGCGGACTACGACTGGCTCATGGGGTCCTCGGGGGCGGCGTTCACCACGACGATCGACGAGTCGGCGTGGGATCCCCTCGCGGCAACGCCGCGCGACGCCGCCACGCTCGGCCGCGCGGCGCGTGCCGCCGGTGTTCGACTGGACCCGGAGCCACCGCCGTACGACGACGAGATGCGGGCGCTCATCCTCGACCGCGCCAAAGAGGCGATCGACGGCCGCCTGCCGCCTTTGGTCTTCGGTCTCGGCGGCGCGCCGGAGTACGGACTCATCGTCGGCTACGACGAGGAGGGTCCGACATTCTTCGCGAGGACCTTCTTCGACAGGGGCGACGAGCCGCGTCGCGCCGGGTGGTCCGAGTTTGAGAGCGAGGAACGAGGCGGCCTGATCTTTCTCGACAAGACGTCGGCACCCGACCGGCCGAGCGCGCTTCGCGAGGGTATCGACGCCGCGCTCGCTGCCGGTGAGGCGAGCGATCACGCGCTGGGATCCTGGTCAACGGCCCTACGCGACGACGCGCGTTGGAGTGACGCGAAGCACGCGGGGAGCGCCGCGTTTGCCGATCACGCGATGCGCCAGGTGCTCGTGGACAAACGCCGCGCCGCCGCGCGTTTCCTTCGCGCCGCGCGCGGCCTGCTACCCAACACGCCCGGCGCCGATCTTCTTCGCGCGGCGGAGTCATACGGCTACGCTGCCGATGCCGCCGTGAAGGGAGGCGTCGGGGAGTTCGACGGCAGCGTCGCGATGCGGTTCATCGATCCTGGGCACCGCCGTTCCTGGGCGAAGAATCTCGACCTGGTACGAGAGAACGATCGAGAAGCCCGTGAGGCCCTTACGTCCGCGCGAGGAGGAATGCGTTGAGCGATCTCGCCGCTGCCATCCTGCTCGGCATCGTCCAGGGCCTGACGGAATTCCTCCCGGTCAGCTCGACCGCTCACCTCATCCTGGTGAGCGATCTCCTGAAGCTCGACCCGGAGCGGTTCGGCCTCTCCTTCGATGTCGCGCTGCACCTCGGCACCGCGCTCGCGGTCCTTCTGTACTTCGCGCGGACGTGGATCGACCTCGTCCTCGGACTCTTCCGCGGACGGTGGCGGATGCCTGCGCTGATCGTTCTGGGCACCGCCCCGGCCGCCGTCGCCGGCGTTCTCTTTCAATCAGCGATCGAGCGCGAGATGCGCGGGCCGCTCGTCATCGCGGCCGGTCTGGTGGTGGGGTCGATCGTGTTCGTCGTGGCCGAGGCGATCGCGCGTCAGCGCAGATCGATGAACGAGGTTGGGATCGTCGATGTGCTCGTCATCGGCGTCGCTCAGGCGATCGCGCTCATCCCGGGAATCTCCCGCTCGGGCATCACGATCTCGGCGGGTCTCGTCCGAGAGCTGCGGCGCGAGGATGCGACGCGCTTCGCGTTCCTCCTTGCGACACCCGTGATCCTGGGGGCGGGCGCAAAGACTCTGCTCGACGCGCGGAAAGCCGCCGAGCTGCTCGCGGCGCCGGACGTCCTTGCCGTCGGCTTTGTCCTGTCGTTCCTTTCCGGTCTTGCCGCGGTCGCGTTCATGGTCCGCTTCCTTCGCGGACACTCGCTCAACTGGTTCGTGGCCTACCGGCTCGTCCTCGCGGTGCTGATCGTCGTCGGAGTGATCGCCGGGATCCTGTAGGCGGCGTCACACCCGGGGCGAGGCGCGCGAGCGCTGCGAACATGAGAGCAGTCATCACGACGAACAGGACGATCGCGATCAGGGCGCCACCCGGGATGAAGGAGCTCATGCTCGACGGCCAAAGCGCTGACGGAAGGACGAACCATGCCAAGAACGACATCGGACCGTTCCACGGCGATATGTCGCCGGTCCCCGTTGGCGTAAGCGCTAGGTCGAACGCGGTCTCCCAGACGACGCCCACGGTGAGATAGGCAAGGCCGGCGGCGAGCAGGAGCCGACCGGTCCGAGCGACGTTCCGCCGCATGGTGGCACGATAGCCCTGTGGATCTCGGCCTCCGGGACAAAGTGTCCATCGTCGCCGCATCGAGCAAGGGCCTCGGCCGCGCCGTCGCCGAAGAATTCGCGCGCGAGGGCGCGCGCGTCGTGATGTGCAGCCGCGACGAGGCTGCCATCCGTGCCGCGGCCGAGGGAGTGCAGCGCAAGACCGGCGCCGAGGTGCAGTGGACGGTCGCCGACGTCGGCACCGCGGAGGGATGCCAGAAGCTCGTGAAGACCGCTATCGACAAGTTCGGGACGATCGACATCCTCGTTTCCAACGCCGGCGGTCCGCCGCCCGGCCGCTTCGATGACCTCGACGACGCGGCGTGGCAGAAAGCCGTGGGTATCACGCTGTTCTCGGCGGTGCGCCTCACGCGGCTTGTCCTCCCGCACATGCGCAAGGCCGGCGGCGGCTCGATCGTGTACATGACCTCGACGACCGTGCGTCAGCCGACGCAGTACCTGAACCTCATCCTCTCCAACGCCATCCGCGCCGCGGTGCAGGGGATGGCCAAGACGCTGTCGAGCGATCTTGCGAAGGACGGCGTTCGCGTGAACTGCGTGCAGCCGGGACGCATCTCCACCGAGCGCATCGAGCAGCTCGACTCCGACACCGCGAAGCGGCAGAGCACGACACCGGACGCGATCCGCGCCCATTACGAGAAGAACGTCATTCCCTTGGGCCGCTACGGAAAGCCCGAGGAATTCGCGGCGGCCGTCGTCTTCCTGGCATCGCCGAAAGCCTCGTACATCACCGGCACCTCGCTCCAGGTCGACGGCGGCATGCTCATGAGCATGTTCTAGAACGTGATCGTTACCGAACGCCTTCGCCCTCATGTCTTCCGCCTTCCGATCGAGAAGATCCGCGCCGGGTACAAGAGCGACATCTACTTCGCGCGCACGAAGCTGATCCTCGAGCGCGACGGCCGGCACGAGCGCGTCACGATGCAGGTCTTCCAGAAACATCCCGACGCTGTGGTGGTCGGTACGGATCAGACGCTCGCGATCCTGCATGTCGGCACGGGGCACTATCGCGATCGCACCGCAGCGGACGCGCTTTTCGACCGGTACCTAAGCTCGGAGCGACGGCTCTATTCGGCGTGGTCCCGACTTCCGGCGCTCGATTGGTCCGCGTACGAGCCAGTCTCGCGCGAGGTCTTCGAGATCTCGCGCGAGCTCGCGTCGCTTTGGGAGCCGGCGTGGCAAGACCTCGAGGTGGCATCGCTCTACGACGGCGAAACGGCGAAGCCGCACGAGCCGGTCATGCACATCGAAGGCGAATACGCGGAGTTCGCGCATCTCGAGACGCTCTACCTCGGCGCGCTCGCTGATGGGACCCGCGTCGCGACGAACACGCGCGACGTCGTGGCGGCCGCGAACGGAAAGCCCGTGATCATGTTCGGCGCGCGGCACCAGGTCCATGAGGCGCAGGCGGGATCGGGATACGC
>DASPWX010000037.1:0-7764 GCA_035637615.1 Bathyarchaeia archaeon | reverse complement strand
GACGCGGAGACCCTGCGGGAACTGCTTGCCCACCTCGATGAGCACCTTCGAGGCCGTACCCGCAAGCCCGGATGCGAGGATCGCGTCGGGGCTCTCGCCCTTCGCCTGGGTCACGAAGGCCGAGAAGTCAACGTCGGCGGTCTTGTACGGGATCGTCCGCGCGATCGTAATGCCGTTGTCGGCCGCCGCCTTCTTGAAGATGTCCGCGCCGTCCGCCGCGAACTTCTGGTCGCTCTCGAACATGAGCACGACCTTCTTGAGATTGAGCTTGTCCTTGGCCGCCTTCAGCGCGGCCGGAAGCGCCGTCTCCTCACCGAGCGACGCGCGGAAGATCCAGTCGCAAGGGCCGTAGTCGCACTTTCCGACGATGCCGACGCCCGTGTTCGAGATCGCGATCACCGGGAGACCGGCTTGCTGCGCGACCGGGTGGGCGCCCGCGGCGACGCCCGAGAGCGTCGGGCCGAGGATCGCCGCGACCTTGTCCTCGTTGATGAGCTTGCGAAAGACGGTGATCCCCTGGTCGCGGGCCGACGCGTCGTCCTCGACGACGAGCGCGATCTTCGCGCCATCGATCCCGCCGGCCGCGTTGATCTGCTCCATCGCGAGCTTCGCGCCGTTCTGCTGGGCCGGCCCGTAGATGTTTGCGGTGCCCGTCAGCGAGATGGCGAGACCGACTTTGATGTCCGCCTTCGGCCCGCTGGACGCCGACGGCTGCGCACCCGGAGCGCCTCCGCCGCATGCCGCCAGCAGCACCGCACTGGCGGCGGCGACCGCGAACAAACGACCCTTCATGGCCAGCCTCCCCTGCGACGAGATCACGCGATGCTAGCGAACGTCCAGCGCTTCGCACACCGCGGTCTGGCTCACCCCGGGCGCGGGTCCGCCGCTCATCACGTAGAGCGTTCCGGCCAGCGCGACGACCGCGAGACCGTGACGCGAGGTAGGCAGATCCGGGCCGCGCGCCCATTTGGCCGAGGCTGCATCGAAGATGTCGACGTCCTTGAATGTCCCGACCGGCTGCTCACCGCCGGTCACGAACAGGCGCGATCCGAGTGCCGCCGCGCCGATGCCGCCGCGCGCCGTCGGTGCGTCGGCCATCGCTTGCCACGCATCCGTCGCGGGGTCATAGCACTCGAAGGTCGCGAGGTTCTGGAGCAGGGAGAGGCGGCGTCCGCCGACCGCGCAGACACGACCGTCGATCGCGGCGGCCGCAAGGTGGTCCCGTGGCGTGGGGATCGGAGCGGCCGTGGTCCATCGATCGGTCGCCGTGTCGTAGACGAAGGTCGGACTGAACAAACGGTCGCCCTGCGCGCCGCCCACGATGAAGATGCGGCCACCGATCGCCGCCGCCGCGGCCTGCGATCGGGGCGCGGGCATCGGCGCGATCTCGCGCCAGCCCTCGTCGCCGAAGTAGCGGAACGATCGCGCGACCGCGACGCCGCTCACGTTCCCGCCGAAGACGTAGAGGCCCGGCGTCCCAGCCGTGTCGACTCCGGCGGCCATCGCGTGATCGACAAAGATCGGATAGCGCGGCGCCGCCGACCAGTGGTCGGGCACGTACGTCTCGACGACGTTCCCGCCTCCGAATCCGCCGACGACGTAGACGACACCGCGGAAGACGGCCGCCGCCACCTCGCTGCGCGGGGTGGTGATGTCCGCGATGCGCTTCCAAGCGGACGGAGCGACTGTCAGTGGCGGCGCCGCCGTTTCCCCAGGTGCGAGCGTCACGGTGCGTCTCGGCCCGGGGTCGTCGTACGTGCATCCGATGAGCAGGAGCGCGATCAGCGCGAGGCGCATCACTCCTTTATATAGATACGGATGTCCGACGAAGCCATAACCGCGATCGCAGGACTGGTGGCGTCGCTCCTTTCGGGACTCCTTGGGATCGGCGGCGGCCTGGTTCTGACGCCGCTCCTCCTATATCTGCCGCCGCTCGCAGGTGGCGCGGCGATCCCCGTCAAGATCGTGACCGGACTCACGATCGTTCAAGCCATCTCGGGAAGCGTGCTCGGCACGCTTCGCCATCGCGCGTATGGCAACGTGTCGACGCGCCTGGTCTGGCTCATGGGGCCGCCGAGCGCGGTCGCATCGCTCGTCGGCGCGTTCGTCTCGCGCGATACGCCCGACAACGTCATCCTCATCGTTTTCGCGTTCCTGGCCTTCGCCGGCGGGATCATGCTGCTGCTACCGGTCACGCCGCGCCACGAGAGTGCGGAGGACGTCCGCGCGGATCCGCGGGTCGCGATCCCTATCGCACTCGTCCTCGGTTTCCTTGGCGGCATCGTCGGGATCGGAGGGATCGCGTTCATCATCGCCGCCCTCGTGTACATCCTGCGTGTGCCACCGCGCATCGCGATCGGATCGTCGCTTGGCATCGGGCTCTTCGCCGCGATCGCCGCACTCATCGGAAAGGCCGCGACGGCGCAGATCGATCCGCCGCTCGCGGCAATCGTCTTCGTGTCCGCCCTCGTGGCGTCACCGATCGGCGCCGCGGTGAGCGTGCGTACGCAACCGCGTGCGCTGCTCGCGATACTCTCGGTCGTCGTGATCCTCGCCGCGATCCGGATCGCCCTCACGGCGGTCACCGGTTCGTGAACGAGGCGGAATCGCATGGACGCCGAGGTCGCGGCTTCCGCGCTCCCCGGTTCGGCGCAGGCCTGTTATGGGGCGAGCTAGCGCGTGCCGGTCTCGTGCTCCCTCGGGACGATCTCTTCGCGGTCGACGCCCAGGCGCACTTCGCCCTCGGCGATGCGCAGGATGTCGTTCCGAGAGATCTCGGCGACCTTGCTGCCGCCGAAGAGGCGTTCGAGTCCGGTGCCGGCCTTCACGGTGAAGCTCAAGACTGCGCCGGTCTTCTCGTCGAACCGGATGTCCTCGACCGCGCCGACAACGTCGCCGTCGCGATCCTTCACCGTGTCGCCTTTCTTGATCGAGGGACGTGTCGGCTCAGCTTTGCCCACATCGGCGACCGCTGAATCTGCCGGCCAGAGGAAGGACTGGGGAGGGATCGCATAGCCGAGGTTGGGTCCCGACCATCCGGCAGGTGGAGTGACGAAGTCGTCGTCCTCGAAGCTCGGCTGAGTGTCGAGCTCCTTCTTTGTCAGATTGAGCGTGATCGTTTCGCCGTCGGTCGAAGCATCCGCGAACATGTCCTCGCCGACGATCACGTCGCGGCCGAGTAATCGCCGGGTGCTGACGACAAAGCCGGTGATGCGCTCGGTCTGGGGATCGACAAGGACGCGATGGATCTTCCCGGCCTCGTGCCCGTCCGTCGTCCTAACTCTCGCGTTCAGATCGATCCGCATCGTTCCCCCCAGCGGCACCCGGCCGCGCCCCCCCAAACAGCAGGACTCAAACCAGCGAGCGCTCCTATGTCAATACGGCACGTCCACGTTACCGCCTCGACGCACACCCGTGCCTTCGAGGACCGCGGGCAACCCGCGCTGCTCGCCGCGGAGGGCATCCAGGAGCCGCAGGGCGTCGTCCACTGTCAGATCCCGGCGGAAGTTGGTGAGCGCGGTCTGGACCGACTCGGGCTGGGTCGCTCCGGTCGATCCGGTCACGTCCGGCACCGGGGTTCCCGATGGGGTGCCCGACCCCGCGGCCGGCGCCGTCGCCTGGGGCGAGCCGCCCGGCTGCTGCTGCCCCGATGGCTGGGTGGAAGGTCCGGGCGAGCTCGTGGGATTCCTTTGTTGAGGAATTTGGCCGAGGATGCGATCGATGACTTCGATGTTGAATTTCGCATCGCGGTCGTTCGGGTCGTTGCGCAACGCTTCGACGTAGGCCGCACGCGCATCGAGGATCCGACCCAGCCGGAAGAGCGAGGTCGCTCGGTCGTAGAACGCGATCGCGCGGGTGGTTCCCTTGGCGCTGTCGATGCCGCGACCGTACTCGACGAGTGCCCGGTCGTGCTCCCCGAGCGCGGCGAGCGCGTTGCCGAGATCGATCGAGATCTCAGGCGCGGTCGGGCGCTTCGCCTGAAGGTCGCGGTATCGGGTGACGGCGCCGGCGGGGTCGTGGGCGAAGATCTGGTTGGCCGCGTCCAGCTGGTCCGCGATCGGATCCTGTGGCCCGCACGCCATCACGAGCAGAAGCAGCGCCGTGGTCGCACCGATAACTCGGCGGCGGGGCGCGGCGCGTCCGCGTGGAAGGCGCGGCCGGGGCATCGGACGGCGTTCGCTGATGAGCCAGTCGGCGACGAGAAGGACGAGTGCGATGCCGAGGAAGACCTGGTATCGGTCGTCCGGGCTGACTCCCCCATCGGTCGTCGCGACCGCCGTGTCGATCGCGAGCAACGCATCGCTCAGGCTCTTCGCCGCCGCTTCGCCGTCGTAGCGGAAGTAGCTCCCGCCGCCCGCTGAAGCGAGATTGACGAGACGAGCTTCGTCGAGATGGCTGGTGATCTGCGTGCCGTTCGCATCGACGAGCATCTGCTGGAACTGGCCCTTGGTGTCATAGACCGGGACCGGGCCGCCCTGGATCGTGCCGATGCCCAGCGTGAACACATGGATCCCGCGCGCGAGGTACGGATCGAGTGGCGGCAGGTCCGGTGTGGGATCCTCGCCATCGGTCACCACGACGATCGCCCTCGTACGGAGGTTATCCGCGTCCGTCGTCGGGAATTGCGCGGCGGCGCCCTGCAGCGCTGCGCGGAGCGACGACCCGGGCTGGGTGTGGAAGCCGTGGCCGGAGGTATCGAGAGCCGGCCCCATGACCTTCGTCGACGCGGTGAGCGGGTAGCGGAGGATGCTCGAGCCCGCGAAAAGCGTGAGGCCCACCCGCCCGCCACTCAGCTGCTGGCCGAGGAGCTCGATCGCGCGCTGGGCTGCGTGGAGCCGATCGGTGTCCACGTCGCGGACGGCCATGCTCTGCGAGATGTCGAGCGCAATGACCGTATCGAGGGTCGATGTCGCGGCGCGGCGCGCGACCTCGCCGACCTCGGGTCCGACGAGCGCGAGCACGACCAGAAGGCAGGCGGCGCCGGTGAGGATCACCTTCGCGACCTGACGCGCGGGGCTCGCCGAAGCCAGGCGCGCGCCCGGGCCCGCGAACGCGGCGAGCGCGCGGCGCCGCCGGGCGAGCGCGACGGCACACAGCGCGGCGATGAGGACCGCCGCGATCAGCAGAGGCGCGAGCTCGGGGTGCGCGAGCGCGATCTTCACGGGGTCCTCCGGAACACCGTCGCGCCAAGGGCCAGCTCGACGAAGAGGAGGGCGATCCCGAGGGCCAGGAAGGCAAGATGCGCCTCCTGATAGTCGATGAAGTCGCGCGTGCCGACGTGGGACTTTTCCAGCGACTCGATCTCGCGGTACACCTCGGCGAGCGAGTTCTCGTCTGAGACGCTGTAGTAGTGGCCTCCGGTGTCCTCGGCGATCTTTCGCATGAGCTGTTCGTCGACGGTGTCGAAGCTCACGTCCTTGTCGGCGGTCGCGGCGATGGTGATGGCGCCGATCGTGTAGACGCGCACGTCGAGCAGCTTCGCCATGTTCGCCGCGTCGAGCGGCGTGATGTCGCCGCCGTTGTTCTCGCCGTCCGTCAGGAGGATCACGACCTTCGACTTCGCGTCCGAGTCGCGAAGCACGTTGATTCCCGTGGCGAGACCCGTCCCGATGGCCGTCCCACCGGTCAGCGTGCCCGTCTCGATCGGGTCGACGAGCTTCTGCGAAGCGGCGTAGTCGAGCGTCGGGGGGCCGAGGACGATGGCCTCTCCGCTGAAGACGACGATCCCCACGCGGTCGTTCCGAAGTCCGCCGAGGAAGTCGTTGACGACGCGTTTGACGGCGTCGATCTTCGCCGAGCCGCCGAACCCCCGCTCCGACATGGACCCCGACGTGTCGAGCACCAGAACGATGTCGATCCCCTCCGCGACCGACTCGACCGACGCGCGCACGATCTGTGGCCGCGCGAGCGCGACGACGAAAGCGACGAGGGCCGCGACGCGCAGGACGATGAGCAGCCATCGCGACCGCACACGCCAGCCCGGCCGCCCTCCGGGAACGAGCCCGAGCGACGGAAACAGCAGACCCGTCCCGGGACGGCGCGCTCGCAGCAGATTGACCGCGAGACCACCCGCCACCACCAGCAGGAGCGCGAGAAGCCATGGGTCCTCGAAGCGGAGCGAGGTGACGTCGATCACGAGGGTTGGCCCTTCATGAGCTCGTACTGCTCGGCGACGGCCGCCCGGCGCATGGCGTCGAGTGCCGATCGGACCGCGTGCTGCGCTCGTGCGGGATAGGAGACGGCCTGACGGAACCGGGCGGTCTCGCCCTCGCGGAGGATCTCGTAGATCGTCGCGATCTCGGTGCGGTCGATCCCGGCGCGGAGCATGTCCTCGCGCAGCTCTCGCGGCGTGCGCTCCCCGGCCGAGAGCCCGAAGCGGTCGCGCACGTATGCACGGAGCGTCCGCGAAAGGAGCGCGTAGTGCTCGGCGTAGCGCCCCTTCTCGGGAAGGCCGAGGGACGCGACGCGGTTCAGCTCCGCGAGGGCGCGCTGCGCCGGCGTGAGCAGGACCTCGTCCAGCTCCGGGTCCTTCGGCCGGCGGCTGGCGGCGCGCCGCGTCTGGCGAATCAGAAGCGCGAGCATCACAAGCACCACAACGGCCAGCGCGACCTGTATCGCGAGCTGCGGGATCTGGGGTGCCGCGTTCGGCAGCCGGAGCTGCGGCTTGGCGGGCTTGATGTCGTCGGTGCCTTCCCCGGCCTGGATGACGCTTGTTATGACGATGGGTATCTCGGCCGTCGGGGCCACGCCGGGCACCCCTGCCGGTGATTGGTATGCGACGCTGATCGGAGGGAAGACCAGGTCACCGACGCGGAACGCGGTGATGCGGTAGCGGAACGTGTACCGCGTGCGCCCGTTCGCGATCCTCGTGACCTGGGGCGGGATCGCCTCGAGCACCTCGAACTCGTCCATGATCCGGCCGACACCGCTATCGGTGATGTGGTAACCGGAGTCGGTCTCCACGACGAGCACGAGGCCGATCGGATCGCCGATGGTGATGCCCCGTTTGTCGACGGAGGCGGCCACGCTGACCGGCCCGTCGGCAGCCGCCATCGATCCCAGGAGGGCGAGGAAAAGGCTCGCGGCCGCGAGAACGCGCATCAGTTGCGCCTCGAGCGGGTGTTGAAGAGCGCGAGGAGCGCCGGCACGTAGGGCCGGTCCGTCGAGAGCTCCACGCGGTCGACGCCCATGCGGCTGAAGGCCCGCAGCCTTTGCGCGCGGCGCTCGCGGGCGGACCGACCGAACCGCTCGCGGACCGCCGGGTCGGATGTGTCGAGATAGCCGACGCGGCCGCTTTCAGCGTCCTCGAGAGCGACGAGACCGACCGACGGGAGCTCGACCTCGCGCGGGTCGTTCAGGATGAGCGCGATGACGTCGTGCTTGTGGGCGAGCGCTCGAAGCGGAGCTTCGAACTCGACGTCGAGGAAGTCGGACACCACGAAGACGACGTTGCGCTTTTTCGTCACGTTCGCGAGGTAGTCCGCGACGCTCGCGATCTCCGTCGGCGAGCGGCGTGGCTCGGCGAAAAGCAGCTGACGTATGACGTGAAGCAGGTGATGTCGCCCTTGCCGCGGCGGGATGAACTCGCGGACTCCGTCCGCGAACAGGACCAGGCCGACGCGGTCGTTGTTGTGGAGGGCGGTCACCGCGAGCAGGGCAGCGACGTCCGCGGCGAGCTCCCGCTTGGAGAGGCTGCCGGTGCCGAACCACGCGCTCGAGGAGACGTCGACCGCGAGGTAGATGTTGAGCTCGCGCTCCTCGCGG
>DASPWX010000036.1:0-1816 GCA_035637615.1 Bathyarchaeia archaeon | reverse complement strand
CGCGAACAAGTCCCGGACGATCCGAATCCCCGTCCACATCGTCGAGCGCGAGCAGAAGATGGCGCGGGCGGAGCGTGAGCTCGCGACACAGCTTGGGCGGGTGCCGACCGAGCAGGAGGTCGCGAAGCGGGCGAAGCTGCCGTTGAAACAGGTGCGAGAGGTGCGCCAGATCGCCCGTGCTGTGACGAGCCTCGACAAGCCGATCGGGACCGAAAGCGAGGGCTCGTTCGGCGAGCTCGTCGCGGCCGACCAGGAGACGCCGGAGGACGAGGTCACCTACAGCCTCCAGGAGAAGGCGCTGCGCCGCGCCGTCGACGAGCTCCCGGAACGTGAGCGCGAGATCGTGAAGCTTCGCTACGGCCTGAACGGCGACCGCGACCCGAAGTCGCTCGAGGCGATCGGCCGGGAGCTGGGAATCACGCGCGAGCGCGTACGCCAGATCGAGGCCGCGGCGCTCGAGCGCCTCGCCGTCCACCGCGAGCTCGACGCGGTTTCCGACGCCGCCTAGACGAACTCCTCGCGTTCAGGCCGTACAGCGACGAGATCGTTCCGAAGGTGAGGCCGGCGCTCATCAGCAGCGTGATGAAGGTGCCGTGCCGGCGGTCGGCACGATGGGCGAGCGGATAGAGGAACCCGAGCTTCGGGCCATCTTGGCCGCGAGCAGGATTCCGAGCAGGCCGAGGTTCCTCACGACCGCGGCGCTCACGGTGGCCTCCTAAGCGTCGGTGAAGACGTTCGGTAGAGGCCATCAGCCCCGGAGGGCGGTTGGCGCGAGCCTCATCGCGCCGCTCGAGAATACCCGTCGCCCGGCCTCAGCCCTGCCGGTAGCGGAGGTCGAGGCTGTCGGCCCGCCCGGACCAGCGGACTCTCAACCGCCAGCAACCGGGCGTAGGCAGATTGATGATCGAGGGACCGGGACCGCCTGAGACCTTGCGATTCACAGGCGACCCGATCGGCGTGTAGCCGCTCATCCGCCGGGCACGAATCCAGAGCGGTGATGCGTCTGGCGCTCTGCGCGGAACCCAGAGGATCTTGTTGCGTCGCTGCCGACGCGGAGGCGAGCGAAGCGGGTAGCCGAACAGGATTGCGACGATTCGTTGCGATCTCCCGACCACGTGGGGAATCCGCGGATCGCTGAAGCCCCCGCGAGCCCAAGTCGGCAGGGCTCCCATCTGAACCTGGGCCTCGCACGGGATAGCCGGGAGGCGAGACGAAGAAGTGCCGGGTGCGGCGGCCACCATCGTCGCTCCGACCGCTAGAGCCAGAACGGCGAGGGCGCTGCGCATGTTCCTACGTTCCGACGACCTGGACGATCCAGCGGCGGTCGCGCTCGCGGTCGAGCTCGAGGAAGAGCACGCGCTGCCAGGTGCCGAGGCAGAGCTCGCCGTCGCGCACGGGGATCGACTCGCCCGCCGTGCCTAGCAGCATCGCCATGCAGTGCGAATGGCCGTTGCCGAAGTCCATGTCCTCGGGGCAGATGTTCTCGGTGCGGCGATCCCAGTCGTCGTGCGCGTAGTAGGCGTCGCTCGGGATCAGGCGCTTGAGCATGTTTGCGAAGTCCTCCAGGAACCCGCTCTCGAACTCGTTGACGCGCACGCAACAGGTCGTGTGCGGCGAGTAGACGCAGGCGATCCCGTCGACGACGCCGCTCTCGCGGACGACCTCGACCACTTCCTCGGTGATGTCGCGGACCGACAGTCCGCCGCTGGTTCGAAGCTGCGTCTCTTGCTGGAAGACCTTCACCTTGCGCTCACCCTCCTCCGGTTGTCGGCGGCCGCGGATGTGCGGGCAGAGCGTATTTTGCGCGTTTCGCGCG
>DASPWX010000035.1:0-5642 GCA_035637615.1 Bathyarchaeia archaeon | reverse complement strand
CTCCCCACCTATTTGTCGCTCGTCTAGATGACGTCTGGTGATACGCCGGTTCAATATCCGCTGTCAACCAGAGTTACACAGTGTCTTTCCGTTCGCCCCTTGACGCCTGAACCAGCAGTCATCCTCGTTGCGCCGACACGCAATCTGCTCCGTCGATAGCGCCCTGCGTATCGCAGGAATCAAAGACAAGGGCCCCGGATCGCTCCGGGGCCTTGCCCGCAGAAATTAGACCTCTGACCCTATTCGCCTAGGTGAACGTTGCTCAATGTCCATGTGGCGGGGGTTGGTGCAACGCCCGACACGTCGGCAACGATGAAGGGTACTGTCGGGTCACCGTCGGTAGCAGCAATTGTCGCGCCGGTGTTCGCTGCGGCGAACGCGGCCCAGTTGGCGTAACCATTGTTGTTGTTCTGGCCTGTCGCGAACACCTGGCAAGTCGACTCGCTGACATGACCTGTCTGCGTCGTTGGACAGAACTCCGACGAGATAAAGGCATAGAACTCAGTCGTCCCGTCGCCGTTCGTGTCGATCGGGACGCTGATGCGAGGTGCACCGCCACGAGCTATTCCCGTGAAGTCGAAGGAAAGACCGCTGACGTCAGCGACTGCCTTTCCCGTCAGGCGTGAGATCGGGAAGTACACCCCCGAGACGCCGCCCGCGGTGTTGTTCAGGGTGGCGGCATTCGGACCGACAATTTGGCACTGGCCGCCTCCGCTAGAGAAGCATGTCAGTGGATTCGGGGTCGGTGTCGGCGGCGGTGCAGTTGCCGGAGGCGCGGACGGGAACGGGGTGCTACCCGGAGTTGGAGTCGGGCCGGTGACACTACCCACCGCATTCACCGTCGCGTCCTGGTAGTAGCCCTCCGGGTGGATGCGAGCGCCCGAGGAAGCGACGACGAGATCACCATTGAAGCGGCGGGTCCCGGTCGCGTCCGTCGGCGCCTTGATGTTGTAGGTGAAGGTCGCAACTGAGCCCGGCGCGACGGTCGCCTGGGTTGCGGTGGCGTACCGCGTCGCCGAAAGCCAACCGCTATTCCACGTAGCGTCGGTCGCGTCCTGCGAGTTGCAGGTGACTTTGTCGGCGAGACACGCGGCGAGATCGACCTGCGTGCCCGTACCCTTCGCCCAGCTCACGGTGCCGGTGTTCGAGAAGAACACCTGGAAGGACTGGGTCTGGCCCGGGTCGATCGTGACGAAGGCCGACTCGCCGGCGTAGGCGGAGTCGTAGCCGGTGACCGCGAGAGCTGAGATGGGTGTGAACGCAAGGCAGAGCGCGATAAGCGCGAGGATGCGCAGAAGTCTCATGTTGTGCTCCCCCAATGGCCGCCACCGAAAAGGCGATGGCGAAACGGCGTACTGAAGAGAGCTTTTCCTTAGGCCAAATCCACCCCCCTGGAGACCACCGCTCCTATCAACGCCCAGCTACTAGCGCGCTTGAGTGACCAACCGTCGAGCACCCGTCATAGGCCGATAAACATTGGCTGTCAATCGCAGATTGGCTGGTCGGACTGCAGGCGAACGGGCTCGATCAGGGATGTCGGCTCCCTACGGTGCCGCGAACCCCTCGTAGGCCATCGCTCCGTCGCCGCCCGAGAAATTGAGCTCGCTCACGATGGCCGCGACGGTGCCGTCGGTTCCCGTGATGGTCACCGCGTACTGCGTGTCGTCGATGAGACCGGACACGCTCCGCGGATCGATGCGCATCGCGCTGCCGAGCGCGAGCGAGACGTTCTGCGTGACCATCAACTGGCCGTCGCTGAACCGTCGCCACTCCACGCTCGCCGATCGCGCGGTGACGCTCTGCAGGAGGATCGGCGTCGACCAGCCGGTGGTCCCGCCGAGGGTGCGCGTGACGTTCGGCACGAAGAGCTTCTGACCCGCTTGGGCGAGCGCGATGTAGCCCATCGCGGTGCTCGCGCTGATCACGTTCACCGCGGCCGTGAGATTGGCCCCGGTGGCGGACACCGAGAACGAATACTCACCATCCCCGAGGCAGCCGGGCGAAGTCGCCGTACCGCAGAGAGTCCCGCCCGCGACGCCGTTTTGGTAGCGCGGATCGAAGACCCACGCGGCACCGCTCGCCACGCTGGGGCCGGTGAACGTCGTGAGGGTTCCGCCGCCGAGCTGCCGGAGCGCGATCGTCGGCATCGCCGCACCGGATCCGAGGTTCTGCACGACGATCGTGCTCGTCGTCCCCGCGAACCCAGCGTCGTTCGCATTCTTGGCGGCGTACGGCCCATACACAGTCTCGGCGCCGGCGGCGATGCCGTCGGTCGCGTAGGCGACAGGCTTCTCGACGGTCGCATCGTCATTGTGGGTATTCACGACCACCGCGACGGGCTGCGTCGCGGTCACGGTGACCGCGTACTGGGTGCCGTCGCTCAGCACCGACTCCACGTTCGGCTCTACGAACTGCGATTGGCCTGGCGCGATCGTGCGGACGACTTGGACGCTGGCCCCGCCCGCGAAGGGGCGGAACGTCGCCGTCGCGATCGTCGATGCGGTCCCGAGGTTCTGGATGATGAACGGCGTGTGGAAACCGAAGAAGCGCCGCACGATGTTGGGGAGCGACACCGTCGTCGCGCCGCTCGAGACGCCGTTGTACGAGAGCGCCTCCGCGCGCGCGCCGGCGCCAGCGTGCTCGTTCACGACCGAGACGATCGTCGACCCGAAGCTCTTCACGACCACCGAGAACTGGGTGTCGCCGGGAAGATCGGCGTCGTTGTTCGGCACGTCCGCGAAGCTCGTGCCGGGCCCGAGCAGCGACACGGTACGCCGCGCGACGCAACTCCCGTCGCTGAACTTGTAGAAGGAGACCTCGAGGGTCGTCGCGACCGTGCCGGTGTTCTGGACGATGAAGGGCGTGACCCAACCGGTCGGGCCGCCGAGGGTCTTCGTGATGTTCGGCAGATAGATGGTCTGCGTCGGTGCGGCCTGACTACCGGTGGGGCACGTTTCGGCGGCGGTCACGCCGGTCAGGCTTGGGTTCTGAGTGACGGCGCCTTTTGTGGAGTACGTCTGCACGCCGGCAGCGGGCAGAGCCACTGCAAAGACCAGAAAGGCTGCGAGCAGGCCGCTCCTGGCGACGCGAATCGATGAATGCACGACCCCGGGAGAGTAGCGAGGGGAGAGGATTTTGGAACCAGGCGAAGCGGTCTCAGCTGGCCCAACTGGTCTCAAAAGCGTTCGAACATCGCCGTTATTCGGCGCGCATCGCTCGCGGAACAGACGCGCGCGGTCCGACCACGGTCCGCGTCCGGCGCCGCCGCGATCGCGACGACGAGGCGAAACAGAAAGGCCCGGCCGTCACCTAAAGTCTCTCGGCGAGTGAACGTGCCTTTCGAGTCCGGTGCAGCCCTCGTGGTGGAGAAGCCGCCCGGTGAAGGAGCCGGTCACTGGGCCGGAGCACCCGGAGCGTTCAGCGACGTCGAGACCGTCTATCTCGTCTATCGCGTTCGGTGGCCACGCCCGCGTCGCGGCGGTGAACTGCGGATCGCGCGTGGCGACGGTGAGCGATTCCAAACGATCTGGCGCGCGTCTCGCGAGGATTTCAGCAGCCCATCCATCGAGCGCTGCGCGATCGTCGGCGGTGAGCGGACGTGGCGGCTTTACGTCAGCTACGTGGACGGACTGGACGGGCGCTGGCGGATCGACGTCATCGAAGCGGGGAGTCCCGATTCGTTCGACCCAGCTGCACGCCGCCTCGCGCTCGACGCGGATATGGCAAATGCCGTCGCGGTCAAAGACCCCTGGCTCCGCCGGGTCGGCGACCGCTGGTGGATGTTCGTCTCCTACGGCGAGCGCCCACCGGGCGACGAGCGAAAGCTGCACGGCAGCGGCGACGCCCTTTCGACCGGCGCTGTGAAATCCGAAACGGGCCTCGCGACGAGCGCGGACGGGCTGCGCTGGAAGTGGGAAGGAAAAGTGTTCGCGGCTTCCGCGAAAGGCTGGGACAAGGCCACCGCCCGTCTCACGACCGCATTTCGATTGGGCGACGAGTGGGTCGGGATCTACGACGGAGCATCGGACATCAGCCAGAACTACGAGGAGCGCTGTGGCGTGTCGCGAAGCAAAGATCTGCGGACGTGGGAGCGGATCGGGTCAGGTCCGGCGATCGGTGCCGCGGGCGGACCGGGCACGGTCCGTTATGTCGAGAGCGTCGTGGTCGGAGATTCGGTGCGATTTTTCTTCGAGCGCACCCGCGCGGACGGCTCGCACGAGCTCTGCACGAGCTCGACCCTGCTCAGCGAATGGGACCGCGGCAGTCCTGGTTGATGCAGAAGAGCTGGCCGAGAAGAAGGAGCGCCCCAACGAAGACCGCGTAGATCATCCAGATGGCACCGACCGCGATCGTCACCCACACGACCCAGTGCGATGCGCGTCTCGCATGCGCGTCTTCGCGGAACTGGAGATAGGCGATGACGAGCGCGACGCCGTCGATGATCGTCACGATGACCGCGAGCGGCGCGTTGGTGATGATCTGCCCGTAGCCGCCGACGAACAGGCCCGCCACGTGGGGTACGAGGCTGAAGACGAACGCGATCCAGAGCTCGAACGCAGGCAAGCGCGCGACGATCGCTGCGGCGGGCGCGGGCGCCTCGGGTTTCATGGCGGGACGTTCCACGGCTCGAAATGTAGCCACCGGCGTTGCGCGGGTCGGGTCGGCCCGGTAGCAGGTCGCTGCGTGTCTAGCGCATCGCCTCGAGCAGCGGCGTCACGTCGCGGTGGAAGACGTCCTGGTCGACGAGCGGCTTCTCGGCGAGCGCCGGGATCCTCTGGCCGACCGCGTCCTCGTACGTCGGGAGCTCGACCTGGTAGTAGATGCCGATCGGGATGGGGTCCGCCTCGTAGCTTCGCGCGACGGCCGCGGCTTTCTTCGTGATCATCTCCTGCGCGTCGCTCGGGTCGTGCACCATTCCGTCGTAGCCCTTGTCCTCGAGCTTGTAGAGGCGCGAGCGCTTCTCGGGAAGATCCGCGCCTTCGTACCACTCTTTTGTGTAGAGGTCGTTGTACGTGGGGCACGTCTGCAGCACGTCGACGAGCGCAGAGCCCTTGTGCTGGATCGCTTTCACGATGATCGACGCGAGGTACTTCGGTTCGAGCGCGTAGCCGCGCGCGATGAACGTGTAGCCCGAGGCGACCGCCATGGCGACGGGGTTGATGCCGTCCTGAATCGCCTGCTCGGGCATCGACTTCGTCTTCTTTCCTTTGGACAGGGTCGGCGACGCCTGACCCTTCGTGAGTCCGTAGACGTTGTTGTTGTGGACGATGTACGCGAAGTCGGCGTTGCGCCGGCCCGCGCCGACGAAGTAGCCCGCGCCGATCCCGTAACCATCCCCGTCGCCGCCGAGCGCGAGCACGGTGAGGTCGGTGTTCGCGAGGCGCCCGCCCGTCGCGACGGTGAGCACGCGGCCGTGCAGCGTGTGGAAGCCGTACCCGTTGATGTAGTGGGGTGTCTTCCCGCTGCAGCCGATGCCGCTATAAACCGCGAGCTTGTCGGGTTCGATCTGCATTTGCTGCAACGCCATCTGGATTCCGGTGAGGATCCCAAAATCACCGCAGCCAGGGCACCAGTCATTGTGCAGGTCGCTCTTGTAATCCTTGATCGCGAGCGGCTTGGCGGGCGTGTTAATGGACATGCGT
>DASPWX010000034.1:0-13433 GCA_035637615.1 Bathyarchaeia archaeon | reverse complement strand
AAGATCAGGAACGACACGACGGTGACGACGAGCAGCATGACCGAGGAGAGCGGGTCGACCAGCGCGGACACGTTGATCGAGAAATCGCCGACGGCGATCCAGCGGTAGAGCGGGACGACGGTCTGGGTCTTTCCGCCGAGTACCTCCAGGAACACACCGATCGCGAGGAGGGCCGAGAGCCCGACGGCCGCCGACGCGATGACGCCGGTGAGATGGCCCAGCCATCGCCGTCCGAACAGACCGTTCACGAGGAACGCCGCGAGCGGCAACGCCGGGATGAGCCAGACGAGCGAGATCACCCCTTCATCCCTTCATCTGGTGGATCTCGTCCACGTTGACCACCGGCCGGTTGCGATAGGCCGAGAGCACGATCCCGAGCCCGACGGCGACCTCGGCCGCCGCGACGACGAACACGAAGATGACAAAGACGCTCCCACGCTCGTCGATCGAGCCGTACTTGCGCGAGAAGGCGACGAGCGCGAGGTTCGCGGCGTTGAGCATGAGCTCCACGCACATGAGGATCACCACCGCGTTGCGGCGGACCAGCACGCCGGCACATCCGATGAAGAACAGCGCCGCCGACACGACGACGTACGCGCCGAGAGGGACGCTCATCGCCGCCGCCGGAGTGCGGCTTCCTCAGGGTCGTCCCGTTTGGTCAGCACGATCGCGCCGACCATCGCCGCGAGAAGGAGGACCGAGGCGATCTCGAACGGAAAGGCGAAATCGGTGAACACGCTCGTGGCGAGCGCGATGAGATCGCCGCCGCCCGGCCGCGGGGGCCCGCTCGTGAATGAGAGCGCGATGATCGCCACGGGTATCCCGGCGGCGGCGACGAACACTGCCGCGAGCGGCGTCTGCCGCTGGAAGAACAGCGCGCGAGGCTGGTCGCTGAACTTCGTGAACATCACGCCGTAGAGGATCAGGACGGTGATCGCGCCGACGTAGATCAGCACCTGGAAGGCGGCGATCGTTTCGGCTCCGAGCAGGACGAACATTCCGGCCATGCAGAGGAATGTGAAGGCCATGAGCAGCGCGGCCGCCGTGATCCGATTGAGCATCACGACCGCCACGCCGCCGGCGATCACCCCGATCGAGAGAAGGGCGAAGACCACCGGCTCGACGAAGTCGAACGTCACCGGACCGTCAGCCGGCCGCGCGGATCGCCGGCGCCGCCGCGGCGCGGGCACGTGCACGAAGCGTTCGGAGGCGCCGCCGCTGCACGAGAGGGATGCCCGTCACGAAAAGGACGAGGAGCAGCCAGCTCGCGATGGCGATCGGGATCTTCGTCGTCGGGAACGCGAGGGCGAGGACCGCCACAACGACGATGTTGACGAGGGCCATCGGAATGAGGCCCTTCCAGCAGAAGCTCATGAGCTGGTCGATCCGGAGCCGCGGCAGCGTCGCCCGAATCCACATCATCACCACGATGAACGCGTAGACCTTGAGCGTGAACCAGAGAACGCCAAGCAGCGGGATCGCCTCCACGCCTGGACCCTGCCAGCCGCCGAACCACAGGGTCGTCACGATCGCGCAGACCACGGTCACGTTCCCATATTCGGAAAGGGCCAGCATCGTTCCCCAGCGCATGCCCGAGTACTCCGTGAGCCAGCCGGCCACGAGCTCGGACTCGGCCTCGGGCAGATCGAACGGCGTGCGGTTCGTCTCCGCGAGGGCGGCGATGAAGTAGATCACGAACGAGAACGGCAGGATGAGCACGTTCACGAACGGCCCGGCCTGCGAGCGCGTGATGTCGATCATCGAGAGGGACCCGACGACGAGCGCCACCGACACCAGAGCCAGGATCTGCGGGATCTCGTACGAGATGAGCTGACCGGCCGAGCGGAGACCTCCGACGAGCGCGTACTTGTTGTTGGAGGCCCATCCGGCGATCACGATGCCGAGGACGGTCATCGACCCGAGGGTCGTGAGATAGAGGAGGCCGATGTTGAGGTTGGCGCCGACGATGTCCTGCGCGAACGGCAGCACCACCCACGAGGCGAGCATCGGACAGAACACGAGCGCCGGCGCCGCCACAAAGAACCAGCCGTCGGTCGCATGCGCGCGCACGTCCTCCTTGGAGATGAGCTTGAGAGCGTCGGCGAACGTCTGAAGGAGCCCGAAGGGGCCAACGTGATATGGGCCGAGACGGTCCTGGATGATCGCCTGGATTTTTCGCTCGAGATAGATCTGCAAGAGCGCCCCGTTCAGCACGAGGAAGAGCGCAAGGCCGACGGCGATGACGAGGCGAAGCGGGGCCCAGATGAATGGGTCGATGCCAAAGGGACCGACAGGCATCGTTATCCGCCCCGCGCGTCGCTACGCGGTGGGAGGAAAGTCTTTCGGAGAGGGTGCCCGGGGAAGCTCTCTTCGAGGAAGATGCGGCGAAGATCCGGATGCCCGTCGAATTCGATGCCGAACATGTCGTACGTTTCCCGCTCGCACCAGTTCGCGCCCTCCCATACCGCGGTGAGCGTCGGAATATGAGGGTCGAGCTCGGTGCACGAGGTCCGCAGCATGACCGAGACCTTCGTGCCCGTGCCGCGAACGAACGTCACCGAGCGGAGCTCGGCTCCCGTGTCGACGCCGGCGTTCACGGAATAAAGATCGCATCGCGTGCGCGGGTCATCGCGAACGAACGTGGCGACCTCAACCAGCCGCTCGCGCTCGACATCGAGGACCAGCATGTCGTGGAGCGTCGACACGCGCGCCTTATCGGTGAGCCGGGACGCCACGTACGACCGAAGGCCCGCGAGATCGATCGTCGACCGTGGCGCGCTCAATACCAATTGAGAGCGTTCTTCTTCCACGCGTAATAAAGTCCGACGACGAGGATCCCGATGAACACGATCACTTCGATGAGACCGGCGACGCCGAGCACACGAAACAGCACGGCCCAGGGAAAGAGAAAGATCACTTCAACGTCGAACACGACGAAGAGGAGCGCGAAGACATAGAAGTGCGTCGGATATCGGCCCCATGCCTGGCCGATGGGCTCTTCGCCCGACTCGTAGGTGCGGAGCTTTTCTTTCGTGGCCTTCCGCGGAGCGACGAGGCGAGCGAGCGTTAGCAGGACAGTTACGAAGACCGCTCCGACCACGAAGAACGCGAATACGTAAACGTACGAAAGGCTGTAGTCGGGCACCGAAAGAAGCCTACGTAGGGGTACTCATACGAGCAAACCAGGGCCGACACCGGATATCCACCAACACCTCGCTTGGTGCTACCACGTTGCACGGTTGACACATTTGTTGGTCGAGAGGTACGGTGCAGACCTCCCACCACGTCAGTACGCAATTCGTACATAGGCGCGGTCGGGAGGGTCGGTCAAGCGGGCCGATGTGGTGAGGAAATCGAAAAACCAACGCGCACCGGCCGAACGTGGCCGCATTTAGACAGTTGGGAGGGACCGCAGGGGTTGGGACAACAGAGCCGACGTTCGCAGGCCACACCTAACCCAAAACGGTTCCTTCAGCGACAGGCGCGACTCCTTTCCCGAGGAGTCTCCGCGCTCGGCGCGAGTGCGAGGCACCTTTCCTTTGTTGCTCTCGAGGGGAGCAGCAGCTATCTCGCGAGTCTGGTCGGCCTCCGCGGCCTCCGTCTCGCGCTCAACACCTCGGTCGCGGTGCTGGTCCTCTCGCTCCCGTTCGCGGCGACAGCGGCATCGCGCGCGAGCACCGTAGCTCCGACCGTTGCCGCGACGACCGTGACAGCGACCGACGCGTCTCGCGCCCAACCGGCGGCACGCGGCGGCGCGATCGCTGGAAGCAGAAACCCGGTAACCGTCGCGGCCGAAGGCACACGGTCGGTCCAGGAAGTGACCATCCACGAGGGCGACACCCTCGCGACGATGGCGAACTACTACGACGTCTCCGTAGAGGCCATCGCCTTCGCGAATGCGATCCAGGACGTGCACGCACTCCAGTTGGGACAGAAGCTCGTGATCCCGCCCGCTGAAGGTGCGCTCTACACCGTGAAGGACGGCGACACCGTCGACTCGGTCGCGAGTCAGTTCAAGGTGGATCCCGCCGTGATCATGTCGTACAACCGCCTCTACTTCGAGCCGGAGCACTTCGCGGCCGGTCAGAAGATCTTCGTCCGAGGAGCCGCGCTCCCGGCACTCCAGGAGCCGGAGCGTGTCACCGTCTCGGTGCTCCGCGGTCCGACCCTCGGCGCCACGCCGCCGCGCACGGGGCGCCTCGCATGGCCGGTCGCCGGGGTCATCACCCAGTATTTCTGGGCAGGGCACACGGGCGTCGACCTCGCGGCACCCTACGGCACCGGCATCGGTGCGTCCGATGACGGCGTCGTATCGGCAGCCGGTTGGGTGGCCGTCGGCGGGATCCGCGTGTGCGTGCAGCACGCCGGCGACCTCGAGACCTGCTACTACCACACGAGCGCTGTGTACGCGAGCGTGGGCCAGCAGGTCTCGCGTGGTCAGATCATCGCGGCGATCGGGCTCACCGGCGTCACCACCGGGCCGCACGTCCACTGGGAGTGCAAGCTCGGAAGCCGATTCGTGAACTGCCTCGACCTCTAGGTCGCGCGACCCCGCTCACCGCGCGCCCCACCTATTCTCCGAAGTGTGCTCAGCGCTGTTCACAGCGATCGTTCGGGGCGCCTCGTGGTGGCGGCCGATTACGCGGCCGCCATGTCCGACGGTGCATCGGTCGGTCCGCTTGTGCACGCGATCCGGCTTCCTCCCGGCACCGAGGTCACCCCGCTCCCGGCCAGGACCGGCATCGGCCTCGACCGATCGGGGCGGGCCCGCGAGCTTGGCGCGGGCAGGTTCGCGGTGGGAGCGATCGTCCCGATTGGCTATCTGCGCATGGCCCTTCCGGCGTACGAGGATGACCTCGCCGCACAACCCTTGAAGCCGCGCGCGTACGCGGCGGTTGGCGCCGACGCCGACGGCGAGCTCCTCGTCTCAGCGGTCGCGCTGGATGTCGATGCGGGCGCGGCCGACGGGAGAGCCTCACCGGATCTCCTCGCGCGGATCACCGCGACCCAGCGCGAGCATCCATCGAGCCGAGTGCTGCGCCAGCTCGCGCGCTGCGCGAAGGACTATCGCTGCCGCGCCGCCGCGAATGCGTTCCTGGGTCGTCACGATTGCGCGCTGCCGGTCGCCGCGCTAAAGAACGAGCGACCGCCGGAGGTACTGGTGCTGAGCGACGATGCCGACGCGTCGCCGACCGAACCAGCCGCGTTCAGGCCGACCCCGGTGGAGCTGGCCGAGGCGGCGGCGCGCCATCTTGAAGGCGGAGGAACGGTCGTCGCGTTCGGGCGCGCGTGCGAGGGCGAACCGCTCCTCGCCGTCCGTCTGATCGAAGCCGCGATCGTCGCCATGCGCGCGCGCACCCGCGCCGGAACGATCCACCTCGAGACGAACGGCTCGGTGCCGATCGCGCTCCGCCGGCTGTGCGACGCCGGCCTCGATTCGGTGGCGGTCCGGATCTCGTCCGCGCGGGCCGAAACGTACGAGGCCATCCATCGGCCGGACGGCTTTCGCTTCGCCGACGTCCGTGCGTCGATCGCCGCTGCGATCGCGGCCAGGGTCTCGGTCGCGCTGCGCGTCCTGACGCTGCCGGGTCTGACCGATCGCGCCCGAGAGCTCGATGCTCTCGTTGGCCTGGTCGGAGATCTTCCTGCCGAAAGCTCGCTCATCCTGTGCGGTCTCGGCGCCGACCCCCAGCGCGCGCTCGCGACCGTGGGAGGCGCAGAGCCTGCTGTCGGGATGGACCGAATGCTCGACCGTCTGCGCGCGGACGCCGCGCACCTGCGCATCGTCGCGTTGCCGCGGCCGCTCGTTCGCCTCTAGGTGTTCATCGATCGTGCACGCCTGCTGGTGCGAGGAGGCGACGGCGGCCGGGGCGTTATCTCGTTCAGGCGCGAGGCGCACGTTCCGCGGGGCGGCCCCGACGGCGGCGACGGCGGCAAGGGTGGAGACGTCATCCTGCGCGTGGATCCACAGCTCGGGACGCTGACTGATTTTCGATTCACGAAGCAGATCGACGCGGACTCCGGCAAGCCGGGGAGCGGCCGGAACAGCAGCGGACGATCGGGTGCGGATCGCATCTTGAGCATTCCGCCGGGCACCCTGGTGATCGATCGCGCGACCGGCGCGACGGTCGCCGACCTTGTCGCGCCCGGTGAAGAGCTCGTCATCGCGCGCGGCGGGTCCGGCGGAAAGGGCAACGCACGTTTCGCGACGAGCACGCGGCGCGCGCCCCGCATCGCGGAGGACGGCGGCAAGGGCGAACACCGCGAGATCGAGCTCGAGCTCAAGCTTCTCGCGGACGTTGGCCTCGCGGGCTTACCCAATGCCGGGAAGTCGACTCTGCTCGCGGCGCTCACAAGCGCGCGACCGAAGATCGCGGACTATCCGTTCACGACGCTCGTTCCGAACCTGGGCGTCGCGCGGCTCGACGATCGCGAGCTCGTCGTCGCCGACATCCCCGGACTCATCGAAGGTGCCAGCCGCGGCCTCGGTCTCGGCGAGGAGTTCCTCCGCCACGTCGAACGCACGCGCCTCCTCGTTCATGTGGTCGACGCATCGCGGCCGGACCCACTCCAGGACATCGCGACGATCGACGCCGAGCTACGCAGCTACGGACGCGGCCTGGCGGAGCGTCCGCAGCTTGTCGCGCTGAACAAGATCGATCTGCCCGACGCGCGCGACGCGGCGCCGCGCGTCGCTCGCACGCTTTCCGAGCGGGGCATCGCGAGCATCGCGATATCGGCCGCCGCGCACCAGGGCACGGGCGATCTCCTCCGCGAGATCTTCGATCGGTGCCCGCCGCGTGAAGCGGCAAGCGCGCCGGCACCACGCGAGCGCCGCATCGCATTCGCCGGTGGCGGTCGCGATTGGCACGTCAAGCGCGAAGGCGGGGCCTTCCGGATCGAGGGCGATCGCGTCGAGCGCCTTGCGTCAGGAATCGACTGGGGATCTCCGGATGCGGCCGCGTACTTTCAGCGACAGCTGATCCGAACCGGGATCGAACACGAGCTCCGCGCGATGGGCGCGAAGGAGGGCGACACCGTGCGGATCGGCGCGCTCGAGATGGAGTGGAGCGAAGGAGTCCCGGACGAGTGACGCGCGTCGGAGTGTTCGGCGGCACGTTCGATCCGGTCCACGTCGGGCATCTCGCGATCGCCAATGCCGCGCTCGACGACCTCGCACTCGATCGGGTCTACTTCGTACCGGCGCGCCGCTCACCGTTGAAGAAGGATGGCCCCGTCGCGAGTCCGGAAGATCGCCTCGCGATGTTGACGTCGGCGACCACGGATGAGCCGCGCTTCCAGGTCTCGGGAGTCGAGCTGGATCGCAAGGGACCATCGTTCACGGTCGATACGCTCGAAGCGCTTCGAAGCAATGGCGACCTCTTCCTGATCCTCGGCAGCGACGCCTACGCGGACTTCGAACGGTGGCGCGATCCGGCGCGTATCCGCGCCCTCGCGACCGTCGTGCTCGCGGCGCGGCCTGGCGTACCGAATGCACCCGCCGACGTGCGGATGCTGGACTCTCCACTCATGGATATCAGCTCGCGCGAGCTGCGGGCGAGAGCAGCGCGCGGTAGGTCGCTGCGCTACCTTGTTCCCGAGGCAGTACTGCGTTACATCGAGGAGCACCGCCTGTACCGATGACCGACCTCTCGCCCAGAGCCATGGCGGACGTCGTGGTCGACGCTGCGGGCGATAAGAAGGCCGAGGACATCCTCGTGCTGAACGTTTCGGAGCTCACGACCATCGCCGACCTCTTCGTCATATGCACCGGCCGAGGTGAGCGCCAGGTGCAGGCGATCGCGGATGCGGTGCGCGAGAAGGCCATACAGGCCGGCCGCAAGCCGATCGGGATCGAAGGCTACGGGTCTGGGCGCTGGGTCCTGATCGACCTCGGTGACGTCGTGGTGCACGCGTTCGTTCCGGAAGAGCGGCAGCTGTATCGCCTCGAGCGCCTGTGGGGAGATGCTCCGGTCGTCCTTCGGATCGCGTAGCGAGCCGGCGTTCGTCCAGTAGTGGCGACCGGCGGGGCGACCGCGTATCGTTTTTGTTCACCGCTCGCGGGGCTGTAGCTCAGCTGGGAGAGCGCATGAATCGCACTCATGAGGTCAGGGGTTCGATCCCCCTCAGCTCCACCGCATGCGTATAGATCCGCACGATTTCACGCGGATCGCGGTCGGCGGCAAACGCGAGACGCAAGATGACTGCTGTTCACTCGATCACCCCGGCAGACTCCGGCGATTGGTCTTCCGACACACTGACCACGCAGATCGGCGCACGATTGAATGAACCCCATACAAATCAACGCGCCTGAGTTGCGGTTGGTTGCTTAAGGCGAGACGACCAGCCGTCCGACTGCGACGAAGACGAGGGCTGCGAGCAGCAAGAGGTTTGCGGCGGCATTTCGGGGCTCGTGACGTGACGTGTGGAAGAGGAACGCCATCACCTGGATGAGGCCGAGGCCGAGCGCGGCGAGCGGGGTGAGCTGCAACGCAACGCGGGCGAGCCCAGGGAGTACGAGACCGATTGCACCCAGGATCTCCGCCGCGCTGATGAAGAGCAACAGGGAGCGAGGCACCGCGGCTACCCACGCCATCCGCTTCTTCGCGAAGTCGTAACTGACCGCCCGCGTGACGGCGGCGGGAACGAGAATGAGCGCGAGCGACGCCTGCAGGGCCCAGAGAGCAGTGTTCATGCGTAGCGCCCATCCGAGCACGCGCCCTGCGGGGCTACCGCCTCACGCCACCACCGAATCACCTCGTTCGCAACGAGGTCGGGGTCGTCCGCGAGGGTGCAGTGGTTGCCTCCGCAGCGGAAGCTGCCGCGCAAACGAAGGATGAGATCGCGGAAGATGAACGACCACCCTCCCACGTTGACGAGGAGAAGGGCGGCGCCCGCACCCTCATCCACATAGTGGATGCGATTTCCTTCGACCTCGATGAAGGGGCGGTCAAATGGGTACTCGCTCGCCGGAAGCCAATCCACTGCTGCCACCGTCTGGTCCATCCTCGCCTCTCGTTTCAAGGAGAGACTGTCCTCATCGACTCGCGGTGGCTTCCTGGAGACTATGTAGGCCGAGATCACGGAAAACCTTCAGTTGAGCTAGGCGATCCCCTGTCGAACAGCAAAGGCGGTGGCATCGGCCCGGCCGCGAGCGTCGATCTTCCGGTAAAGATTGGCAACGTGTCGTTCGACCGTGTTGACGGACAACGTGAGGCGATGTGCGATCTCGGCATTCGTCTCGCCTTGCGCGAGGAGGCGAAGGACATCGAGCTCGCGCGCGGTGAGCCCGTGCGCGTTCCGCTTCTGTGGCACAGCGGACGGTTGCGGCCGCCCGTCCGGACGGCCTTCGATAACGAAGTCGGTGATCGCGCCGACAACCTCGTCGATATTCTCGAAGAACAAGGCTGGCGAGCTTCCGGCGAGCAGGCGGAGATGACCATTCGGCAGCGCCGCGGCGAGCTCCTCCGAGACCGCTCTCGGGATCTGCTCGATGTCGGTGCGGTGAAGGACGAGCGTCTGCGCCGTGACCGCGGCGAGATCGTCTGAGACGTCGATCGCGCTCGCCGCCTGGAACGTCGCGCGAGCCACCGCAGGCGTCGTGGCGTTCCGGAACGAATCCGCGGCGAGTCGGCCGGCCTCGCCGACCGACCAGCCCATCCAAGCGTGGGCCGCAGATTCGACGAAGACGGTCCAGTCGCGTTCGATGAGGCTCAGCAACGCCTGCGTCTCGGGAGCGCTCATCGCGAGCCAGCCACGAGAGGAGCCGCCAAACAGCACGAGCCGGGTGACTCGCTCGGGATGGAGCGCCGCGTACGCAATGGCGTGTGTGCATGAGTTGTAGAAGCCGAGGAGCGCGAACCGGTCGATGCCTGCCTGGCCGACGACGGCATCGAGATCGCGCAGCATCGCGTCAAGCGACAGGTCAGAGACGTCGCGCTGTGAGTGTCCGGTTCCTCGGCCGTCGTATTGGACGATCTGGAGCCGCACCGAGAGGCGCTCATAGACACCACGGAGGATCGGGATCCGCCACTCCTCGAGGAAGTTGCTGAACGGCACGCCGGGCAGGAGAACGAGCGTCGGTCCCGCGCCGAGGACCGCGTACGCGATGCTCACATCGTCGGTCGTCCGCGCGTAGAAGACATGCGGTTCCATACGACTTCCCGGCGACCGATCGTATCTCTAGAAATGAGCGCCCCGAAAGCGCCTGAGTCTTCTGACTCGAGAGCCTGAGAGGCCCTGGGCAGCCACCCCTGTCTCACTCTTCGCTGGTGTTTTCCACGTGATCTCGCCAGAATCGGTTTCATGAATCGCACTCATGAGGTCAGGGGTTCGATCCCCCTCAGCTCAAAAAGACCTGGGCGTGCCGCGGGAGGAGTTTGCGGGCACCTGCGGCCGACGACGGGCGTGCAGGGCACGATGCGCCTTGCCAGGTCTGCAGGAAGATAGATGGATCGTTTTACCCAGAACGACCCTGAGCGGCAGGCGAACATCGCGTTCGTGTTGATCTTTCTTGGCATCGTTGCCGTCGGAGCGTTGACGATCTGGCTCTTTTACGGAGCGTCGTTCTAGCGCGCACCAAGAGAGCCCCCGCTCGTTCCGCATAGGGTCCAACGACGCAGATTCCCAGGGCGCCATGCCTCCGTTGACGCCTGTCCGCTAGCACGATCAGCGAACGATTCCGTACGAACTGCTGACAAGCGTAGGCACCCTCCGTTATGAATTTCGTCATCACACCGTTGCACGACTGTTACCTGAAGGGGTGCCGATGCTTCGCTCTGCGCTGACCCTCGTGCTCGCGATGGCCGCCATTGGAATCGGAGCTTCGATGCCCGCCGCCGCCGCGACGCGCGCCGAGCGCGGTCACGTGAGCGTGAGTGCCCAGAGCGATCTCATCGCGCTGGTCAACGCATACCGCGCGAACAACGGTCTG
Source organism: Bathyarchaeia archaeon (assembly GCA_035637615.1). GTDB lineage: Bacteria > Chloroflexota > Limnocylindria > P2-11E > P2-11E > 3-1-20CM-2-70-9. The sequence continues at coordinate 2,500 of DASPWX010000034.1, read as the reverse complement.
CAAGCGGTGGCCGCGAATGGCGCGCTGACCTCCGCCGCGACGTGGATGGCGGGCGACATGGCGGCAAAGAATTACATCGGTCACGTGTCCTCCGACGGGCGCTCGCCCACTCAGCGCATGTCCGCGTTCGGCTATCCAGCGCCTTCGATGTACACCGGGGAGGACCTCGGGGCAGGGTACCCAAGCGCGGGCGGGGTGCTCGCCGGATGGCAGGCGAGCGCCGCGCATAACGCGGTCCTCTTGAACCCGAACTACAACGCTGTCGGCATAGGTCTCGTCTACAACGAGAGCGCCACCTACAAGTGGTATTGGGCCGCTGACTTCGGCGGACCGGGCGGGACCGTGAAGGTCGCCATTCCCCCGCCACCACCTCCGCCACCGGCACAGGTGGCTCGTCCCGCGGCCCAACCCGTCGCGCAACGCGCCGCACCCGCGCCGCGCGGCTCGGCTGCGGAGCTCACCGACGCGGAGCCCGCTGAAGAGATAAGCGATCCCGCGGCCGAGGCCGCGACGGCCCGGATCGCGTTCATCGAAGCCATCGGCGAGCGGCGGATCATGCATCTCTTCGCGGTGCTGCTGCGCATGGGCGCCATCTAGCCGCATACCATCCCCCTGACAAGGGGGAGTCATCGACCATGGCGACGCCAACGCTTCAGAACTACATCGACGGCCGCTGGCTGGACGCTTCGGGCGGCGGCACGTTCGAAAACACGAACCCTGCGACCGGCGAGCTCATCGCCAACGTCGCGAAGTCCACGGTCGCCGACGTCGACCGGGCCGTGGATGCCGCACGGCGCGCTCTCGACGGTTGGCGCCTCTATCCCGCCCCGAAGCGCGGCGAGATCCTCTATCGAGCCGGCGAGATCACGCTCACCCGGAAGGACGACCTCGCGCGGGAGATGACGCGCGAGATGGGAAAAGTCCTCGCCGAGGCACGAGGAGATGTCCAAGAGGGCATCGACATGACCTATTACATCGCCGGCGAGGGCCGTCGCCAGTTTGGCGACGTGGTTCCCGCCGAGCTTCCCAACAAATGGGCGATGAGCATGCGCCATCCGGTGGGCGTGGTGGCCGCGATCACCCCGTGGAATTTTCCGTTCGCGATCCCGACGTGGAAGATCATGCCGGCGCTCATCCTCGGCAACACCATCGTGTTCAAGCCGGCTTCGTACACACCGCTTCTGGCCGTTCGGCTCGTCGAAATACTCGAGGAGGCCGGTCTCCCGAAGGGCGTCATCAATCTCGTGCTTGGGTCCGGTGCGGACCTCGGAGACCATCTCGTTTCGCATCCCGGCGTTGACCTCGTCTCGTTCACCGGATCATCCGACACCGGGTCGCACATAAGCGAGATAGGCGGCCGGCTTCTGAAGCGGGTGTCCTGCGAGCTCGGCGGAAAGAACGCGATCGTCGTTCTCGACGATGCGGATGTGGACCTCTCGCTGGACGGGATCGTTTGGTCGGCCTTCGGCACGTCGGGCCAGCGCTGCACCGCCGCGTCGCGGGTCATCGCCCACAAGAGCGTCGCCAAGGATCTCGTCGACAAGCTCGTCGGCCGCGCAAAGAAGCTCCGCTTGGGCAACGGGCTCGACGCCTCGACCGACGTCGGGCCGGTCGTCTCAGCGTCGCAGCTCGAGCGCGTGCATTCGTTCATTCCCATCGCCGAGAAAGAGGGCGCAACGATCGCAGCCGGCGGTCACGTGTCGACGGAAGGCGCTCTCGCAAAGGGCTTCTTCCACGAGCCCACCGTCCTGGTCGACGTGAAGCCGAACATGCGCGTGGCCCAGGAAGAGATCTTCGGCCCGGTCACTGCGGTCATCGAGGTGTCGAGCGTCGACGAAGCTATCAAGGCCGTGAACTCGACGAAGTACGGGCTCTCGAGCTCGATCTACACGCGGAACGTGAACAACGCGTTCCGGTTCATGCGCGACGCGGAGACGGGAATCGTCTACGTCAACGCGGGAACGATCGGCGCGGAGATCCAGCTCCCGTTCGGGGGCATGAAGGCCACGGGAAACGGCCACCGTGAAGCGGGCCGCGCGGCGCTCGACGTCTACTCGGAGTGGAAGTCGATCTATGTCGATTACTCGGGCAAGCTCCAGCGGGCTCAGATCGACACATCCGAGGGCACGAAGATCGCGCCCTAGGCAGGCTCTCCCGGCGGCACCTCGGTGGGGAGCGTGAAGCGGATGTCGGTGCCCTCGCCGGGGATGCTCGTCGCGGAGATCGCGCCCCCGTGCGCCTCGACGAGCTGTTTCGCGATCGCGAGTCCGAGTCCGGCGCCGCGAGATTCTGCAGATTTATAGAACCGGTCGAAGATGCGGCCGACCAGGTCCGGTGCGATCCCGGCACCGGTGTCGCGCACGTCGATCGAAACCGATGTGTCCTGCGCGCGCGCTTCCACGGTCACGCGTCCGTCGCGCGGCGTGTAGCGGAGGGCGTTGGCGATCAGGTTCGCGAGTATTTCGCGCGCGCGGACCGGGTCGGCGTCGACCACCGGCAG
>DASPWX010000033.1:0-29852 GCA_035637615.1 Bathyarchaeia archaeon | reverse complement strand
CCGAATCTTGATTTGGACAAGAGGTAGATCGTGCCGACGCCCAGGTACGGCGGCACGAGCAGCGCGCCGATGAGATACCAGGTCCGGTACAGCGGCTCGCTCCAGCCGAAGGCGCTGCCGGCAAACTCGGTGCCGGCGCTGATGCCGTACCAGAGCAGACCGACAGCCCACACCAGCTGGAACCCGCGATGCCGGCGCGACCACTGCGCGAGGACGGCGGCCGCGAACACGAAGCTCACGAGGGAAGACAAGAAAGGGAGGACGACGTTTGGGCTCACGACCCCGAACATCCGCCGCGTGACCGACGAAGTCAAACGGGATGCCCAGGTTTGGGTAGGAGCGGCTAACGTAGAAGGATGTGCAGATCGATCAAGACGCTCCGCCGACCGGAGGGTCACGCCTCCGATGAGGAGATCGCCGCCGCGGCGCTCCAGTATGTCCGCAAGGTGAGCGGTTACCGCGCGCCGTCGCAGCGCAATAGCCGGGCATTCGATGCAGCGGTGACCGAGGTCGGCCGCGCTTCGCGGCGTCTCCTGGAGGAGATCGAAAAGGCTCAGACCGCACCGGCGCCGCGGGCTTCACGCGCTCGCGCATAGTCCAAATGCGGTAGGCGCAAATCCACCAGCAGGCCGATTTACTGGACGTTTCGTAGCCCCGAGACTGCCGGAAGCGCTCTTCGAGAAGGAGAGGCGACGGGTCCGGAAGGGTTGAGGGGCAAATCACCGCCGGAGCCGCGACGCCTCTCTTTTCTTTTTGTTACGCAGAGATGCGGAAAGTACGCGCGGCGTCGCGAGTGAATCGCTCCTCGCTCGGCTTCAGGCAGCTGGCAGGAACTGCGTGAGCATCTCCCGGAGAGCCGCGGGGTAGTAGGGCTTCGACAGGAATGCCGTGCACCCGGCTTCGATGGCTTTGTGCTCGTCGCCCGGTGTGGCCGACGCGGACACCGCCACGATCGGCACGTGCTTCGCCCAGGTCTCCTTACGGAGGAGCTTCACCACCGTCCAGCCGTCGAGCTTCGGGAGCTGAAGGTCCAGGAGGATGAGCTGCGGCCGGTGCTCCCGGGCGAGCTCCAGCGCGGCAAAACCATCCGTCGCGACGGTCGCCTCATGGCCGGCGTGCCTCACGATCCGGAGCGCCAATTCGAGATTGTTCGGCTCGTCTTCCACGACGAGGATCTTGGCCACGGCAGCCCTCCCCGTCAGGCTTGATGCGACGCGAGCGGCAGATCGAGTGTGAAGGTAGAACCCAGCCCGAGCCCGACACTGCTCGCGGAGACCGTGCCGCCATGGGCTTCGACGACGAGACGAGCAACGTACAAACCGAGCCCGACGCCGATCTTGTCCTTCGTCGATGGGGTCTCGATGCGGCCGTACTTCCGGAAGATCACCCCAAGATGCGATCGCGCGAGTCCCACGCCTTGATCCTTCACCAGAACACGCGCTCGGTTCTCGCGCTGCCCAACGGTCACATGCACCGTGGAACCAGGAGGTGAGAAGCGGAGCGCGTTGTTGAGGATGTGCTCGATCGCAGTCCGCAAACGCTCCGGATCGGCGTCGACCCATATCGGGTCGGACTCGGCGACCAGCTGCAGGCGGTCGCGGTCGGTCTCCTTGACCAAAGTGGCGACGAATTCGGACAGGTCGAATCGTCCGCGATTCAATCTGAAGCGTCCGGCTTCGAGCTGCCCGACCTCGAGCACGTCGTCGGCGAATCGTTTGAAGTTGCGGCTCTGCCGCCGCAGCTCGTCGATCGCGCTCCGCTCCGCGGCTGAAAGCGCCGGCGCCTTGGTCAGGTCAGGGATCGCCGACTCGATCTCGCCCGCGGAACGCCGCAGCGTGTGCGCGATCAAGGCGAGGGACTCCTCGCGATGGGCGTCGACGCTTCGGAGGGCGTTGCGCTCGCGGCGTACCTGGTCGATGAGCAGCGCGAGCATCAAGAAGATCGCCGCCCGGGTGAGTCCATTCCACAGGCTTGCCGACAACAGCACGGAAGGTCGCGCGAGCAGGTCTGCCCAGATCCACGCGCTGGTCGATAGGAGCGCGATCAGCACCGCGGATCCACGTCCGAGCCACCAGCTCGCAAGGCCGATGGGGATGAGATAGAAGATGGCGAAGCCGAAGTCGGGACCCGTTGAGATGTCCACGAGCCAGATGGCGCCGACACCGGCGGCTGCCAGGAGGGTGAGGGGCACGACCCGGGTACGCCCGCGTACGTCCAGGTCTGCGATGCGGCGTGGTGCGGTTTGCGCTCGCATTGCCGGGCTCCCTTGACTCATCCCGCCGCAGTATGAGGCCCGTTCGGACGCTTTTGGTCCACTTTCGGTCTCACCTACAGCATTTGGATTAGCCGATGAATATCCCAATGTGTAACGCGAATCGGCCGTCAGAGGGATAGACCCGCCTATACAAAGGTCAGAGACTAATGTCACGATTCGACCCAATGAGGAGGGCCCGAATGCGTCGTTTGCGGACACTGTCATTGATCATCACCGCTGCACTGTTTGCGGTGAGTTGCGGAGGCGCGGGTCTCCCCGTGCCGGCGACGCAGGACCCGCTCAGCGGCCAGTACATCGTGAACGGCGGAGGCGGCGCCCTCGACAACGTCAAGGCACTCACCGACGCGTTCAAGGCCGCACACCCGAGCATCACGTGGCAGGGACTCGCCGATGTCGGATCGAATGCCGGTGTCAATCTCGTCGTCTCCGGCGAAACGGACCTCGGGTACATCAGCCGTGATCTGACCGACGCTGAGAAGACGGCCGGCAAGGTCGTCGCCCTTCCGATCGGCGCGAGCGGTACGGCTGTGGCCGTCGCGGCGAGCAACCCGGTCAAGTCCCTTACGAAGGATCAGATTGCGAAGATCTTCACTGGCGTGATCACCGACTGGAAGGACGTGGGCGGAACTCCCGGCAAGATCCGCGTCCTCATCCGCGAGGCCACGGCCTCGACCCGAAGCGCATTCGAGGCCTACTTCTTCGACGGCAAGAAGCCGGCATACGGCGCGAACGCTGTCGAGGTGACGACGATCGACGAGACCGTGAAGGCGATCAACTCATTCAAGGAGTCGATCGGTATGGTCACGATGAACGCGAGCACCTTCAGCAATACGTCGATCGCCTTCGTGACCGTCGATGGGGTCGCCGCAAGCCGCGACAACCTCAATAGTGGCAAGTACCAGGTTCGGCGCCCGCTCTATTTCGTCTACAGCAGCGACCCGGCGAAGCCCGTCAAGCCGGCGATCCAAGCGTTCCTGGACTTCGTGAAGGGATCCGAAGGCCAGAAGATCCTCGCGGGTCTCTAAGCCACACCGCGCCCGCGTGATCGCCAAGGAGGAAGGCTAGGCTCGGGCATGCAGAACATCTTCGCGCCGAGTCTGTTGAGGGCACTCGTCAGCCGAAACGTGCTGGTGAGTGTCCTCGCGCTTGTGGTGGTGGTCGTCGCCGCGATCTATGAGTCCAACGGGCTCATTCTCGGTCAGTTCGCCGACGAGTCCGCGATCCTCGCAGACGTTGCACAGAACGAGATCGCCGACCAGGCCGACCTTGCCCAGAGGGCGGCGTCCCTCTTCGCCAGCATTCCGACGACGCGCGACCTCACGGAAGCCCGCGACCGCGATGCACTCACGAACTTCCTCTTGCCGCTCAAGGCGCGGATCGGCGTCGACGACATCGTCGTGGCCGACAACGAGGGAAAGATCATCGGTTTCGCGCAGGAGCAGACGTCCGACACGTTGCAGCCGGAGCTCGTCACCCTCGCCCAAGCCCAGGTGCAGCAGTCCTGGGTCTTGTTCGATGAGCCGCAAGGACTCGTGATCCGGGCGATTCACGTCATCTTTAATGCCGACCAGGATCCAATCGGGATGATGGAGGTCGGGAACGTGCTTGGATCCCCGTTCCTGAAGAACATCAAGACCCGTTCGGATGCGGACCTCGCCCTCATCTGGAACGGGCAGGTCCGCGCGTCGACCGTCGACTTTGGGCCGAACGCGATCTTCCCGAGCGTGACCGAGGTGGATGCGCAGCCCAACGACGTGCTGATTCAGAACATCACCGCGAATGGCCGGAACTATTACGGAATCTTCCGTGTCGTCCGCTCACAGCGCCAGAACCCCGGCCTTCTCGCCGTTCTCGTGCCGACCGCGGGCGTCGAGCAGGCGCAGCGGACGTTGATCGGCGTTCTGGTCCTTCTTGGTCTAGCCCTCGTGGGCGTCGTCACTCTCCTCGCCTACCGCACCGCGCGCCAGATCACCGTACCGCTCGGCAATCTGGCGGCCGCGGCGCAGCGGATCGAGGCGGGCGACCTCGCGGCGCGGGTGCGGCAGGTGTCATCTCATGAGATCGGGACCCTCGAGCGTGCGTTCGACACGATGGCCGCTTCGCTGTACGAACGCGAGCGCGCGCAGCGCGAGTATCTCGATGAAGTGCGCGCGGTCAACGAGGTCGCGGACGCCGTCGTGGGCGTCACCGACGCGGAGCGGATCTTCGCGCGTTCGCTCGATCGGATGGTTTCACTGCTGAACGCTGACGGAGGCGCGATCGTCATCCGCGAGGATCCGCCGGGAGCGCCGCCGGGCTCGGGTGGGCGGCTCAACGCGCCGGCGACGCTCGGGATCGCGCCCGAGACCGCGGTCACGCTCGCGATGCGCGTCCTCGTTCGTTCCGAGGCCGACGCCGACCGGATCCGCCTCTCCGCAGTCTCAGCGGGCGAGCTCCGATTCGTCGCGCACGTCCCGCTCTCGGCGCGGGGGCGCACCATCGGCCTTCTGTCGGCCTACTTCCACGACCAGCGGGAGCTCACCGACACCCAGGCGCGGGCGCTGCGCACGATCGCCCGCCTCGTCTCCGTCGCGAACGAGAACGCCGACCTCGTCGGCGAGCTGCGCGTGAACAACCTGCAGCTCGAGCGCGCCAACCGCCTCAAGAGCGAGTTCCTCGCCTCGGTGAGCCACGAGCTCCGCACGCCGATGAACGCGATCATCGGCTACACGAAGCTCATGCTCGACGGGCTCGACGGCGAGATGACCGCCCAGCAGCAGACCGACCTGTTCCGCGTGGCCCAGGCCGCCGACAACCTGCTCGGTCTCATCAACGGCTTGCTGGATCTGGCCAAGATCGAAGCCGGCAAGATGGAGCTCAACGTCGAAGAGGTCAACATCAACGACGTCACCGACGAAGCCCTCGAGCTCGTCCGGCCCCACGCGGACGAAAAAGGCCTCCAGGTGCGCGCTCTCATACCGCCGGCCCTGCCGAACGTCTGGGCCGACCGCGCGCGCGTCCGTCAGGTCCTCGCCAACATGCTCGCCAACGCGGTGAAGTTCACCGAGCGTGGCATGGTGTCCGTCGCGGCCACCGCCGCGGAGGGCTGGGTCACGGTCTCGGTGTCCGACACCGGTGTCGGCATCAGCCCCGAAGCGCAGGCCTATGTGTTCGACGAGTTCCGTCAGGCCGACAGCTCGACGACGCGCCGGTACGGCGGGACGGGTCTCGGTCTCGCGATCTCCAAGCGCCTGGTGACGCTGCACGGCGGCCGCATCTGGGTCGACAGCGAGGTCGGGCGGGGAAGCACCTTCCACTTCACGCTGCCCATCCGTGTCCGTGTCGGCGGCGAGACCGCTCTCGTCGCGCGGACGGCGGCGGCCCGCTGATGGCGAGGGTGCTCGTCGTCGAGGACGACGCCAACAATCTCGACGTCGCATCGCGGATCATCCGCGCGTCCGGTCACGAAGCACTCGTGGCCGTGGATGGAGTCGCCGGCCTTGACCTCGCGCGTGTGGAACGGCCCGACGCGATCCTCGTCGATCTCCTGCTTCCACGTATGGACGGGTGGAGCCTCACACGCTCGCTCCGGACCGAGCCGTGGGCGGCGAGCATCCCGATCATCGCCGTGTCCGCGCTCGCGCTTCCCTCCGACCGCGCTCGCGCGATCGAGGCGGGGTGCGATGACTTCGTGTCCAAGCCGTTCGCTCCGGCCGAGCTGCGCGCGATCCTGCTGCGCTACTTCCCCGGTGGCGCCGCACACGTTCCGCTCGCCCGCGACGGCGCTCCCGCGATCGCGCGAGGCCCGGTCCCGATCACGCTTGGGCGCGTGCTCATCGTCGACGACGAGATCGCAAACGTCGAGCTTCTCGCGCGGCGACTGGAGGCCATCGGCTGCCAGACGCAGGTGGCGAGCTCCGGGGAACGGGCGATTGCCCTCGCCCGCAGCGAGCAGCCCGACCTGATCCTGCTCGACGTGATGATGCCCGGGATCGACGGGTGGCAAACGTGCCGAAGGCTCAAGTCTCAGCCGGAGACGGCGGACATTCCGGTCATCTTCGTCACGGCGAAGGACCGGTACGAGGATCTGAGCAAGGGCTTCGAGGTCGGCGGCGTCGACTACCTCACAAAACCGTTCGAGCCGATCGAGCTCGCGGCTCGCGTGCGGAGCGCGATCTTCACCAAGCACTTGCAGGACGAGCTGCGGAAAACCGCCGGCGATCTGAAGCGCATGGAGCAATCGCGCAAAGAGCTGATCGGAATGCTTGGGCACGACATCCGGAACCTCGCCAACAGCGTCGTCGCGTTCATGCAGCTCGTGCGGATGGGCCAGCTCAAGCCGGGACGTGCCGAGTTCGACGAGCTGCTGCGGCTCTCTGAGTCGAACATCAGCGAGCTCTTGCGCATGGTCAACGCCCTACTCGACGTCTACAAGATGGAGGAGGGAAAGCTCGAGGCGATGCCGCAAGCGATCGCGCTCTCCCTGCTCGGCGAGCGAAGCATGGCGCAGGTCGCCCCCGAAGCGCTCGCCAAGGGCATCCAACTCGAAAGCGGCCTACCGCAGGACGTGAACGTGTTCGTCGACGACGGCCTCATCGTGCGCGTGCTCACAAATCTCCTTGCGAACGCGGTGAAGCACACGCCGTCGGGCGGAACGGTGAGGGTCGAGAGCGCCCGCGACCGAACGCTCGAGTCATCGATCGTCATCCGGGTCCGGGACACCGGACCGGGTATCAACGCGGACGACGCTCCCCACATTTTCGATCGCTTCTATCAGGGTGCCGGGCGGAGCCGTGGCGGCACCGGCCTCGGCCTTGCCTTTTGCAAGCTCGCCGTCGAGCTCCACGGCGGCACCATCAACGTGGTCAATCCCGGCGAGAGCGGCGCGATCATCCAGTTCACGTTGCCTGCAGCCGACCGCGCCGCCGCGGGGCAGTAGCCGAAATGCTCGGTCGTGTCCTGCGCGACGCATTTCCGCTTAGGCGTGGCGAGTGGGGACTGGGCCTGTTCCTCTACGTCCTCCTGACGCTCATGGTGGCGTCCGACTGGATCGGAAAGCTCGGGGCCGATTCGCTTTTCGTCAAGCGCTGGGGCGTGAACTACGTGCCGGTCATGTACATCATCACGCCGATCGCGATGCTGGCCGTCTCCGCGATGATCTTCTTCTTCGTCGACCGCGTCCGCCGCAGGACTCTCCTTCTCTGGTACGTCGCCGGCGTGACGCTCCTCTCGGTCGCCATCCAGGGCGGCGTGTGGGTGCAGGGCCAGCTCGATTACGGCTGGATCGTGCAGCCGATCTCCTATGTCTTCGCGCATGGAGTGAAGGAGACGATCTACATCCTCTTCTGGGTGTATGCGGGAAACCTCTACGACGCCGCGCAATCGAAGCGGCTCTTTCCGTTCTTCGCGGGTTCCGTGCTCGTCGGGAAAATACTTGGCGGTGCGATCGGCGCGGGGATCGCTCCGCTCATTCACGCCGAGAACTTCATCGGCGCTCAGGCGGTCGGATTCATGGTCTGCTTCGTGGCCCTCGTCGTGTACCGCGGCCTTCCCGAGGGGCACGGCAGTCGCCTCGCGGAGGAGCGTTCGAAAGGGATCGCGGCGAGCCTCAAGGACTCGGTCGACGGTTACCGCGCGGTCGCGTCGGACAGGATGCTCAGGACGTTCGGTGTGGGTGTCTTCTTCTGGTACTTCCTGATGCAGTTCGGGAACTTCCTCTACCTCGTCGGGCTCGACCAGTCGACGGCCGGCACCGGAACCGGGAGCGAGGACCTCTTCAGCCAGCTGTACGCGTCGGTCTACACGAGCTCGTCGCTCGTCGCTCTCTTCATCCAGAGCGTCTTCACCGGAGCGCTGCTGCGGCGGTTCGGGATCGCGCGGGTGCTGTTCGTCCTGCCACTCTGGTTCATCGGCTCGTACGCCGCGGCGACCTTCAACTTCAACATCATCACGGCCATCGCGATCCAGCTCAGCGAGCGGATCGTCATCCCGGCGATCCATCGGCCCGCGAGCGAGCTCGTGTACAGCCAGGTCATCGCCGCGATCCGTCCGCGCGCGCGCGCGTTCCTCTCTGGCGGGGTGAACGCGTTCGGCAACTTCGCGGCGGCGCTCGCTCTCCTCGCGGGGCTTCAGCTCCACGACAACCAGCTGCTGCTCGCCGTCGCGACGGGGCTGTCGGGCATCTACGTGTACAACGCCTGGCACATGATGCGGCTCTTCGGACGGCGGATCCTCGAGAACATCACGTCGATCGAACCCGACGTTCGATTCAGCGCCGCCGAGATCCTGGCGACCGAGCACGGCGCGGTCCCCGAAGATCTCCTGCGCTCGCTCGATGGGACGATTCCGGCGGACGTGGAGCACGGCGTGCGGGTGGCACTCACCCGGCGCGGTGTCCTCGCTGTGGCGACCGATGCGACCGAGTAGCGTGAGCAGAAAAGTGACGACCCCCGCGCCGGCACACGAGACCGATGCCGAGCGCCGCCACGAGCACCGTTTTCAGGTGAGCGAGAGCATCGCGCGCCTCGTCATGCGCACGACCGCGAACAACCTGCCGCTCTCCAGGGACGATCGACCCTATCAGTGGTCCACCACGACCTACTGCGACACCGTAGCGTGGTCGATCTTCCGCGCGGCCGTGAAAGGCTCGGCCATGCAGCTGCGGATCCGCGAGTACCACCGGACCCGGCCGCGAGAAGTCCTGAATCCGGGCACGGCATGGATCGAGTTCAAGGACGACGAACAGGACACCTCGTTGAAGGAGCGCTTCGGCGTGTCCATGGACGTGGCGCGGTCGTTCCTGCGCGGCGAGGCTGCGCTCCCCGAGCCCGATCACGGCCTCGCCGAGCGTGCTTCCCTCCTGCTCCGCGAAGGTGCACGGCCGGTCGCGGTGACGCAGTACAACCGTCTTGCCTACAACTCCCTGGACTCATCGCTGCGCATCACGGCGGACCACAACCTCATGTATTTCGCGCTTCCCTGGGAGACGCGAACCGACGGCGATGGCACGCCCTCCCCGCTCGGCTCTCTCCTCGCCATGGAGCCCGACGTCATCGTTGAGATGAAGTGGTACGGCGAGCTGCCGCACTGGGCGGTCGATCTTCATGCGTATCTCAAGGAGAACACCCGTGAGGAACGGCCGTCGAAATTCATCGTGGCGATGCGCTGGCTTCTCGGCGAGACTGATGGAACGAAGAAAACGAAAAAGAAGTGAAAGCCATAGAGGAAGCTGTCCGCTCAGACGCGCCGGCGACCCGCGTGGTTGTCGTCGAAGACGACCAGGCATCGGCCGACGTGCTCCAGCGTCGCCTGCAGGCGAACGGTATGGTCGTCTCGGTCGCCCATGACGGTCGGCGCGGGATCGAGTTGGTCGAGGAGCTTCTACCGGACCTCGTGCTCCTCGACGTGATGCTTCCGGACACGGACGGCTACGACGTGTGCCTTCGCATCAAGAGCAACACCGCGACGTCGCCGATCCCGGTCATCTTCCTTTCGGCGCGCGGCGAGGTCGTGGACAAGGTCCGCGGTCTCTCGTGCGGCGCCGCCGACTACATCACCAAGCCGTTCCAGGCGGCGGAGCTGCTCGCGCGGATCGACGCCGTGCTCGGTCAGGCGCGCAACCCGCGGGTGCCGCGGCTCGGTCGTCCCATCGAGCGCGCACCCGGCGAGAGGCTCGTGGCGCGCGTCGGCATCGCGGATCCCGCGCTCCGCGAGCACGTCCAGCAGCTTCTTAGCTCGCGTTTCGATCTGGCCGATGCCGAGGAGACACCCGACGTCGTCATCGTCGAAGGGAACGCCGCGGTCCCCCCCGATGTCGCGGAGGACGTGGCCGTCATCCGCGTGAGCGCCGGCCGCGCGGGCAACGACGGCAACGAGATGATTCCGGTCGACGCGCAGCTTCCGCGGATCGTGGACCTGCTGGTCCGCGAGCGCAGCTTGGACCACGATCTCCAGGCGGCGGCCGAAGCGCTCATCGTGCTCGCATCGGCGATCGGCTCGCACGACCGGCCGAGCAGCGGTCACGGAGAGCGCGTGGCGTCGCGGGCCGTCCAGATCGGCCGGGCGCTCGGCCTCGACGAGTCCACACGCATGACCATCCGCCTGGGAGCATTGCTCCGTGACGTCGGCAACGCGCGGCTCCCCGCCGCGATCCTGGCGAAGTCGGGCGAGCTCTCACCGGAAGAGCGCGCCATGCTCGAGCGCCACCCCATCCTCGGTGAGGAGATCCTCTCCGGGTTCAAGCGCCTCTCGGGGCTTTTGCCGATCGTGCGGCACCATCACGAGCGGCTCGATGGCACCGGCTACCCCGACGGGCTTCGCGCCGAGCAGATCCCGCTCGAGGTGCGCATCGTGAGCGTCGCCGACCGATTCGAGGCCCTCCTCGCGGACCGTGCCGACCGCCCGGCGGTATCCGAGGCTGAAGCCGTCCGCATCCTGCAGAGCGCGGTCGCGCGCGGGGAGCTCGACGCGGCCGTCGTCGCCGCCCTCGCGACCCAGATCCGCACCGGAGGTGCGCGCTGATGGCAGACAACAAGACGATCCGCGTCGTCATCGTCGACGACGAGCGGCTCTTCGCCGAGCTGATGCGTGTCGCGCTGCGCGCGGCTGACGGCATCGAGGTCCTCGCCGTCGTACACGACGTGAAGTCCGCCATCGCCGCGCTCAACGAGCACCGCCCGGACGTCGTGATCGCCGACTACCACCTGCCCGACGGCACGGGAGCCGATCTCGCGCGGGCGGTCCGTGGCTCGCTGCCCGACACATCGGTCCTCGTCCTGACGGCTGACCCATCGGCCGTGACGCTGAACGACGTTGCGCGCTCCGGAGCGGTCGGCCACATGACGAAGGGACGGGGCCTGACCGAAGTCGTCGATAGCGTCCGGTCGGCCGCATCAGGCGAGATACTGTTCGCCCCAAGCGAGCTGCAGCGGCTTCTTCTCGAAAGCGCTGCGTCGCGAAAGATCATCGAGCCCCTCACGAGCCGGGAGCTCGAGGTGCTGCGGCTCCTCGCGAGCGGCACCAGCACGACGGCCGCGGCGGATTCGCTTGGAATATCGACCGCGACCCTTCGCGCGCACGTGCAGGCGGTGCTCCGGAAGCTCGGCGCACACTCTCGCCTGGAGGCAGTTGCCGAGGCCGCGCGTCTCGGGCTCGTGACACTCGAATCCTGGACTCGCGACCGCGTAGGTCCCCCGCGCGGGGGATCCGGTCCTACCCCCGAACGGTCATAACTCCATCCATTCGGGTGGGTGACGAGTTATGACCCACCGCTAGCATCGGAGGCGCAAGAAAATGGCGAAGCTGCTCGTGGCCGACGACCTCGTGCCCATCCGTCAGATGGTGCGCATCACCCTGTCTACGCAGGGCTGGACGATCGTTGAAGCGAAGAACGGCAACGAGGCGCTCGAGCTGGTCCGGTCCGAGAAGCCAGACCTCGTCCTTCTGGACGTCGATATGGGGCCGGGCCCCAATGGCTTCGACGTGTGCCGCCAGATCAAAGCCGACGAGGTCACCAAAGACATTCCCGTGGTGATGCTCACCGCGCACGAGAGCGATAGCGACCGCGCGATCGGCTTCGCGGCCGGCGCGACGCAGTACCTGACAAAGCCCTTCGGTCCGCTCGAGCTCATCGACACGATCCGCGGGATCCTGGCGCATAGCTGAGGCCGGACCGATGAGCAACGACGACACCAAGGACATGGTCGAGACCGTCGACGTCTCGCCACGCGATCCGGATCTTCCGCAGGCTCCGGGTGGCGACGTGTTCCGCCAGCTCCTGCATCAGGCCGTCCGTGTGGCCGACATGGCGAACTCGCAGGCCATGCGCATGGCGCTCGACTTCGCGAAGGTCTACGAGCGCGAACAGGGCGTCCGTAAGGAGTTCGAGAACCAGCTCAAGCAGATGACGCTTATGGAGAAGCAGGCGACGCGTTACGCCGAGGATCTCGCGGGGATGCTGCGGAGCGAGCGCGAACGCCGGCAGGAGCTGGAGCGTGCACTGGAGCAGGAGCGGATCGCGAGCGAAGAGCTGAGACGCACCGGTCTGCAGGGCATCAGTCACCTGGTGCTCGCCGCGACGATCAAGGACCGCACGACCGGGACGCACCTCCAGCGCGTCCGCCGGTACGTCGAAGCGATCGGCGAGCGCCTCGGCCTGGCCCCGGAGCTGGTGGAGGAATTCGGCTACTCGAGCGTCATGCACGACGTCGGCAAGATCCACACGCCCGACCACATCCTTCAGAGCGAGCATGTCCTTTCGGATGCCGAGTTCAGCGTCATCAAGCAGCACTGCATTGACGGCGAGAAGATGCTCGGGACCGCGCGGTTCTTCGAGACTGCGCGCGCCATCGCGCGCGAGCACCACGAGCGCTGGGACGGCAAGGGCTACCCGGATGGCAAGAAGGGCGAAGAGATCTCGCTCGCCGCCCGGATCGTGTCGATCGCGGACGTATTCGACGCGCTCACCTCGAAGCGTCCCTACAAAGAGGCCTGGTCGGCCGAGGCCGGCCTCAAAGCCATCGAAGCCGGAGCGGGCGAGCGTTTTGACCCCGGGATCGTCGCCGGATTCATCGCCCTCGCGAAAGAGGGCGTGCTCGAGCGCATCAGCTCGGAGGTTGCGGCCTCAGACGACGACGACCACCCCGGAAGCCAAGCCAGGTAAGACTCGCGCCCGCGGCCACGCTCACCGCCACCGAGAGGGCGACGAAAACGGCCAGCGTCACGACCAGAAGATCCGCGAGTCCGAACCCCGCCAGCACTCCGCCGAGGTAGTCCCGGATCAGATACGCGCGGACCGCTCCGCCGATGAGTCCCGCTCCTGTGCCAACGACCATCCCTGTCGGAAGCACCGCGGCCTCGCGCACCGCGGCGCGTGCGAGCGCGACTCCAAGGGCGGCATAGACCGCGACGGAGAGCGCGATGCCGGCGAGGCTCAGCGCCGTCCCGCCGACGCTCAACGCGGGACGGCCCCGGCCCGGGAGTTGGGCCAGCTGATCGTTGCTGATAAGAGCTTCGGCCGTGCCGATCCCGACCAGCGCGACGATCGCAAGCAGGATGAGCGCGACGCGCATGGCGAGGACCATCGGGCGCGGCGCTTGCTCCGTCAAACGGAGGTGCCAGAGTCCGAACCGTCTCCCCCCGCTCCCGAGCCCGGACACAAGTATCCGGAGCTCCCCGACACGAAGAGCCTCGGCGCGTGGCGCGACGCTGCGGCGCATTGCCAGGCCTGCGACCTCTGGAAGAACGCGACGCAGACGGTCTTCGGCGAGGGTCGCCGGACCGCCAAGGTCGTTTTCGTCGGGGAGCAGCCGGGCGACAAAGAGGACATCGCCGGCAAACCATTCGTTGGGCCGGCGGGTCGGGTTCTGGACGAGGCCCTCGAAGCCGCGGGGATCGACCGCGACACGGTCTACGTGACGAACGCGGTCAAGCACTTCAAGTGGCGCCCGGCCGGGAAGCGGCGGCTACACGAAAAGCCGAACCGAAGCGAGATCGCCGCATGCCGGCTGTGGCTCGACGCCGAGATCGGGATCCTGAAGCCCCAGGTCGTGGTGTGTCTCGGCGCGACCGCGGCTCAAGCGCTCATCGCCCCGTCATTCAAAGTGACTCAACAGCGCGGGAAGCTGATTCCGTCGCCGCTCGCCCCACATGTGATGGCGACGGTCCACCCCTCGTCGATCCTCCGCGCGCCCGATGATGCGGCACGGGAGCGGGAGATGAAGCTGTTCGTCGCGGATCTGAAGGCGGTCGCCAAAGTGGTTCGCGGCATCGAGTCCGGATAGCGCCGCCACGGCGGCAAATGTGCCCAACTGTGCAAATTCGGCTGCTTGACTTGCTGGGTAATTCCAATTACATCTGTAAATACAGGCGAATTGCAGGAGGGGCACGAAGTGGCAACAGCAGAAGAGGTCAAAGGCTGGCTCACCGGGCGGGTCCCGAAGGAGTGGTTCTCGGGAACGCCGGAGATCCGCATGGATGAGGACGAGATCTGGGTCATTGGCACGCTGCCGGACGTTCAGGCCGCGGGCGGCGGCGACGCGATCAAGGCCGCACGCGACGGCGCGATTCAGCGGTTCCGCGAGGGCACACGCGAAGAGCGCATCAAGATCGCCGACGAGGCTCGCCAGCGGTTCGGGAAGAACCTGGCCTGGGGAGCGAAGGCTGGCGACCAGACCGCCCTCTTCACGCATATGGCCGTGCCGGTCATGACCCGGCTGCGCCTTCCCGAGCGCGAGCTGCTCGACACGCTCGTGCGCTCCGGAGTCGCGCGTAGCCGCTCGCACGCGCTCGCGTGGTGCGTACGCCTCGTCGCGAAGAACGAATCGGCATGGATCAGCGAGCTGAAGGAAGCGCTCTCAAAGGTGGGAGACGTCAGGTCGCAGGGGCCGCTCAACTAATGGCGACCGAAGTTCGCGAAGCGCTCAAGGCCGAGCCCGATCCGGCGAGCGCGCTGCTCGACGCGTACTCGCAAGCCGTCATCAAGGTCGTCGAGCGGGTGTCGCCGAGCGTCGTCAACGTCCGCCGCGGAACGAGCGGCGGCAGCGGCGTGATCGTCGCGCCGGATGGCTATGCCCTCACGAACGCGCACGTCGTTGACGGGGCGCCGCAGGTCGCGGTCACGCTGGAGAGCGGGGCCGAGCTCACGGCTGTGGTTGTCGGCACCGACAGCGCGACGGACCTCGCCGTCATTCGGATCCTCGGCACCGGCCTTCCGGCGGCCGAGCTCGCGGACACAGACTCGCTGCGAGTGGGACAGCTGGTCATCGCCATCGGCGACCCGCTCGGCTTCCACTCGACGGTGACGACGGGTGTCGTGAGCGCGCTCGGTCGATCTCTGTCCGCCCGGGATGGCCGGCTCATCGAGAACGTCATCCAGACCGACGCGGCGCTCAATCCCGGCAACTCCGGGGGACCACTGGTCGACACGCACGCGAAGGTCGTCGGAATCAACACCGCGATCATCCCGACCGCGCAGGGGATCTGCTTCGCGATCCCCGCCGCGACCGCACGCATGGTCGCCGGCATGCTGATCCGCGATGGGCGCGTGCGGCGCGCGTACCTCGGGATCGGTGGCGCGGCCACCGCCATCGGCAGGCAGCTCGCGAACGAGCTCGGGATCGGCAACTCGTCGGGAATTCGGGTCCTCGAGGTCGTCGCGGGCGGACCGGCCCAGCGGGCGCGACTCCAGGTCCGCGACCTCATCGTGAGCCTCGACGGCGCCGCGATCGCGACGCTGTCAGACCTGCAGCGAAGCCTCGGCGCCGACCGCATCGGCCAACCGGTCGAGGTCGCCTACGTCCGCTTCGGCGAGCTGCATCGCACGACGGTGACACCCGCGGAGGCTCGCTAGCCCCGTCTACGGCAGGATGCGCGCGATGGATCTTTTGATCCGCCGCGCGCGTCGCTCGGACAAGCGCGACGTGCTCGCCGCCGTCCGCACGATCTGGGGTGGCGAGGACCGTATTCCCGATGTCTTCGACACTTGGGTGACGCACCGGACGGGGCCGTTCTTCGTCGCGGAGTCGGGCGGCCGCGTCATTGGGATGGGAAAGCTCACCGTCGTGTCGCCAACCGAGGCGTGGCTCGAAGGGGGTCGCGTCGCCCCACGATGGCGACGCAAGGGGATCGCGACGGCACTCATCGCCCACCGCATCGCCTACGCGCGTGACCGAGGCTTCCGCGTGCTGCGGTTCTCGACCGCGTCGGACAACACGCCGATCCATCGGGCGGCGAAGCACTTCGGGTTCAGGCGCGTCGTGGCGCTCTCGCGACGCGAGGCGCCGGCAATGGCCGCCGGTGCGCCGCCAACCCGCGCCACTCGAACGCAGGAGCGCGCGGTCCTAGGGCGCGTGGGCGCGCTCGTGCAGCTTGGCCACGGCTGGGAATGGCGCGAGATCACAGCGCGCGACGTACGGTCTGCCGTCGCGAGGTCTCGCGTCTTCGTGTCGGGCAAAGATGTCGGTGCGGTCGCGGTCCTGGGCCAGCGCTACGACGCATCGCTCATGATCGCGGCGATCGGAGGACACGCGCGTCCGCTCACCGATCTATTGCGTGGCCTCCGCGCTGAGGCCCGGCGTCGCGGGCTCGACGACGTCTCCTTCTACGTTTCGAATCCGAGCGAGGGGCGCGCGGCACGATCTGCCGGCTACACGAGGCCGTGGTCGGGCGAGGTCTATCTCTTCGAGAAGCGTCTGTGACCGTCCCCGTTCTCGTCTTCCTTCTGGACGTCGACAACACGCTCGTCGACAACGACAGCGTAAAAAATGACATCGAGCGCGCCATTGCGAGCGTCGTCGCGGCCGACCGCGCAAAGCGCTTTTGGTCGCTGTACGAGGAGGTTCGCGCAGACGAGGACGTCGTCGATTTTCCCGAGACGCTTCGACGCTTTCGCCGCACGTTCGCGGACGAGCCACGCTCGGAGGATGTCGATCGCGCGGTCCTGAGTGTGCCATTCGAACGCTATCTGTATCCGCGCGCGCTGGACGTGATCGCGCGGCTCTGGTCCTTTGGAGACGTGGCCATCCTGTCGGACGGAGATCGCGTGTATCAGCCCGCCAAGATCGCGCGGGCGGGATTGCTCCTCGCCACGCGCGGGAACGTGCTGGTCTATGAGCACAAAGAGGATCATCTCGCCGAGGTCGAGCGCCGCTTCCCGGCGAATCACTACGTGCACGTAGACGACAAGGCGTCGCTCCTCGCACGCACCAAGACGGGACTCGGGTCCCGTGCCACCACCATCCACGTCCGTCAGGGCCATTACGCGGCAGAAGCGCAGACGGGACCCGGGCCGGATGTAGAGGTCGACCGGATCTCGGATCTCCTGACGCTCGACCCGGCACGATTCGGCGCCTGACGCGCACGCGGCTTGCACGAGAGGGACGTGGAGGTGGACCGATGCCACAAAATGCTTGGACAGACAAACGCGAGCGTCAGTACGACCACATCAAGACAAATTTGAAAGAGCGCGGGCGTTCGGAGGGCACCGCGGAGCGGATCGCCGCGGCGACGGTGAATCAGACACGGACGGCTAAAGGCGAGACCAAGGAAGCCAAGCCGCCGAGCGAACGAGCGCGCGCGCAGCGGGACATGGCCGCCGCGGGACGCAAGGGCGCGAGGGCGAGAAAGAGCCACTAGCCGGAATCTTCGGGCCTCGGGGCGCGTTCCTGTCCGTGGTGCCATCATCCGGGCACCGCAGGAGGCCGTGCTCATGACGATCGATCGCGCCCGCTTCGACAAGGGATTGACCTACGACGCCTACAAGGCGCAGATGACCCGGAACCGCGAGCGCTTTGATGAGAACGAGAAGCGCGTCGACCTCAGCAAAGAGGATGTCGCGGCTTTTCGTGCGTTGCCGCGCCCGGTGAAGGTTGTCGTGCTCGCCGAGGACTGGTGCGGCGACGTGATCGCAAACCTTCCGGTCCTGGGTCGCCTCGCGAAGGAGAGCGGAAAGCTCGACGTGCGAATCTTTCTCCGCGACCAGAACGACGACATCATGCAGCGCTATCTGAACAAGGGGCAGTTCAAGTCCATCCCGGTCTTGGTGTTCTTCGACGAGGACTTCCGGGAGCTCGGCCACTGGATCGAGCGCCCCGCTTCCGTCACCGAGATCCGCGCCAAGCGGCGTAAGGACATCTTTGCGGCGCATCCCGAGTTCGGCTCACCCGACGCGCCGGTCGATGCTCTGCCGGAAGAGGTCCGCGTTCGGCTGCAAGGCGAGCTCGCGAAGATGCGCGACGACACCACAAAGTTCGCGAACGCCGAGGTCGTCCGCGAGCTCCGGGAGATCGCGACTCGCGTCGCGGCATGACCTCGGCGCACAGGGTCAAGATCACCTACTGCGCCGAGTGCGGTTACGAGCCGCAGACCCTCGACCTCGCGAAGACGCTCATGATCGAGTTCGGCACCCGTCTCTCCTCCATCGAGCTCATCCCGTGGGAAGGCGGCACCTTTGAAGTCTCAGTGGACGGCCAGCTCATCCACTCGATGAAGCGGGACGGGGGCTTCGGAGACAGCGCGGTCATCAAGGACGCCGTGAGGAGCCGCCTGACCGGCTAGTTCCGGTGCCTCATACTTTTCACGTGGGGACATATCCGCTCGACACGCTTGGCCGGCCGCTTCACGACCTGCGGATCAGCGTGACCGATCGGTGCAACTTCCGCTGCGTGTACTGCATGCCGAAGGAGGTCTTTGGCAAGGACTTCCAGTTCTTGCCGCGCGCCGAGATTCTGACGTTCGAGGAGATCGAACGTCTCGTGCGCATCTTCGTTTCGCTCGGTGTCCAGAAGATCCGCCTCACCGGCGGTGAGCCGCTGGTCCGGCGGGACCTCGAGAGACTCGTCGAAAAGCTCGCGAAGATCGGGGACCTCGACCTGACTCTGACCACCAACGGCTCGCTGCTCTCGCAGAAAGCGCGTCCGCTTGCCGACGCCGGCCTGCGGCGCGTCACCGTCAGCCTCGACTCGCTCGACGATGCGACCTTCAAACGGATGAACGACGCCGACTTCCCCGTGGCGAAAGTCCTCGCCGGAATCGAAGCGGCACATGCGGCGGGCCTGGCGCCGATCAAGATCAACATGGTCACCAAGCGGGGTGTGAACGACTCGAGCATCGTGCCGATGGCCCGCTACTTCAAAGGGACCGGGATGACGCTTCGGTTCATCGAGTTCATGGACGTCGGATCGACGAACGGCTGGCGTCTCGACGACGTCGTCCCCGCCCGCGAGATCGTCGCCATGATCGACCGCGAGATGCCGCTCGAGCCGGTGCAGGCCGGCTACCGCGGGGAGGTCGCCGCGCGCTACCGGTACCGGGACGGCGGCGGCGAGATCGGTGTTATCTCGTCGGTCACGCAGCCGTTCTGCGCCGATTGCACGCGGGCACGATTGTCAGCCGACGGGGCTCTGTACACGTGCCTCTTCGCCACGCAGGGGCATGATCTGCGTGCGCTCCTCCGAAGCGGCGGGTCGGACGAGGAAATCACTCAGGCCATCGCCGCGGTGTGGACCGATCGGACCGATCGCTACTCCGACCTGCGTTCTGAGCAGACGGCGGGCCTTCACAAGATCGAGATGAGCTTCATCGGGGGCTAGCAGCCGCCGCCTCAGGTCGCCGTCGGCACCCGCAGTTCGTTCTCGAGCTCGTCCGCAAGGCGCTCCGCGGCTGCCGTGTTCACGCGGAGACGCTCGAGACTTTGGGCGACCGTCTCCGCGACATCGGGTGTCTTCTTCTGCTCGAGGAATGCCGCAGCCTCCTCGGCGAGCCCGCGCTGGGCGAGCTGGCTGACGGCGTTCACCATCGCCTGCTTGAGGAGCGGCGCGACATCGGCGTTCGCGACGTCAGCGTCCCAGTGCTCCTTCAGGACGGTCCACGCGAGCGGACGCGTCCGGCGGTACTGGAGCATCGGGATGAGCATGATCCCGCGATCCTGCACGCGAATGAGCGGCGAGAAGATCGCGTCGGCGGTCCGCCGCGCCAGCTGCGGATCTTCGAAGAACACGAGGCCCTGCCGGAACCGCGTCTCCTCCTGAGCGTCGGTCGCCTGCGCCTGCTGCATGCGCGCCACGTACCGCTGCCAAAGCCGGTCATCACCGATGGTCGCGGCGACCGCGACCACCGTACCGGCGATGTCGGGGTGGAGGCGCTCCTCGTCGGCGAGATGCGCGTGCACGAGCCGCTGCGCCTCCGCGCGCACATCGCTGGCCCGGGCGTAGAGGCCGAGCATTCCGATTGCCCGCGTGCGCTTCTCGCGAACATCCGAGTCCTCGCCCTCCGCCGGCCGCCAGCCGGCCGCGTCCAGGATCGGCCGGAAGAGGTCCTCGATCAGTCGGGCGAAGGGCCGCTCCGTCGCGTCGCGCACCGCGTAGTTCGCGAGCCACGTGAGGGCATCGGCGATCGACGCGAGGACCGCGCGATCCTCCTCCCCCCGCAGCTTTTCGACGCGGCGGAGGAACGTCGCGAGCGTCGCCTTGCCGTGCCGAACGAGCGCCCAGAGATCGTCGAGCAGCGCGAGTCTTTCCTCGGCCGAGAGCTGCGCGATCCCCTGGTCGAGAAGGTCGCCCTCGAATGCCGAGGCAAAGCGGAAACGGTAGAAGCCGCGCCCGCCGCTGTTCGGAAAGAACCATCGCGCGCCGTCGAGGCGCAGCGTCTCGCGCTCGCGGCGCAGCACGAAGCGATGCTCGCGGATCCCGGCGTCCGTGCCGTACTTCAGCACAACGGGAACCGGCCAGATCTGACCGGTCGGCTTCGCCTTCGCATCGGAGAAGTACCGCTCCTGGCTCAGCTCGAGCTCGAGCCCGCTGTCGACCTGCCTCGCGGTGATGTGCACGAGCGGGTGTCCGGGCTCCTTGATCCAGGCGTTCGCGATCGCGGTCACGTCCTGGCCGGATGCTTCATCGAGCGCGCGCCAGAAATCGTCCGCCGAAGCGTTCGCTTCGGCGTGGCGCCGCAGGTAGATGCGCACGCCCTCGCGGAACGTCTCCTCGCCGAGATAGCCCTCGATCATGCGCAGGACGGCCGCCCCCTTCGTGTACGAGATGGCGTCAAAGCGCTGCGACGCCTCCTCGGCGCTCTTCGCCTCTACCGAGATCGGGTGGGTGGACGCGAGCGCGTCGAGGTTGAACGCGCTCGTGTTGTCGGCAACGAAGTCGCGCCAGTACCGCCACTCCAGATTGAGCGCGGCGGTGGCCTTTTCTCCGACGAAGGATGCGAACGACTCGTTCAGCCAGAGGTCGGTCCACCAGCGCATCGTGACGAGGTCGCCCCACCACATGTGCGTGAGCTCGTGTGCGGCCGTGCTGAAAACGCCCTTGAGGGTTTGGATCGACGCGTTGCGCTCGTCCGCCGCGAGGAGGCGGGTGCGGTAGGTGATCGCGCCCGGATTCTCCATCGCCCCTGCTTCGAAGTCGGGAATGCCGATCGCGTCGACCTTGATGTACGGATACGGAATGGCCGTATAGGCCTGCAACCACTCCACCGAGCGCACGTGGGCGTCCCGGGCGTAGATGCCCTGCTCGGCGAGACCGGGCGGAAGGCAGACGCGAACCGGAATCCCTGAGGGTGTCGTCACGGTGGGCGTGAACTCATAGGGGCCGACGGTGAACGCGACGAGGTACGACGAGATCTTCGGCGTCTCGCGGAAGCGCGTACGCGTACGCCGCTCGTCGATGCTTTCCTGGGACGCGATGGGCATGTTGGCGATCGCGGCGTTCCCCGCCGGATGGATCAGCTCGACGGAGAATCGGGCCTTGAACTCGGGCTCGTCGAAGCAGGGGAACGCGCGCCGGGCATCCGCCGCCTCGAACTGCGTCGCCGCGTAGCGCTCCTCGCCACGGAGCGAGCGATACAGGCCGCGGAGGGAATCGCGGATCCCGCCTTTCCAGGCGATCCAGAGCGTGTGCTCGCCGGGCGCGATCTCGTCGGCGAATCGGAGCGTCGCGGTCTCCGACTCGCTGTCGAACGAGACACCTTCCAGTCCCGTCTTACCGACCGAGGCGCTCTTGATCTCCAGATCGATTGCGTGAAGCACGATCTCGCGGGTCGGACGAGAGGTGCGGATCTCGATCCGTTCATCACCGGTCGAGGTCCAGGTGTCGAAGTCGAGGTCGAAGACCAGCCGGTAGCGAATTGGAAGGATGTCCTTCGATAACCGAAAATTGCGTTTGTCCCCGCCCACGACGCGCAAAATCGTACCTGTTACGGTTTTTCCGTGCCCCCGCAATTCGTCTACACGATGTATCAGCTCAAGAAGATCGTGCCCGCCACTCAGCGTGAGATCCTGCGTGGAATCACGCTCGCGTTCTATCCCGACGCAAAGATCGGCGTCCTCGGACCGAACGGAGCGGGCAAGAGCACGCTCCTTCGCATCATGGCCGGTATCGACCGCGAGTTTGTCGGCGACGCAAGGATCACCGAGGGATTTCGGGCGGGCCTGCTTGCGCAGGAGCCGGCGCTCGACCCGGCCAAGGACGTCCGCGGCAACGTCGAAGACGGCGTTGCGGCGCAGCGCCTTGTACTCGATCGCTACAACCAGCTCTCGATGAAGCTCGCCGAGGACCTCGCGCCGGCCGAAATGGAACGCGCGACCGACGAGCTCCAGCGAACGCAGGACGAGATCGAGGCGAAGGGCCTCTGGGAGCTCGACGCGACAGTGGACGTCGCGATGGACGCCCTCCGCTGCCCGCCCGGCGACCAGGACGTTGCGACTCTTTCCGGTGGCGAGCGGCGACGGGTGGCGCTCTGCCGGCTGCTTCTTTCAAAGCCCGACCTGCTGCTCCTCGACGAGCCGACCAACCATCTCGACGCGGAATCGGTGGGATGGCTCGAGCGCCACCTCGCCGAGTACCCCGGCTGCGTGGTGGCGGTCACCCACGACCGCTATTTCCTTGACAACGTCGCCGGCTGGATCCTCGAGCTCGACAAGGGTGCGGGCATCCCGTACCAGGGCAACTACAGCTCATGGCTCGAGCAGAAGCGGAAGCGCCTCGCCGACGAGGAGAAGCAGGAGTCGGCCCGGCAGAGAACGCTCGCGCGCGAGCTCGAGTGGGTTCGCGCGTCGCCGCGCGCGCGTCAGGCGAAGAGCAAGGCACGCATCGAGGCGTACGAGCGCCTTCTCGCGGAGGATCCGGAGCTGCGCGAGCGCGACCTCGAGATCTCGATCCCTCCGGGCCCGCGTCTCGGTGACGTCGTCGTCGAGGCAGAGGGCGTCCGCAAGGCATACGGCGACAAGCTGCTCTTCGACGACCTGAGCTTTTCGCTGCCGCGCGGCGGCATCGTCGGCGTCATCGGTCCGAACGGCGCCGGCAAGACGACGCTCTTCCGGCTCATCACCGGCGAGGAGAAGGTCGACGCGGGAACGCTGCGGGTCGGCGACACCGTGAAGCTCGCGTACGTTTCCCAGACGCGCGACACGCTCGATCCCACGAAGAGCGTCTGGGAGGAGATCTCCGGCGGCGAGGAGAACATCCAGATCGGCGCGCGCACGCGCAACGCTCGCGCCTACGCCGCTTCCCTCAACTTCCGCGGCGGCGATCAACAGAAGAAGGTGGGGGACCTCTCGGGCGGCGAACGGAACCGCGTCCATCTGGCCAAGCTTCTGCGCTCCGGAGGCAACGTCCTTCTCCTGGACGAGCCGACGAACGACCTCGACGTGGACACGCTGCGCGCGCTCGAGGAAGCCATCCTTGATTTCGCGGGCTGCGTCGTGGTCATCAGCCACGACCGGTGGTTCCTCGACCGCGTCGCGACGCACATGCTCGTCTTCGAAAGCGACAGCCGTGTCGAGTGGTTCGAGGGCAACTACCAGGCCTACGAGGAGCACATGCGCAAGACCATCGGAACCGACTGGCGGCCACACCGCATCCGCTACCGGCCGCTCATGCGCGCGTGAATCCGGCGGTCCGCGTCTTCACGGTCGCCATTGCAGCGGCCGTCGTCCGATGTGTGTGCGATCGACGAGATGGCAACGTCAGCGACAAAGAGAAGCGGCGGCCGACAAACCCCAGGGCTCTAGTCTCCTCCGCGGCCACCCGATACCTCTTGCACTCCTCGCGCGAAAAGCGCGGCGCGTAACGTCGCCTCGACCCGCGTGTCGCGAGGAGGGCGTGCCGCGATGTCGACCCCACGTTCGGAGAACGATCTCGCTGCCATCTACGACGCGATGGCGTGCGGTGTCGTCGTACGCGATGCGGCCGGCGCCGTGGTCTTCGCGAACGCCGCGGCGAAGCGCATCTTCGGACGACCGCCGGAGGAGCTCGAGGGCGCGGAGCCGCCCGGCGAGGACCGGCGGATACGCGAGGACGGCACCACGATGCCCGACGACGAGGTCCCGAACGTCGCGGCGCAGACCCGCGGCGAGTCGATACGCAACGTCATGATGGGGATGGTCCGCGCCGACGGGTATGTGCGCTGGCTGCTCGTCGATGCGGTCCCGATAAAGGACGCCTTCGGCCGCGTTCGCGAGGTTGTTTCGAGCTTCACCGACGTGACCGATCGCAAGAAGGCCGAGCACGAGCTCGAACGGCTCGCCCTTCACGACCCGCTCACCGGCCTTCCCAACCGCTCGCTTCTTTTGGACCGCCTCGAGCAGGCTCTCCGGACGGCGCGACGCCTCTCCACATCGCTCGCGCTCCTGGTGATGGATCTCGATCGCTTCAAGGAGATCAACGACACGTTCGGGCATCCCGCCGGTGACCTCTTGATCGGCGAGGTCGCCGGACGCATCGCCGCGGACCTCCGCGAGACCGATACAGTGGCGCGGCTCGGCGGTGACGAGTTCGCGCTGATCCTTCCGGGGGCCGACGAAGGCGGCGCGGGGCACGTCGCGCAGAAGATCATCGCCGCTCTCCAGCGGCCGTTCGACGTCGAGGGGCGGGCGCACGAGATCGCGATCTCCATCGGCATCGCGGTCAGCCCGCAGCACGGCGAGGACGCGGAGACGCTCATGCGCCGCGCGGACATGGCGATGTACGTCGCCAAGCGAACGCCGGGTGGGTCAGCCGTCTACGCCGAGCAGGAGGATCCCGAGGGCTCGAACCAGCTCGCGCTGATGGCGGAGCTGCGTCACACCCTCGAGGCGGACCAGCTGCATGTCGTCTACCAGCCGATCGTCGGATTCGGCGAAGGCGAGGTCATGAGGGTCGAAGCTCTCGCGCGGTGGCGACACCCGAGCCGCGGCCTCGTCGCGCCCGGGGAATTCATCCCTCTCGCCGAGCGGTCCGGTCTCGTGAAGTCTCTCTTTTCTCGGGTGCTCGCCATGACGCTCGCGCAGTGCGCCGAATGGAAGCAGGCCAACGTCCCGCTGCAGGCCGCGGTGAATCTGTCGATCCGCAACCTCCTGGACCCGGAGCTGCCGCGGATCGTCGAACTCGCGCTGGAGCGCGCGAAGATCCCGCCGGAGTGGCTCGCCTTCGAGATCACGGAGACGATGCTCATGGCCGAGCCCAATCGCGTCCTGCGCACGCTCGCGGAGCTGCGTGACCTCGGGGTGCAGGTCGCCATCGACGACTTCGGGGTCGGGTACAGCTCGCTCGCCTACCTGCAGCGGCTTCCCGCCTACGCCGTGAAGATCGATCGCTCCTTCGTCGGGCGCATGACCAGAGACCGCGGCAGCGCGGAGATCGTGAAGCTCATCACCAACCTCGGCCACGCGCTCGGGATGAAGGTCGTCGCCGAGGGAATCGAGGACCAGGCGACCTATGACGCCTGCGCCGCCGCCGGCTGCGACAGCGCTCAGGGCTTCTTCGTCGGACGGCCGATGGTCGCGACGGCGATCCCGGCCTGGCTCGCGCGAGGACACCGGACGACTACGGTCAACTAACAGCGCCACGGTCTGGCAGAGTTGCCGGCGATGCCGAGACGCATCGTCGCCTGCGGCGGCGAGCAGCTGTCCTACCCGGCTCTGACGCGTTACCTCCTGCAACTCCCGGCCAAGCCACGCCCGAAGATCCTGTTCGTGCCGACCGCATCGGGTGACGACGCGGCATATCTGCTCAGCTTCTATCAGGCGTTCGCGGGCCTCGGGTGCGAGCCATCGCACCTCTTGCTCTTCAACCGGACCATCGACGACATCGACGGATTCGTTCGCTCGCAGGACGTTGTCATGGTCGGTGGAGGGAACACCGCGAACATGCTCGCCATCTGGCGCCTGCACGGCGTCGAAGATGCGCTTCGCAACGCGTATCGGAACGGGACGATCCTGACCGGCTGGTCGGCGGGCTGCATCTGCTGGTTCGAGGCTGGTATCACCGACTCGTTCACGATGGAGCTCGGTCCGCTCCGCGACGGCCTCAAGCTGCTCGAGGGAAGCGCCTGCCCGCACTACGACTCGCAGGAGCGGCGCCGCCCCGTTTACGCGCGCGAGATCGCAGCGGGTCTCCCCTCCGGTATCGCGCTCGATGACGGGGTCGCCGCGCGATACGACGACGAGCACCTCGTCGAGATCGTCAGCGCGCGACCTGAGGGCCGAGCCTTCAGCGTCGACGGGAGCGGCGAGCATCCGCTCGCCGCGCGCAGCCTCGGCTAGGGCAACACCATTGCGCCGGCCGCGTAGTACGCGGCGGCGCGCTCGCGGAAGTACCCCCCGTCGTCGTCGGCGCTCAGCGAGCTGCGCGTGTTTCCGCCGATCGGCGCGGGGTTCGTGACCCCATCGCCCGCGGCGTCGCACGCGCACGTGGAACCGTCTCCTCCGCGACCATAGAGAAACGCGATGACACCGGCGCGCGCGTACGCGCTCAGGTTCGCCCGACCGGGGTCGTCGAAGAGCCATTCGACCTTGTTGTCCTGGTAGTGATTCCAGGTGTTGTTGACCGCCCGCATCTTCGTGTTACCGAGCGGGATCTGCCACATGACGACGCGCGTCTGCGTGAGCGCCGAGAACTTCCCCAGGTAGCGGACATTCCGGCCGAAGTCGTTCGGATACCACCACGGATCGTCTCCGCCGCCGGACTGCACGCGCGTGAGCGCGGCGTCCCGATCACTGAACTCGGCGAACGACACGTCGAACGCGGCGCCGAGCGACGTGAAGAAGCGCGCCGACCGTGTCGCAAGGGCGTCGATCTCCGCGTCGGTCGGTCGCTGGAGGAGTGGGTCGACGTGCGTCCCCCAGAGCGAGAGCTGATATCCGAGAAGGACGTTCGGCGCATAGATATCCCGCAGCTTCACCACCGCGCGGGCGAAGCCGGCTGCGTTATTTGGGAGTCCTGCGAGCTCGGCCAGGCCACTTCCACCGACGATCGCCGGGGCGGCCGCCGCGTCATCGCCGTAGCGCTGCTGGATGAAACCCCAGAGGTCAGGCTCGACGTGGAGGATCGTCGTGGATCCGCTCTGCGCGCCCGCGCGCTGGAAGAAGAGCTTCAGGTCGGCGTAGTACGCGCTCATCGTCGCCGTGTTCGCGAGATTCGCGAGATCGCCGTCCTGCTCGCCCATCCCGTTCCCCGGCGCTGACTGGCGGATCTGGTAGTAGCTGAAGACCGGCACCATGCCGTTCCGGACGGACTCCTGGATGTAGTAGGTCGGAAACTGCGCGCCCGCATCCCAGGTCGACCAGCCCTGGCCGGTGTTCACTCCTCCCGCGAGGTACTGGTAGCGGAAGCCGAATGGCGCGCTCGCGCGCATCGCGGCGGCGCCGTTTGGACCATCGGTCATGCCGATCTCGAGCGAGCGGCTGGGCCATCTCGCGGGCAGCGGCGGCAACGAGCCGGCCGGCGGCGCGCCCGGCACGGTGACGTACCAGAACACCCCGTAGTCCTCCATCCACTGCGCGCCCTCGACGAGTGGGCGGATCGACAGTCGATAGGTGCCCGGGACCTGCGGCGCGATCACCGTGAACTGGAACCACGCGACTTGGTTCGGTCCGACCCACGGCGCGGGCTGGATCGCGACGCGGTTGTAGCGCGGCCAGCCGGTCGCCGGCGAACCCGCGGTGCCGTCGCCTCCGAGCGGGGTCGCGCGGTCCTGCCCCGGATCCGGATCCCACGTGCCGAGATACGCGACCTCACCCATCTTCGCCGCCGTCCAGCCGCGGGTGCCGCTGTTGTAGAACGCGACCGTCGCGGTGGACCGCTCGCCGGGACAGAGCGTCGGGTAGCCGCTCTGTCCATACCAAGCCGCGTGGAAGCCGGGTATCCCGGAGGCCACGCGCGCCGGCGGCGGAATGCCGGGCCCGGCGCTCGATGTGCATGGCGCCGCGGCGGCGATCGCTGCAGGCGCGGCAGACGCATCGAGCGATATGAGGAGGGTGACGAGGAGAAGGGCCGTCGCGAGATGCCGTCGCACGAGGCCGAACCGTACCGCCCGCAGAGCGCGAGCGCGCGTAGCGAAGCCGTTGCGATGCTCGCCGCGGTGGTGGGCCGCCTCTGATCGAGGCCGCGGCTCGACGATCTCGCGCCGACGCGGCTAGGCGGTCCTCGGCTCCGGCTTCTCCGGATCGATCCCGAGGTCGGCGATGGCCTTCGCGACGAGATCCGACCCGTACTGCTCGCAGAGCGCGAGCGCGTGCAGCGAAGCCGTCGTGATGCTTTCCGCGTCGATCTCGAAGTGGCGGCGCAGCGCCTCGCGCGTGTCGCTGCGACCAAAGCCGTCGGTCCCGAGAGGCACGAAGGGACTTCCCACCCAGCGCGAGACCTGGTCGGGCAGCGCCTTCAGCCAGTCCGACGCGGCGACGATGGGCGAGTGTCCGCCGAGGACCGTCGTGATGTAGGAAAGCCGCGGCTCGGCCTCGGGGTGCAGTCGATTCCAGCGCTCGACGGCGAGTGCCTCGTTCCGCAGCTGCTGGTAGCTCGTGACGCTGTACACGTCCGCGCTCACCTCGTATTTCTCCTGAAGCACCTCCTGCGCGCGCAGGACCTGCCGCATGATCGAGCCCGATCCAAGGAGCGTGACGCGCCGCCGCCGGCCTTCCTCGCCTGGCCGGAAGAGGTAGATGCCGCGAACGATGCCCTCCTCGACGCCCTCGGGCATCGCCGGCTGCGGGTAGTTCTCGTTGTAGAGCGTCAGGTAATAGAAGATGTCTTCGCCGTCGCCGAGCATCCGTTTGATGCCGTCGCGCACGATCACGGCGGTCTCGTACGCGAACGCAGGGTCGTACGCGCGAACGTTCGGGATCGCGGTCGCGAGGACGTGGCTGTGACCGTCTTCGTGCTGCAGACCCTCGCCGTTGAGCGTGGTGCGGCCCGCGGTCGCGCCGCACAGAAACCCGCGGCCGCGCGCGTCGCCGAACGCCCAGATCTGGTCGCCGGTCCGCTGGAGACCGAACATCGAATAGAAGACGTAGAAGGGGAGCATCTGCTCGCCGTGCGTCGCGTAGCTCGTGCCGGCGGCCGTGAACGACGCCATCGAGCCCGATTCGGTGATGCCCTCTTCGAGCACCTGGCCGTCGATGGCCTCGCGGTAGGGAAGGAGCGTCTCCGCGTCGACCGGCTCGTACCGCTGGCCCAGCGGCGAATAGATCCCAACCTCTTTGAAGAGCGGATCCATACCGAACGTGCGTGCCTCGTCGGGGATGATCGGGACGATGCGCTTGCCGACGTTCTTGTCGCGCAGCAGATTCCGGAGCAGCCGCGTGAACGCCATCGTGGTCGACGCGGCCGCGGTCCCCGAGCCCTTCGGGAACTCCGCGAACGCCGACGCGTCGGGCTGCGCGAGCGGTTTCGCGCGGACGACGCGCTTCGGCACGAACCCGCCAAGCGCGCGCCGGCGCTCCATCATGTACTGGACCTCGGGCGAGTCCGGGCCGGGGTGGTAGTACGGCGGATCTTCCGTGAGCTTGTCATCCGAGATCGGCAGCTGCAGACGGTCGCGGAAGATCTTGAGCTCTTCAAAACTCATCTTCTTCGCCTGGTGGGTGATGTTCCGCGCCTCGACCGATGGGCCCAGCGCCCAGCCCTTGACCGTCTGCGCGAGCACCGCGGTCGGCGCGCCGGTGTGCTGCACGGCGGCGTGGTAGGCCGCGTACACCTTGCGGTAGTCGTGGCCGCCGCGGCGCAGGCCGCGGATCTGCTCGTCGGTGAGGTTCTCCACCATCTTGAGTGCGCGCGGATCCTTGCCGAAGAAGTGCTCGCGGACGTAGCCGCCCGTCTCGACCGAATAGCGCTGCCACTCGCCGTCG
>DASPWX010000032.1:0-4206 GCA_035637615.1 Bathyarchaeia archaeon | reverse complement strand
CCATCGCCCTCGTTCAGTTCGATATCAAGCGGGTCATGGCGTACTCGACGGTGAGCCAGCTCGGCTACATGTTCCTCGCGCTCGGTGTGGGCGCGCCCGCCGCGGCAATCTTCCACCTCGCGACACATGCGTTCTTCAAGGCGCTTCTCTTCCTCGGGTCCGGGTCGGTGATCCACGGCCTGGACGGCGAGCAGGACATGCGCAAGATGGGCGGCCTGCGCCGCAAGATGCCGGTGACGTTCTGGACGATGTTGATCGCCGGCGGGGCGCTTGCCGCGCTCCCGCCGCTCGCGGGTTTCTGGTCGAAGGACGAGATACTCGGCGCCGCATTCGTGAACGGCCAGCTGGTGCTCTACGCGATCGGGATCGTCACCGCAATCCTCACCGCGTTCTACGTCACGCGCGCCCTGTGGATGACCTTCTACGGAGAGCCGCGCGATCATCATCTCTACGACCACGCGCACGAGTCCCCCCGCGTGATGACACTTCCGCTCTCGGCCCTCGCCGTCGGCTCGGCCGTCCTCGGCATCGCCATCGGCTTTCCGCCCGAGCAAGGATTCATCCACCGGTTCCTGGCCCCGGTCGTCGAGGCCGCAGGCGTGGCCGAACGGACGCCTGAGCTCGTCACGATCGTCGCCCTGGCCGGCGTGTCAGTGGCTGCGGGCCTCATCGGGATCGCGATCGGCGTGTCGATGTACGTCCGCCATCGGCCGGACCCGGCGGCCCTCACGAGAGCGGCAGGCCCGGTCTATCGGGTCCTCGTGAACAAGTACTACATCGATGAGCTCTACGACCACCGCTTTGTCGAGGCGGCCCGCTCATTCGCGGGAGCGGCCTGGGCCTTCGACATTCACATCATCGACGGCCTCGCGAACCGGCTCGGTTGGGCGCTCGCGATGGGCGGCCAGGGTTTGCGTCGTGCGCAGACCGGCATCGTCGGCAACTACGCGCTCACGATCGTTGCCGGGCTCCTCCTCGTCCTGGTCGCGTATGGCGGCTACGCCGCAGGGATCCTGGGCCGATGACGAACGTGCTGTCGCTCCTCGTGGTCATCCCGATCGCCGGGCTGATCCCGCTTTTCCTGTTTCGCCGCGACGAGCGCGCCGCGAAGCAGGTCGCCATCACGACCACGTTCGTCGAGCTCGTCGTGTCGCTCTGGATGGTCAAACTGTTCGTCATCGGGGAAGCCGGCTTCCAGCTCGTCGAGAAGCTTGAGTGGCTGCCGAGCCTCGGCATCAGCTATCTCGTCGGGGTCGACGGCATCTCCGTGCTTCTCGTGCCGATGACGACCCTCCTGACGTTCATCGCGGTCCTCTACTCCAGCGGCGGGGCGATCAAGACGCGAATCACTGAATACATGACCGCCTTCCTCCTGCTGGAGGTCGGCATGGTCGGCGTGTTCATCGCGCTCGACCTGTTCCTCTTCTACATCTTCTTCGAGCTGATGCTCGTGCCGATGTACCTGATCATCGGCATCTGGGGCGGACCGCGCCGCATCTACGCAACGCTCAAGTTCGTGATCTTCACTCTCGCGGGTTCGCTGCTCATGCTCGTGGGAATCGTCGCCGTATATCTCCAGTCGGCGGACGCGTCCGGCTCGCGGACGCTCTCGCTGCCGGACCTGATCGAGCTGCGCGGCCGTTTTCCGGCCGACTTCCAGTTCTGGGTCTTCCTCGCCTTCGCGCTCGCCTTCGCGATCAAGATGCCGATGGTCCCGTTCCACACCTGGCTGCCGGACGCGCACGTCGAGGCGCCGACGGCGGGTTCGATCGTCCTCGCGGGCGTCCTCCTGAAGGCCGGCGGCTACGGGTTCCTCCGCTTCGGGCTCCCGCTGTTCCCGATCGGTGTCCAGGCGTGGCTTCCGGTCCTCATCGTCCTGTCGGTCATCGCGATCCTGTACGGGGCGATCGTCTCCGCCGTCCAGAAGGACCTGAAGAAGCTCGTCGCCTATTCGTCGGTGGCGCACATGGGCTTCGTCACGCTCGGGATCTTCGTTCTCAATCTTCAGGGGGGCGTCGGTGCTGTGCTTCAGATGCTGAACCACGGCTTCGTCACCGGCGCGCTCTTCCTTCTCGTCGGCATCCAGTACGAAAAGACGCATCGCCGGATGATCGCGGACCTCGGCGGCCTCGCGAACATGTGGCCGCTCTTCACGACCTTCTTCGGCGTATTTGTCCTGGCTTCGCTGGGACTGCCCGGCCTGAACGGATTCGTCGGCGAGTTCCTCGTGCTCCTCGGCACATTCAAGTTTGGCGGTGTGCCACTTGGTGGACTCTTCTGGGGACCGCTCGCCGCGATCGGCGTGATCCTCGCTGCTGTCTATCTGCTCTGGATGTTCCAGCGCGTGATGTATGGGCCCGTGCGCGAGGCATACCGTGCGCTGCCCGATCTCTCACGCCTTGAGATCGCCTGCGCGCTGCCGCTGCTGCTGCTCACGGTGGTTCTCGGCGTCGTCCCGCAGCCCTTCATCGCGTACATCGAGCCTTCCCTCGATCGGGTCATCCGTCTGGCGACGGATCCGTCATTCGTGGTGGTCGCCTTCAGATGAGATTGAGCGGACATTGATCACGTGACTGGCGCCGATATCGCCGCCGTCTACCCCGAGATCATCGTGACCGCGGTCGCGCTCATCGTTCTCGTCGCAGATGCGGTCCTTGATCGGCGCCGTGCGGCGATCGCGTTGCCGCTGCTCACGATCGCCGGCCTCGTCGTGGCCCTCGCTTCGGTCTTCTACGTGGTGCCGGCCGCGCAATACTTCCGTGGCTTCGTGACGATCGACGCCTTCACGTCGTTCTTCCGGGCGGTCTTCGTCCTCCTTGCGATCTTCGCCGCGGCGATCTCGCCCGCGTACCTCGCGCGCCGCGGTGTGCCCGCGGGCGAGTACTACGCGATCATCTGCTTCTCGACGGTCGGCGCGATGACGATCGCGCTCTCCTCGGATCTCATCACCCTCTTCATCGGCCTCGAGACGATGACCATTCCGATCTACGTCCTCGCGGGGATTCAGCGGACGGACCGGTTCGCGAACGAGGCCGCGATCAAGTACTTCCTCCTCGGCGCCTTCAGCTCCGCCCTCCTGCTTTACGGGTTCGTGTGGCTCTATGGAGTCACGAAGGCGACGGACTTCGTCACGATCGCAAACGTCCTCACGGCGCAGGGGATCGCGAACGGTCCCACCATCGTGGCGCTCGCGCTCGTCACGGTGGGCCTGGGCTTCAAGGCCGCGATCGTTCCGTTCCACCAGTGGACTCCCGACGCGTACGACGGGGCACCCACGCCCGCCACGGCCTTCATGTCTGTCGGGCCGAAAGCGGCCGCCTTCGCGGCGATCCTTCGCGTGCTGATGGGCGCGCTCGGTCCGCTCGGCGTGGACTGGAGCGCGGTCCTGGCAATACTCGCGGCGGTCACGATGACGGGCGGCAACATCGTCGCGCTCGCGCAGACGAACACGAAACGGATGCTGGCGTACTCGAGCATCGCGCACACCGGCTACATCCTCGCGGCGGTCGCTGCCGCGAAAGCGGGGCCGAGTGCCGGCGCGGCCGTGCTCTTCTACGTGTTCGCGTACGGGCTCATGAACCTTGGCGCCTTCGCGTGCCTTCTGTACTTCGACCTCGAAGGGACGCGCGGAGCGTCGCTCGACGAGCTGAACGGCTTCGGACGCAGACAGCCTCTCGGCGCCCTCGCCTTCGCCATCTTCCTGGTCTCGCTCACCGGTATCCCGCCGACGATCGGCTTCGTCGCCAAGTTCGTGGTGATCCAGCCGGTGCTCGACGCAGGGCTCGCGTGGCTCGCCGTCGTGATCGCGCTGAATGCCGTGCTCGCCGCCTTCTATTACCTGCGAGTCGTCGTCCGGATGTACATGTACGACCCCGAGGAGAAGCAGCCGCGGCTTGTCTCAGGTCGCACGCTTTCGGTCAGCCTCGGAATAGCCTCGTTCGCGGTGATCGTCCTGGGCATCCTCCCCAACTCCATCTATCAATGGGCGTTGGAGGCGGCGCAGCCGCTGGTTCGTTAGCGTCGGGGCGGGGCCTCCCACCGCCCTGCCGGCACAAGCCGTTCGCCGAGCCACCCACCCGCGGCGCCGATCACGATCGCGATCGCGAGCGGCGCGAGCACCTCAGGAACGTGGAGCGAGATGAGCCCGTTGAATTCCTCGACGGGCGCGGTCTGCGGGCGAAAGGCCTGGTGCAGCTGCGTCGCGAT
>DASPWX010000031.1:0-6709 GCA_035637615.1 Bathyarchaeia archaeon | reverse complement strand
TCTACGAGGAAGCGGCCGCGTGGCGCCGGCCGCCGGGCTACCCGCCGGCGCGGGTCTTCGCCGTGGCGCTGAACACAGCCGATGTGAGCGAGAAGGTCGCCTACGCGGCGATCCAGAACGCCGCCGCCGAGACGGGGCTTCCTGCCGCCGATCCGATCCGCGAAGGGGCGGGGGGTGCCGACCGCATCGCACAGGCGCTTCGCGAAGGGGTCCCCGTATGAACGTCATGGTCCGGACCGTCGAGCTCCATCTCGCCGTGCCGTTCGCGATCAGCCGCGCCACACACACGACGAAGAAGGTCGTACTCGTCGAGCTCCGCGAGGGAGACCGCGTGTCCCGTGGCGAGGGCGTGCCGGACGCGTTCTTCGGAGAAACGCCGGAGTCCGTCGAGCGCGACATCCGCGGGGCGATCGAAGCGCTGTCGGAGGATCCGATGGACCTGACGAGCCTGGGCGCCGCGCTCGAGCGCCGATTCCCGCACGGCGGGGCGGCCTGCTGCGCGATCGACGTGCTCGCCCACGATCGCGCATCGCAGGCCGCGGGCGTGACCCTGCGAGATTTTCTCGGGCTCGCCGCTGGCGAGCCACCGCCGACGTCGTTCACGATCGGGATCGCCGAGCCCGCCGTCATGGCCGAGCGTGCCGCGAAGGCCGCGGCCGACGGCTTCACCGTCCTCAAGGTGAAGCTTGGCCACGGCGATAGCGTCGCCGCGCTGACCGCGATCCGCGGGCGCTTCTCTGGGACTATCCGCGTCGATCCGAACGCCGCCTGGACCGCCGATGAGGCCCCAGCGCGCATCGCCAAGCTCGTGCCATTCGATCTCGAGTTCGTCGAGCAGCCGATCGATCCGAAGGACATCGCGGGCCTCCGCCGGGTGCGCGAGGCGTCGGCGCTGCCGATCGTCGCCGACGAGGCGGCGGTCCGCGCGAGCGACGTCCAGGGCCTCATCGGCGCGTGCGACGGCATCAACGTGAAGCTTCAGAAATGTGGCGGAGTCGCCGCGGCGCGCGCGATGATCGCGGCGGCGCACGACGGAGGACTGAAAGTGATGCTCGGATGCCGAGCCGCCGAGACGAGCGTCGCGATCGCCGCGGCGGCGCATCTCGCTCCGGCGGTGGAGTGGGCCGACCTCGATGGCAACCTTCTTATCACCGACGATCCGTTTCGCGCGGTCGGCGTGAAGGCGGGTCGTTTCGTGTACTCGGGTCGGCCCGGTCTCGGCGCGATCCCCGCGTGACGACGACGCACCGAGTCGAGGTCGCGAGCTTCGCGATCGCGTTCGTGGTCTTCGGGCTCGTCGCGCTCGCGCTGGTATGGAGCGGCGACTGGGCGTATTCGTTTCTCGCGAACCTCAACGGAGTGAAGCAGACGTCGTTCCTGATTGGCGGCGTTTTCGACCCGCGTCGGGTCGAGACGCCGCTCGATCTTGCGACGGTGATCGCGTGGCATCACGCCTGGGCGAGCTACGTGACGGGCCTCTCGTCGATACCCGCGATCTCCTGGGGCCCCGACCCGATCTTCTCGAACGCAGAGTCCGCGCATATGGCGGACGTGCGCACGGTCTTCCGCGGCGCAGAAGTCGCGGCGGTGCTTGCGCTCATCGTCGGCGCCTACCGCATCGCACGCGCCCGCCGGCGCGGCGGTGCGTTGCGCCTCGTACGCGCGGGTGCGCTGGTTGCAGCCGGGATCGTCGCCATCATCGGCGTGGCCGCGGCCGTCGCGTTCGATCCGCTGTTCCTCCTCTTCCACGACGTCTTCTTCCCCCAAGGCAACTTTCTGTTCGACCCGGCGACGAGCAACCTGCTCCGGCTGTATCCGGAGTGGTACTGGCAGGGCATAACGGCCGGCGTGGGAGTGTCGTTCGTCGCGCTCGCGCTCCTTGCCGCCTTGACATCCCACAACGCGCTCCAGCGGCGGTCGAACACATACACTCGCGCCGCATGAAACGAGTCCTGCTCATCGAGGACCTGCCCCAGGTCGCTCAGCACCTCCAGCAGATGCTCTCCCGTGAGAAGGAGGCTGAGCTCGTCGCCGTCGAGAGCGAGAGCGATGCCGCTCTCGTGCGCGTGACGACCGAGAAACCGGACGCTGTCCTCATCGATGCGCTTCTCTCCGGCAAGAACTCCGGCTTCGACATCGCCAAGCGCGTCCGAGCCGCCTCGCCGGGAACGAGAATCGTCATGGTCACCGTCCCGCAGCGCCCCATAGACCCGAAGCCGGACCAGGGCATCGACGCCGTCTTTGTCCTTCCGGGCGGCGCGAACGAGCTCGCCACCGCGCTCGCGATCGGCAAACGGGATGTCCGGCTCAAGGGCCGCATGATCGTGTGCTTCTCTCCGAAGGGCGGATCGGGAAAGACCACGATCGCCATCAACCTCGCGACGATCCTGCGGCGGCGCGGCCACTCAGTGGCTCTCATGGATGGGGTCATGCAGTTCGGCTCGGTCCGTCACTCGCTTCAGGTGCCACCCGCCACGCGCTCGATCGTCGATCTCCCGACGGGTCAAGGGATGCGAACATCACTGTCCGAGGTCCTGTGGGAAGGTCCGAGCGGCGTCGCCGTGCTGCTCGGACCGCCCCGTCCCGAAGAGGCCGAGCTCATGGCCGCACCCGATGTCGCGATGGCCATGCAGCTCCTGGCCGAAGATCACGACTACGTCATCGTGGACGCGCCGTCGAGGCTCGGCGAGGAGACCCTCGCGATGCTCGACGTCGCCGACGTGATCCTGCTCGTTGTGACGTACATGCAGGCGTCGATCGCGAATACGCGCGCGGCGGTCGACACCTTCGAGGCGCTCGGCTACAAGGGTAGGATCCCGATCCTTCTCGTCGTAAATCAGGCCGACAGCGCAGCCGGCATGTCGAAGGGCGGCATCGAGAACACCCTCAACCTTCCCGTCGTCGGGGAGATCCCGACAGACTGGAAGCTTGTCGCCGAGTCCCTCAACAAGCAGCAGCCGTTCGTGCTCTCGTCGCCCAACGCCGCCATCTCGAAGGCGATCGACGCCCTCGCGAACGCGCTCGTCCAGCAGCAGCGCCGCTAGACCTCCGGTGAACGGGGCCGCCGACCGGCCGATCGGCGTGTTCGACTCGGGCGTCGGTGGGCTCACCGTCCTGCGCG
This sequence comes from Bathyarchaeia archaeon, assembly GCA_035637615.1. Taxonomy (GTDB): domain Bacteria; phylum Chloroflexota; class Limnocylindria; order P2-11E; family P2-11E; genus 3-1-20CM-2-70-9. The sequence goes on along the minus strand of DASPWX010000031.1, from coordinate 3,588 downwards.
AGCTCCGCCGGCAACTCCCGAGCGAGTCGACCATCTACCTCGGCGATGAAGCCCGGATGCCGTACGGCCCGCGCGAGCCGGCGGAGGTCGTTGGGTTCACCCGCGAGGCCATGCGCTGGTTCGCGCGGGCCGACTGCAAGCTCGTGGTGATCGCTTGCAACACGGCCACCTCCGTCGCCCTGGAAACGGTGCGCGACGAGTTCCCGGTGCCGACGATCGGCGTGATCCGGCCCGGCGCGGCCGCGGCCCTGACCGCGACGGCTCGCCGGGCGGTCGGGGTCCTCGCGACCGTGCTCACCGTCCGGAGCGGCGCCTACGTACGCGCTCTCCGTGATCTCGATCCGCTCGTCGACGTCGCGCAGCAGGCGTGCCCGAAGCTCGTCCCGCTCGTCGAGGATGGGAAAGCGGAGAGCCCCGAGGCGCTCGCGGCGGTCCGCGAGTATGTCGAGCCGCTCCTCACAGAGGGCGGTGTCGTGCGGCCGGTCGTCGACACCTTGCTTCTCGGCTGCACCCACTATCCACTCCTGCGCGCCGCGATCGAGAAGGTCGCAGGGCGTGACGTTCGGGTCGTCGACTCGGCGACGACCACCGCGCTCGCGGTGCGCGAGGTCCTCGCCTCTCACCGGCTCACGCGCGACAGTGGTCGAGCGGAGCACGCGCTCTTCTGCACGGGGTCGGTCGAGCGGTTCCGCGCGATCGCGCGCGCGATATTCCATGAAGATCCGCCGGACGTCCGCGAGACGCAGCTCGGGTCATGAACGTCGTCTCCGCCATCACCGGGTTGCCCTACGTCGGGAAGACCACGCTGTTCAACCTCCTGACCGGCGCGCACGCGTCCACCGGAGCCTTCGCAGGCGCGGAGGCGGAGACGAACGTCGGCGTCGCCAAGGTGCCGGACCGGCGCGTCGAGGAGCTCGCCGCGCTGTACAAGCCAAAGAAGATCACGCACGCCGAGGTCATGTACCGGGACATCGGCCTCGCACGTGCGGAGAAGCCGGGTCAGGCCATCTCGCCTCAGAAGCTCGGCGATCTGCGCACCGCCGATGCGATCGTCCACGTCGTCCGCGCCTTCAGCGCGCCGTCGGTCCCGCACGTGGACGGTTCGGTGGACCCGGTCCGCGACCTCTCGACGGTCGAGCTCGAGCTTCTCTTCGCCGACCACGCCGTCGTCGAGCGACGCCTTGAGCGCATCGAGCCGGAGCTGCGCAGCTCCAAAGGCCCCGAACGCGAGATGAAAGAGCGCGAGAAAGCTGTGCTGCAGCGCGCGTTCGCCGCGCTCACCGAGGAGCGTCCCCTCCGCGACCTGGACCTGGATGCTGATGAAGAAAAAGCCATTCGCGGGTTCCGATTCCTGACGCGGATGCCGGTCCTCGTCGCGGTGAACCTCGACGAGGACGACGTTGCCGACCCGGAGCGGATCATCGCCCCCGTGCGCGAGGCGGCAAAGGCCCATCGCGCGAGCGCGGTCGTACCGGTTTCGGCGAAGCTCGAGGCCGAGATCGCGGAGCTGCCGCCCGCGGAGGCCGCTGCATTCCGCAAGGAGCTCGGCCTGGCCGAGCCGGCACTGGACCGTCTCATCCGTGCGACGTACGAGCTGCTCGGCCTGTGCTCGTTCTTCACGGTCGGCGAGGACGAGGTCCGCGCGTGGACGGTCCCGTCCGGCGCGCCGGCTCAGCAGGCGGCCGGTGCGATCCACACCGACCTCGAGCGGGGCTTCATCCGCGCCGAGGTGATCGGCTGGGAAGAGCTCCTCAAGGCGGGAAGCGAGGCCAACGCCAAGAAGCTCGGCGTGATGCGGACCGAAGGGAAAACCTATCCGGTGAAGGACGGCGAGGTATTGCACGTCCTATTCAACGTCTGATGTTCGACCTGGTCACGATCGGCCACACGGCGCGTGACGAGTTCGAGGGCGATCCCGAGTGGCGCATCGGCGGCACCGCGACCTACGCGGCCGCCGCGGCGGCATGCCTCGGCGACCGCGTCGCCCTGCTCACGCGCGTCGGCCCGAACGAGGGCGAGCGCCTGGCGAAGCGTTGTCGCGAGCTCGGCATCGAGCTCCACGCGCTCGAGAGCGCAGTCACGACGACCTTCTCATTCCGGTACGTCGACGGTCGGCGCCGGCTTCGCCTCAAGGCACGAGCGAAGGGGATCGGTGCCGACGCGATCCCGCCGGCACTCCGCGAGACGCGCGCGGTGGTGCTCGCCTCGATCGCCCACGAGATCGAGCCGTCCGTCTTCGCGGTGTATTCAGGCGTCCCTCGCGTTCTCGCGGCTCAGGGATATCTGCGGTCGTGGGACGCGGACGGCACCATCAGACGGCGCGAGTGGGACGATGCGCAGGTCGTGCTCGAGCGCGTGAGCGTTACGGTCGTGAGCGAGGAGGACATCGAGGGAGACCTCGACCTCGCCCGCGGATGGGCGCGCATCGCGCCGGTCATCGTGACCGTCGCGGAGCGCGGCGCGCTCGTGCTACGCGGCGGGCGGGAGGTCGAGGTCGGGGGCTTCCCGGCGAACGAAGTGGTAGATCAGACCGGTGCGGGCGACGCCTTCTGCGCCGGTCTCGCCCTCGGTCTCGCGGACGGGGACGATCTCGAAGCGGCCACCCGTTTCGCGAACGCGGTCGCGTCGTTCGCCGTCGAGGGCGTCGGCACGGCCGCCCTCGCGTCGCGGGAGCAGGTGCAGGCGCGGTTGAGCCGTCACTCGTCGTCTCTGCCATCGACGTCGTCGTCCGGCGGAGTCCCGCCCGGTCGAACGACGCCGTAGTCGGCCTCGACCGGGCTCGCGAGCTCGAGGCCGGAGGCCCGCATGTGCTCGAGCTCGTGCGCGTAATCGCGCAACATGCGTGCGGCATGCGTGAGCGTCCGCGCGCCCTCGATCGACCACTTCCCCCGGATCGTCACGCTGCCGCAATCGGAGCACTCGTAGATGGGCTCGCCGACCTCGATATCTTCAAGGTCATCTTGACTCACTCGTCGTCCTCCACGAGGCGCATCGGCGACTCCTCGCCAGGCCGCACAACGAACGCGTAGTCGTCGTTCACCGGCTGTTCGAGCTCGAACCCGGCTCGCCTGAGCTCGTCGAGCTCCTGCGCGCGCTGGCGAAACCGGGCGGCCGCCTCGGCGAGCGTGGTCGCTCCATCCATCGTCCACTTCGCGCGCATGACGAGATGGCCCCAGTCGCGCCACTCTTCCATGCAGTCGTGGAGCCACTGGGCGTCGACCATCTGACGCCAGCTTTCTTCCATCGCCCCTGGTACATCGGAATGCGCTTGCCGCTATGGGGCGGTCTTCGTCTCCCTCGAGAGAGGGGCGATGTGCTGGGCGTAGAGCCGACCCCAGGTGCCATCGCCGATCACTCCTGCGAGCCAGGTATTCAGGAACGGGAGGAAGCCCTGGCGATCGGAGGTGTTCTTCTTCGTGCCGATCGCGTAGCGGACTTCAACTAGGGGCCGCCCGACGATCTTGGTATTGGGGTCTTGGGCGAGGAGGCTCCAGAGCGTCAGCTCGTCAGCGCCGATGGCGTCGGCCTGGCCTTGCTGAAGCGCGCCGATGCAGGAGGAATACGTGTCGAGCGAGAGGGTCCTGGCCG
>DASPWX010000030.1:0-6154 GCA_035637615.1 Bathyarchaeia archaeon | reverse complement strand
GAGCGGCGGCCCAGTTCGTCCCTGGAAGCGCCGACAAGAGAAGTGACAGCGCAAAGGAGGCCGCCAAAAGGCGCCTCGCGGAATCACCCATCTGCCCCGTCATTTCCCCCGTTACTCCCAGCCCGAGTACTACCCGCCCACCACGAGGAGGTCATCCCCTGTGCGGGTGATGTTCGCCAAAGCAAGCAACCGCGCAATGGTTTGGGCGGCGCGAAGACGGCGGTCGACACGGAGGCGACACGTCCGGTCGCGTCATCTCCGTCAACTGCATGAAGATCTGGACGACGCGTGCGAAGAGGACTAGTGCAGGTGGATTAGCCGGCCCGTCGGATGCGTTGGTAGAGCTCTCGCGTCGCCGCCTCGGGCTCCGCACCGAGGTCGCGGCGGAGCATCGCCTCGAGAGCCTGGTAGTGACGCACCGCGAGCGCGTGATCGCCCGATTCGTGATGCGCGCGCATCAGCAAACGATGCGCTTCCTCGTCGTACGGCTCGAGCTCCAGAAGCTTCTCGAGTGGCCGGACCGCCGCCTTGGGTTCCTTCCACTCGAGCTCGAGCGTCGCGAGCTCCTTCGCGGCCGCGACAAGCTGACGGTCCGTTTCCTCGCGCTGCCGATCGATCCATGGAGCGGTCAGGTCCGCGAGAAATTCGCCCCGATGGACCGCCACTGCCGCCCGCAGGTACTGGATCGCCTCGCGCGATCGACCCGCTTCCTGCGCCTCGCGACCGCGGCGCAGCGAGCGGTGAAAGACTTCGAGGTCGACGTGGATCGAGATCGGAAGCGCGAGCCGGTAGCCGGTGTCGGTGCGTACGACGCTCGTGGCCTCCGACGCACCCGCCGATGCGAGCGCCTTCCGCAGAGCGTGGAGCGTGAAGTGGAAGTTCGAGAGCGCCGATGCCGGGTCGGTCTCGGGCCAGAGCTGCGCCACGAGCTCGTCCCGGGAGACAGCGCGCTGTCGATCGAGCAGGAGCAATGCAAAGAGCTCCTTTGCCTTGCTGGTGCGCCAGCCACGGTCGCTGATGCGCGTGCCCCCCGCCCGCAGCTCGAACGGGCCGAGAACGAACGCCTGGATGCTTTCGGCGACCGACGATGAGATCGCGTGCGCGGGTGTCGGTGCCATCGGTTGCAGGAGCGACGCGAGGATCCGCATGTCGTCGGGGTTGAGCTCGAGGTCACCAAGGCGTTGGCGCAGGGCGTCCGCCAGCGCCGGGCGCAGCAGGAGAAAGTCCCGGTAACGCTCTGCGGCGACGGCGCGGAGTGCGGCCCTGGTGGTCGCCGGATCGTCTTCGAGCGGCACCGCGAGCAACGTCGCCTTCGTCTCGAAGTAGCGCGCCCGGATCGCGTGCGCGGACGCGCGCGCCTCGCGGTATGCACGGAGCGCACCCTCGCGATCGCCCTGCGCCTCCGCGACCGTGCCGCGGGCGAGGGCCGCGCGAATCGCGGGCACCGGACCGGCGGCCGAGCTCGCGAGCGCCTCGGCCGCGCGCAACGCGTCGTGCGCGGAGTCGGCGTCGCCGCGCAGCGCGCGCAGCTCGGCCGCGGTCGCGTGGAGCTCCGCGATCACGTGATCGTCAGCCTGCTCGCGACACAGCTCGACGCCCGCTCGGTACACCTCCTCCACGGCACCGCGCTCGCTCGTGAGCGCGTGGACCGTCATGAGGGTCGAGCACATCGCCGCCTGCGCGAGGCGGAGATCGTTCGCGCTCGCGATCTCGAGCGTCTGGCGCAGGGTATCGAGCGCCTCCGCGGTGTCGCCACGGCGCGTCCGCACGTCGACCAGTCCGCCTTCCGCCCAACAGAGTGCGGTGACGTCGGCGTTCTTTTGCTGGAGTGCGAGAGCGCGCAGGTAGGTCCGTTGCGCGGCATCGAGCTCGCCGAGCAGGTGGTGCAGCTGCGCGAGGGCGAGAGCTTCCGCGAGCTCGCCGGAGCGATCGGTGAGGAGGGCAAAGATCGCCTCCGCCTTGAGATGCGCCCGTGCGGCCTCCTCGATCTCGCCCAGGTCGGCGTGCGATCCGCCGATGACGTGCCACAGCCAGGCGCTCTGGGTCGACGCGCCATCTCCGACCAGACCCAGCGCCTCGTGCGCCTGCTCCAGTGCTTCGCGCGGACGACGCAGATAGCGGAGCGCTTGCGCCGACCATGTCAATGCGCGTGCGAGTCCCTCGGTGTCACGCGCGCGCCGAAGCTCTCCCGCCGCGTCGCGGTAATTCGCGAGCGCACGCTCGTAGTCGCCGCGGACGCGGTGAAGAAGTCCGCGAAGGAGAATGACCCAGGGGAGACGCCGCTCCGCGCCGGGTGGGAATCCATCGAGCCAGCGCTGCAGCGTCGCGACCTCGCTACCTTGCAGCGCGCGCTCGCCGTTGTCACGAACGAGCTGCGCGGCGCGCCGGTGATCTCCGGCCTGCTGGAAGTGATGGATCGCACGATCGACGTCGCCGCGTGCCGCGGCGCGCTCGGCGTGCCCGCGATGGAGCTCGACGATCTCCGCGGCGGGCAACAGCTCACGCGCCCGCGAGCGGAGGAACTCCGCGTAGAGCGGCTGGAACCGATGGGCGCCGTCGGTACCCTCGCGCACGACGAGACCCGCCTGCTCGAGCGAGGCGAGCAGCTCGCGCGACGCGCCGCCGGCCGAGACCGCCACGTCGTCCTCGAGGCGGTCGAGCAGAGACCATCGCAGGATCGTGTTCTGATCGCGACGCGATCCGCGTCGCAGGACCTCGCTGTTGAAGTACGCATAGAGCTCGGCTCCGCCGCCCTGGAACTCGCCGAGCTGCTGCCAGCCACGCTCGGTCACGAACGCCGCGGCGAGCCGCAGCCCGGCCGGCCAGCCGCCGGTCCGCGAGTACATCGCGTCGATGGCGTGATCGGGCAGGTCGAGGGCGAACTCGCCGCGGAGGAGATCGACCGCTTCGGAGCGCGTGAATGCGAGCTCCGCCGCGGAGATATCGAGCACCGACCCTCCGAGGCGCCATCGCGGGAGGCCGCCCATCTGCGGCGTGCGACGAGTGGCAAGCACCAGATGCGCGTTCTCAGGGAGCAGGTCGAGAAGCTCGTTTCCGAAGGCGGCGAGCGGCGCGCCGGCGCGGACCCCCGGATGATCGTCCAGGAAAAATACGAGTTCGCCGAGCGGCGCCAGCTCGTCGGCGAGCGCTTGCGCGAGCGGCGCGAGGCGCCGCTCGAGGCGGCTGCCGCGATCGAGGAACGCCGTCAGCTGCTCGCCGAATGCCGCGGTGTCGCGGCGGAGAGCCCCGACGAGGTCGGCGAACAGGACCAGCGGGTCCTCATCGCCGCGCTGCAGGGTGAGCCAAGCGGTGCGCCGGCCCGAGGCGCGGAGCAGGTCGGCGTACTGCGCGAGCACGGTCGTCTTGCCGTACCCCGCGGCCGCATGGACGAGCGTGAGCCGGTGACGCCCGACCCCTTCGAGCCGGTCGAGCAGCCGCTGCCGTCCGAGGAGCGGGAGCGGCAGTGAAGGAGGCGCGTAACGAGTGCGGTCCGGCCCGCGCTGCGCGACGGTCACAGCGCCGCTAAGGATGCACTCCGATCGCGTGTAAGAGGGTGGCGGTCCCGTAGCCAAGGACGAAACAGCCCGGGATCGTGAGGACCCAGGCCGTCACGATCCGTCCGGCGATGCCCCACCGCACCGCGGAAAGGCGTCGCGTCGACCCGACGCCGAGGATGGCGCCCGAGATCGCATGGGTGGTGGAGATAGGAATGCCGAACCGGGTCGCGATCTCGATGACCGTGGCGGCGGCGGTTTCGGCAGCGAAGCCGTTGACGGGCTTCAGCGCGGTGATGCGCATGCCCATGGTGCGGATGATCCGCCACCCGCCGGTCGCGGTCCCCAGACCGATCGCGAGGGCGCAGACGATCTTGACCCAGGTGTCGATCACGAAGGGTCCGGTACTTCCGTGGAAGGCGTAGATGGCGAGCGCGATGATGCCCATGGTCTTTTGGCCGTCGTTGCCACCGTGGCTGAATGCCATGTAGGCGCTCGAGACGATCTGCGCCCGGCCGAAGAATCGGTTCACGAAGCGATAGCTCACGTTCCGGAGACCCCAATAGAGGGCAAGCATCAGCGCGTATCCGAAAATGAACGCGACGACGGGCGAATACCCGATCCCGAATACGGTCAACTGAAGGCCCGGCGCGATGATGACGCCGACTCCGTGGACCGACACCGCCGCGCCGATCACGCTGAAGATAAGCGCGTGGCTCGAAGAGGTTGGTAAGGCGGCGACGAAGGTGATCAGGTCCCAGATGATCGCGCCGACGAGAGCGGCCACGACGATGTCCTGGGTCACGACGGCTTTGTCGACGATACCGCTGCCGACGGTCTTCGCGACCGCCTCGCCCGAAAGCGCGCCGACGAGGTTCAGTGCGCCGGCCATCAGGATCGCTTGAAGTGGTGTGAGCACGCGAGTGGCGACGACCGTGGCGATGGCGTTGGCCGCGTCGTGGAACCCGTTGACGAACTCGAACGCGATGCCCAGAAGGACTACGAGTGCGAGAAGGAACGTCGCGTTGTCCAACTAGCTGTGTTTCACCATGATGGTCTCGACGATATTGGCGACATCCTCGCAGCGGTCGATCGCGGTCTCAACCAGCGAATAGATGTCCTTCCATTTGATGATCTCGATCGCGTCGCCGGATCCCGCGAACAGCTCCGCGACGGCCTCGCGCCAGATCTGGTCGCCCTCGTTCTCGAGCGTGTGGATCTTGATCCAATGCGGCTCCAGGTTTTTTAGGCCCTCGAGATTCTTGAGCATCGAGAGCACCTCGCTCGCCGCGGTGACGAGAACCTTTGCTTGACGGACCGCGGGCGGACGGATGCTCGTGACCTTGAAGAGCAGCACGAGCTCGGAGACGTCGTAGCAAACGTCGGTGATGTCGTCGATCCTGCTCGCGAGCCCGACGATGTCCTCCCGATCGAGCGGGGTGACGAATGTCTCGTTCAGGTGCCGCACGATCTCGTGATTCAGCTTGTCGCCGTGATGCTCGATCGCGTGGATGTCGCGGACCTTGTTTTCGACGTCGGTGAAGTCGCCTAGAAGCTTGGCCAGGGCCTCAGCCGCCTCGACCGCGTTTTGGGCGTGCTGCTCGAAAAGGACGAAGAACTCGCTCTTCTTGGGCAAAAGCGATAGACGCACGATCTCCTCCTTCGACTGCCGGGCATATCCTGCCCGACCGGTCTCGCCAAAGTGCTGGGGGCGGCTCCCGACGGCGAACGCGCTCGCAGGTCAAGGATCGGTAACGAACCGCGCGCCTCCCGTCTGTCTCACTCGATGCTTTCGCCTTGGGCGCGACGTATGGCGGAACAAGGGACACCAAGCGCACGTTCAGCGAGTGTCGGGGGCTGATGGAAATCGCGTCCGCGGATGTTGCGGGCGGTCGCGTCGCTGGATGCACGGGCGTGATGTTGTCATGTCGCCAGGGAAGCGAGCGCCGTGGCATGAGGTTTGCTCAAGCGCCCGCCAGACGATCGCCTTCGGGCGTAAGAAAGAGGAAACACGATGGTGCTCTTCGCGATCGGACTCATGGCGGGTATCGCACTCGGGATGATCATCGTCGGCTTCCTCGCGATAGGTGCGTACGACCGCGGCTACAGCGAGGCCCTCGAGCGCCGCAAGGCTTGGCGGACCGAGCTCGTGGCACGGACGGTGGTCGGGACGCGGGCGCTCGTCTCGGCTCGCAAGGCGAGCTGACACCTCCCAAATCAGGTCGAAAGGGGCCGCCGAAGGGCGGCCCTTTCGTCTATCTGGAGCCTTTTACGGCCCGAAGAACTTGCGCTTCAGGTCTTCGAGAGCCCTCTGCAGAGAGTCGATAACACCCGGGATTCCCGTCGGCACGATCTCCACGCTCCCATCGCGGGCGATCCGGAGCTCGTCTCCCGGTTGCACGGCTGCTTTTACCGCCGAGCGGTCGGCCGTGACGGTGAAGACGACCCGGTTCTGTTCGTCGACGATTGTCCCGACCCGGAGCTTGCCTTCGGGCATGGCCTTGATCACCGCCTTGATCTGCTCGTCGCCCCGGAGGTCGGCTTGTGGCTGAGGCGCGATCCGGCTGATCGTCTTCCCGAGCTCGTCAAAGAACGCCGTTGGTCCTCTCATCACCGGGCCCAGTAGCGCGACCGCTAGGCCTACGGCGAACAGGACAACG
>DASPWX010000029.1:0-6375 GCA_035637615.1 Bathyarchaeia archaeon | reverse complement strand
GCCGAGCGGGAGATCGACTTCGTCGAACACCACGAGCAGATCCGACGGCTGTAGGCGGTAACGATCGAGCAGCTTGCGCACCGCGCGTCCGGAATCGTTCATGAACGTCTGCGGGCGGGCAATCGCGACGCGCACGCCGTCAATCGCGCCCTCCGCGATTCGTGAGTCGGCCGCTTTCACGCCGAACTCGGCGCGCGCGCGCTTCGCAAGGCGCGAGGCGACCTGAAAGCCGACGTTGTGGCGCGTCGCGGCGTAGCCCTCGCCGGGATTACCGAGCCCGACGACGACACGCTCGACGCGGGGCGCGGCTTTCTCCATGCGGGCTCGACCGAACAGCTTCGCGAATCTCGCCACATTCACTCCTAGACGCCGAAAGGCCCCGTCCACTGGACGGGGCAGGGGTAGGGGCCCCTCATGGGGTAGGGACCCCAAGACGCGTGTTTGCTTTATTTCAAGTCAACGATAGCGTTCGCGACCTGCCGCGTGGAGCGCTCGTCGATGGGGTCAAGGACGAGGATGGCTTCATCGGCACCGGCCTCGGCCAGGAGGCGCAGATGTGCGGCGAGGTCCTTGTGCGCAACCGGCGGGACGTCGTGCGGCCGCTCGCCCGGACCGTCGCCGGACCTGACGAGCACCGTCGCGCTGTGCGCGATCTCGGCTGGGTCACGGCCCGCTCTCACGCATGCGGCATCAATGTCGCCGCGCAGGTTCGCGAAGCCCTCGACGGTGTTCCCGTACGAGGTGAACCACGTGTTCCATGCATCGACGTGGGGAAGTGCGATTCCGAGCATGCGAGCGCCGTTCGAGCCGATCATGATCGGAACGCGGCGGCGAGGCGGCGGCAGGACGACGGCGTCATCGACGGTCTGGAACTCACCTTTGAACGTGACGTGCTCGCCGGCGAGCAGCCGCCAGACGATTTCGAAGGACTCCTCGAAGCGCGACACGGTCCGGTCAAATGGAAACCCGAACGCGCGGAACTCCGGCTCGTTCCATCCGGCGCCGAGGCCGAGCGTGAACCGACCCCCCGAGATCTCGTCGATCGATGCCGCCATTCGCGCGATCACGCCGGGCGGATGAAAAGGAGTGGCTGCGACGAGCGGCCCGAGACGGACTCGCTGCGTCGTCGCGGCGAGCGCGGCGAGCTGCGTCCACGCGTCCCACGGCCCACGCTCGGGCCGGCCGCCTCCCCGGTACAGGTGATGATCACCGACCCAGATCGACTCGAGGCCCGACTCCTCCGCTGCCCGGGCGATCGCGACAACCTCGGGCCAGCGGACCTCACGCTCCACCTCGGGCAGCTGGACCCCTATACGCACGGCGTACGACGATATCGTTGCGACAGGGGGCGGCGCACGAAGAGGATGATGTGACGCGATGAAATTCCCACGCTTCGACATGGAGCGCATGCAGTCGGTCTGGGAGCACAAGGTCCAATACGACCTCTCCGAATCGGGCGTCGAGGCCCTCACCCTGGCGGAGATCACGCGCGACCCGAAGGAGCTGTTCAAGACGAGGCTCGGCTACGCCGAGGGCGTGGGGCGCGAGGCCACGCGCACGCTCATCGCGGGGATCCATTCGGGGCACGACGCCGACGACGTCATGATCACCACGGGCACGAGCGAAGCGAATTTCCTCGCGCTCGCGTCGCTCGTGGGCGCAGGCGACGAAGTCGTCGTCGTGATGCCGAACTACATGCAGGTGCACGGCATCGCGACCGCGCTCGGCGCGCGCGTGCGCGAGGTCTGGCTGCGCGAGGAGCGCGCGTGGACGATCGACCTCGACGCGCTCGCCGCCGCGGTCAACGCGCGCACAAAGGTCATCTGCATCTGCCAGCCGAATAACCCGACCGGGCAGATCCTCTCGCAGGCGGAGATCCAGAGCGTCGTGCGGATCGCGGACCGCGGGGGCGCGTGGATCCTCTCCGACGAGGTCTACCGCGGGGCCGAGCGCTCCGCCGAGGAGAGCCCGTCGTTCAGCGGGCGCGGAGAGCGCATCGTGGTGACCGGCGGTCTCTCGAAGGTCTACGGGCTCCCCGGTCTCCGGGTCGGATGGTTGGTCGGGCCGCGAGATCGCATCGAGGCGGCGCTCGAGATAAAGGACTACACGACGATCGCGCCGGCCACGTTATCTGAGGCGCTCACCGAGGTCGCACTCGAACGACGGAAGCAGCTGCTGGAGCGCGCGCGCTTTCTCATCAACGAGCGCTGGCCGCTTCTGGAAGATTGGGCCGCGGGCCATTCGCGCGTGCTGCACTGGACGCCACCGGCCGCGGGCGCGATCTGTTTCTTCAGCTACCAGTACCCGATCGACTCGATGGCTCTGGTGGATCGCCTGATCCGCGAGTACAGCACGATGATCGTGCCGGGCATCCAATTCCGCGCGGAGCGGCATCTGCGTATCGGGTTCGGAATGACGTCGCGAGTGCTGCACTCCGGGCTCGCGGCGATCGACCGACTGCTCGCGACCATAGACTGACCGCGGCACGGCGGTTGCACGATCGCCGAGCACTCTTACACGCGGGAGGTGCACATGCCGGCACTAACGATCTCGTTCATCCTCGCGCTCATCGCGCTCATCTGCGGCATCCTTATGCTCGTTTCCGGACGTTGGTCTCGTTATCCGCTAGCCGCGATCGCCATCATCTGCCTCGCGCTGAATCAGACCGGTCTCATCCACCAGTAGCGCGCTCGCGGGCGGGTCGCGTGCTTGTGGGCGCGGCTAGCATGCGCCCAGAAATGGCGGCTCGCCCGCTCCATCTTTTCGAGGCCGGCGTTGTCACCGAGCAGCGTTTCATCGGGCTGCAGGAGGCGCCGGCCGCCCTCGGCCCCCTCCTCATGGATCGGCTCGGGGCGGAGAAGCGCGTGCGCATTCCTTTCAATCCGCGCGAGCGCTGGCTGAGCGCGGCGCGTGAGGCTTGCCGCGGCCTGTGCGATGGCGTTCTGGCCTCGATGGGCGAAGGTGCGACACCCGTGGTGCTGGGGGGCGAGTGCACCATCGCCGCTGGCGCGCTCTCGGGCGCCCTCACCGCCGAACCCGAGCTCTCGCTTTTGTACTTCGACGCCCACGGTGACTTCAACACTCTGGCGACGACGCCGTCGCATTACATCTCGGGCATGGTCCTCGCGCATCTCTGCGGTCGCTCCGTCGCGCCGCTCCTTTTCCCCGGGGCGCGCAAGATCTCCGACGATCGCGTCGCACTCGTCGGAGCGCGCTCGCTCGACAGCGGCGAGATCACCAACCTCGATCGATCGCACGTGCTGCGGATCGCCTTCGACCGCCAGCATCCCGAGGCACCGGGGCTCATCGCGTGGTCGCGACGGCGGTCGGTGTGGGTCCACGTCGACGTCGACATCATCGATCCCGGCGAGTTCCCCGCGGTCGCCTTCGCGGCCCTCGACGGTCCATCGATGAAAGCGGTCGCGGACGTGCTGCGCCAGGTCTTCGCCGTCGCCGACGTGCGCGGCATTTCGGTCTGCGGGTACGACGCGCGCGCCGACCGCGGCGGATCGCTCGCGGCGCCACTTGCGGATCTCCTCGTGAACGCGATCGGAAGGGTGCCGGTCCGGGCTTAGGCCTCGCGACCCAGCCGCGCCGCGATCTCGCGGCGGTGCTCCCACTCGTGCTCGAGCATCCGGCGGATGATGCGATACGCCGAGTAGGTCGATTGGCCGCCCTTCCGGATCCTCGCGCGTTCCGCCGGTGTGAGCGCCTTCAGCCGAGCGATCGCCGCGGAGCGCGCCTCCGTGAGCGCGATGCGCAGATCGAGATCGCCGCGCTCGGCGGCATTTGTCGGGTCCCCCATGGCCTTGAGCACACCGACGAGCCCATACACGTACGACTTGTCGGCCCCGAGGACGTGCAGAAGGATGTCGCGCACGGATCGGCCAGCCGCCGGCTTCGTGCGAAGGCGTTTGTCGTCGATCCCCTTCACCAGGGCGAGCAGGTCTGCACGGGACCAGTCGAGCCAGTTCACGTACCGCGCGAGCGCTGCCGGGGCCAAGGGCTTCAGGTCCTGCGGCCATATCGCCTGACCCGAGAACATGCCGTCGGTGTTGTGTTCCGCCAGGCGCGTCTGGATCGGCTCGTCGGGATCGACCTTCTCGCCGTGGCGGTGGAGATAGCTCAGGTACGCATGGATCGCGTCAGGCGCGGCCGCGACCGCCGCATCGGTCGTGTCCGCCTGAACCACGCAGCCGAGCAGGTCGAGCACGTGGAGGAGTGTTTTCTTGTGCTGCGGCCCGGACTCGGCGTACAGGGCATACGGTGCCACGCGCGTGAGACTACGGAGTTCCGGCAAACCCCGAGTACGTCATCGCGTTGTCGCCGCCAAGTTCGCCGTTGAGCTCCATAACGATCGCCGTGAGCTGTCCGTCGGCGACGACCTTCACGGAATACTGACGGCCCAAGACGACCGAGCTGACCGGGTCGATGCGGAGCGACTGGCCGGGGATGAGGCTAACGATTCGGGCGACGGGCGCCCCGCCCGTGAACGGCGTCCACGTGAGCGTCGCCGTTCGCGCGGTGACGCTTTGGAGGATGACCGGCGTCGTCCAGCCGAAGTAATTCGCGAGCACGTTCGGCAGAAAGTAGGTCGTGGCCGGGGCGGCACTAGCCGTGTACCCCATCGCGCTATCCGGTCCGATGATGTTGACCATCGCCGCGATGCTGCCGCCTGCGGCATCGGCCTTGAAGCTGTACTCACCATCCGGAAGACAGTTCGCCGCTCCCGAGGAGCACGCTTTTGTCGAATCGGTCGTCGCCACGCCGTTTGAGAAACGCGGATCGAATGCCCATGCGGTGCCGGGACTCAGCGCGGCCGGTGCCATGAAGGTCTTGGCCGGGCCGCCGCCGAACGGAGTGAACGTCATCGCCGGCGTGCTCGGGGTCGTTCCAACGTTTTGGACGACGATCGTCGAGGTCCGCCCGCCGTTCGCGTTTTTCACAGCGTATGCACCGTAGAGCGAAGCCGCTCCGGCCGTGATGCCGTTCGCGCTGTAGAAGTACGGGTGCGCAACCCCGGCGTCATCGTTGTGGGTGTTCACGACGACCGCGATGGGCTGCGTCGCGGTCACGGTGACCGAGTACTGCGTTCCGTCGGTCAGTGAGCCCTCCACGTTCGGTTCGATGAACTGCGATTGGCCAGGTGCAATGGTCCGGCTGATCGCAGGCGACGGTCCACCCGCGAACGGCTTGAACACGGCAACTGCGGTCGTCACCGCGCTACCAAGGTTCTGAATGATGATCGGTGAATGGAACCCAAAGAAACGGCGGACCACATTCGGCAGGTAGACCGTGGTTGCACCACTCGAGGCGGCCGAGTACGCATCGGCTTCAATAAGGCCGTTGTGTTGGTTGACCACCGAGACGATCGGTGCCCCGAAGCTGTCGACTCGTACCGAGAACTGTGTGTCCCCAGGCAGGTCCGCGTCGTTGTTGGGCACGTCCGCGTACGACGCGCCGGGCGCGAGTGCGGTCACGACTCGGTGAGTCACAAGTGATCCATTAGCAAACCGGAAGAAGCTGATCTCGAGGTTGGTGTTGACTGCCCCGATGTTCTGAACGATGAACGGCGTTTGGAAACCGTTCGGGCCACCGAGCGTCTTCGTAACGTTCGGAAGATACAGGGTCGACGTGGGCGCCGGCTTCGGTTTCGTAGTGAACGGGGCGCTTGCGCCGACGCCACCGGTCACACCCGTCGCGGTGATGGTGTATGTGATCGCTGCTGTCGGCGAGGTCGTGAACTGCACAGTCGCAGATCCGCTGGCGTTCGTGGTGGACGATGGCGACGCGAACGAGCCGTTGCCCACCGGGCTTGCCGACCAGTTGACGACGAGGCCGGCTGCGGGCAGTGGCGCACCACTTTGATCGAGCGCCTGCGCGGTGACGGTCACCGCGGCACCAGCTATGGGATTGGGGTCTGACTCGACGACGCGGAAGGACGCCGCACGGAGGGCGGGAGCCGTCACGCGTGTTGCCGCGATAGAGGTCTGCCACGTCGTCGAGGTTCTGCTGTACGACGCCTGGGCCCACACACGGAGTCCGTCGGGGTCAAGAGCGATCCCAAAGTAGTCGCCCCATCGAGCGGGATTGCGGCCACCGTCCCCCACGTATGACGTCGAACCCGATGTAAAGCCCTGCGGCTGGTTGACCACACCGGGCGGATCCGTTGGCGCGCGAGTGAGAAGCGACGCGTTCGGAAAGTCCTGCGGGCCAACTGAGCTGGCGTTAATCGCGAGACCGCCGTTTGCGTCAACCATGACGGCGGGATAGCTCCAGTTTGAAGTCGTGTTCCAGATCTCTCCCTGTTGCGCGACCGCCATCGAGGGAGTTTTCAGCTCGTACCACCTGATCGCCCCGTATGCCGAGCGGGTC
>DASPWX010000028.1:0-20075 GCA_035637615.1 Bathyarchaeia archaeon | reverse complement strand
CCGGACCTTCACGATCCCCCACCCCGTCCGCGATCGCGACTCCCGGGCCTCGAGCACTTCGCTGTCCGCGTAGAGGGTGTCGCCCTCGAACAACGGGTTTGGCAGCTTGACGTCGTCCCACCCGAGCGCGAACCCGTTCTGGCTGGTGTGCGGGACCATCAGCCCCGTCACCACCCCGATGGTGAACACGCTGTTCACCAGCGGTCGCTTGAACTCAGTCTGCGACGCGTAGTGGGCGTCGGTGTGGATGGGGTTCTGGTTGTTGGTGAGCAGCGAGAACCAGATGTTGTCGGCCTGGGTGATCGTGCGGCCGGATGACGAACGGGACACGTCGCCGACCTTGAAGTCTTCGAGAAAAGGACCATTAGCCACGCGCGGAATGCTAGTTCGCGACCTCTGCTCCCCGGGGAGGACTCGAACCTCCAACCTACTGATTACCCGCTCCCCGAGGTTTCCCTCGGACGTGGACTATCTCATTGCCTTGGCGCGTTCCCGCGCTACAGGCACTGGGCGCTTAGTCTCTGAACCTTCCCGAGGCGTTCCCTCGGGCTTGGCTGCGGATTGCCTTGGCGCTTTCGCGCTTTAGGTTTCCCGCAATTCACCCAGTTTTCACTCCTGAGTTTCCCCAAGAGGCTGCCACCGTTTTTGGACAGTCAGCCGCGCTGCCATTGCGCCACCGGGGACCGTGCGAGCGATTTTAGAGTATCTGCGCCCTGACCGATAGAGGTTCGACTTCGTCCCGCTCATCGTTCCCGCCGTGATCGTCGCTCTTCGCGCTTCGGCAGCGATAGGCTGGCCGCTGGTGGATGCTCACCGGTCTGGGTTTCGGCATCGCAGCGGCGATCATCTGGGACCGGCCGTTCACTCTTGGCGCTGCGCTTCTCGCCGCGCGAGTCGTGGCGATCGGCGCCTCGGTCGCGGAGCGGGTCTCGCGTGTCGTTGAGCGCCCGACGCGCCGCCGCGGCCTCACCTTCGTCGCGCTCGCGGGGGTCGCGGCGCCCGTCTTCACGGGTGTCATCGACCTCGTCCTCCGCGCCCGCACTCCCTAGGCTCACCTCGCGGTCGTTCCTCGTCGGGGTCGTCGAGCGCGTGCAGGCCACGACCGGCGCGAGCTATCCGCCATTTCACGCGACCGCCTGGTCGTACATGGCCCAGCTCTGGTCGGGCAACAAGCAGCTTCATTACGAAGCCTGGATCCGGGAGCGGCTCGGAGTGATCGAGCTGGGACTGCACTTCGAAGCCGATGCGCTGACGAACGCTCGTCTCCTCGCTGCCTTTCGCGCGCGCGAGCGCGCCATCCGACGAAGCCTCGGCGCGGATGTGCGGATCGAAGGCTGGGACAAAGGGTGGGCCCGCGTGTGGGAGCCCGTAGCGCTCGTGACGCTGGACGGATCGTTCTTGGACCGCATCGCGGTGCGCATCGCCGCGTACGTCACCGCGCTCGAGCCCGTCCTGCGCGCGGAGGTCCCTGCCGACGTCGCTTGGACCGAACCGAGACCGAAACGCTAGGACTCGCCCGCTATGCTCCGCGCGAAAAAGCGTGGCCGGCGGCAGCGCCGCCGAGGAAGGGGTCCCATTTGTCGGTTCAAGCGGCATCATCCGCACTCGCGCCCGCCGCGATCGGCGCGCGTGTCATCGCGTTCATCATCGACGCAATCGTCCTCGGACTCATTCAGGTCATCCTCGCGTCGATCGTGGGCGACACCTCGATCGTTGGAGGTCTCACCCGGGCCGTCATCTATGCCGTCATCGGCTTCGTCTACTTCGGCTACTCCTGGACGGCATGGCGCGCCTCACCCGGGCAACGAATCCTCGGCCTTAGCACGGTGAACGCGGCGGACGGCAGCACTCTCAACTGGAATCAGGCGACGATGCGGTGGGCATATCTGTTCGGCCCATCCGTCCTCAACTCGTTGTTTGGCACGCAGGTCGGCGGTGGGCTCGGCGCGATCGTCAGTCTGATCGTGCTCCTGTATTACATCTACCTGCTCTACACGGCGGCCACAGATCCACGCAAGCAAGGGTTCCACGACAAGCAGGCCGGGACGTTGGTCGCGGCCAAGTCCGCGTAACCACTCTCTCGACGCAGGGAAAGGGGCGGGCATCGAGCCCGCCCCTTCTTTTTGCGCTAGTTGCCGTTGAGGGCGCGCACGAGGTCAGGAAGGAGATTCGCGGCGTTCGGCGTGCCGAGGCCGGTGACCGGGTCCCAGCCCGTGGTGGCGGGATACCCCGGGATGCTCGGGTCGCCCTGGTTGGTGTTGTTGGTCGCGATGTCGAAGAAGTCGTTCGCGTACCGAGTCGGGTTCGCTCCGATCTTGTAGAGGGCCGCATTGATCGGACCGAGCGGCCCGCCCTTGATCTGACCCGCGATGGCCACGAGCCCTCCCCACTGCGGGGACGAGAGCGATGTGCCACCGATGTCGTACCAGCCCGTGTTGTTCACGTTGCTGCCGTTGCCGTCCGGCGGCAGCGAGAGGTACACGAGAGCGCCGGTCCCGGCGCTCGCCTGGAACGCGACGTCCGGTACTCCGCGCATCGTTCCGATCGCGGTGCTCCCCGCGGGGAGCGTGTTCTGCCAGCTTTGCTTAGCGAACATGTGACTGAATCCGCCGCCTGAGAACGTCCACGCCACCTCGGCGTTGACGCCGCCTGGGTTGTAGGCCCCCGTGCTACTGCACTTGGCGCCGATGCCCGGCTTCGCATAGTTCGTCCGCGGCTGATTCGTCGTCGCGACTGGATCGGTGCAGAGGTAGGTACCGCCGACGCCGGTCACGAGCGGGTCCGACCCTGGCCACGAGACCGTCGGGAACGGAATGAGGTTGCCGCCCTTCGCGGTCGGCTGCTTTGTCCCGTTCGCGGTGCCGCCGTCGCCGGACGACGCGAGAACAGTGACGCCGTTCGCGGCGGCATTCTTGAATGCGTAGCGCAGGTTCTCGAGCGACTGGAAGGTGCCGAACGCGTCTTCGGCCGAACCGAAGCTCTGCGAGATGACGTCGGCGAGATGGTTCGTCACGACGTAGTCCTCGGCCTTCATCAACTGTGGGAAGCCCTGCACGCCGAGGGTCTCGGCGTTGTTCGAGTGAACGAGCAGGATGTTCGCGCCGGGCGCGATGGCGTGAGCGGTCTCGACGTCGAGCGCGACCTCGAGGGCCCAGGCACTCTTATTCTCGAGGCCGGTCCCGCTGCCGGGCTGCGACTTGGTCTCCGGTGTCCCGTTGATCGCGAGCTCCTTGAAGGTCGGCATGTTCGCGGTGCAGGTCACGCCTTCCTCCCCGCACATCGGCGCGAGGCCGAACGCCTGGTCGAACACGTGGAGGTCATGCGCCATGGTGTCGCTGCCGTACGAATCGACGACGGCGATCGTCCGGCCCCGGCCGTTCAGGCCCTGCGCGTAAAGCGGGCCGAGGTTGTAGGCAGACTGGATCGCTTGCGGCGTGAAGCACGTACGCCCTACCGCTTCGCAGGCGGCCTCGGTCGGAGGCGTGGTGCCGGCCTTGATGAACTGGAAATCGGTGACCGAGGGCTGCGGGATCGCCTCGCCACGGGCTGTGGTGCCCGAATCGCCGGAGGTTCGCGCTAGGGTTCCTCCGCCGCCGAACGCGATTGATCCGATGAGTAACGCGAGCACGCTGAAACAGGCTGCTGACAATTTCATCGCTTCCCTTTCCTCCCATGACGCCCGGTAATGCGCGCGGAACCGTAACACGGCGCGTCTAGCGAGCGGTCGCTGGTGTTCGGGCGAAGGAACGGCGGTAGAACTCGAGGGTCCGCCGCCACGACGCGCAGGCTTGCTCGTACCCGGGCGTCTTTGGATCCTCGAGCGATGCCTTGAGGAAGCCGTGGCCCAGACCCGGATAGACGTGGAACTCGTGCTCCACGCCGGTGACCTCGAGCGCAGCCCGCAGCTTTTCGACGTTCTCCATGCCGGCGCCCGCATCCTGATCGCCCCAGTGGCCGAGGATCGGGCCATGCATCTTCGACGCGACCTCGATGGGTGACGCGTCGGTGCGGGCGTCCGCGGGAAAGCCGTAGTACGAGACCGTCGCCGTAAGATCCTCGCGCCGCGCCGAAAGCAGCAGCGCCTGTGTTCCGCCCATGCAGAACCCGATCGTCCCAACAGCGCCGTTCACCTCTGATTGCGCGCCGAGCCAGTCGATCGCCGCGGACATGTCGCGGCTCCAGCGTTTGAAGTCGAGCCGCTTCGCGCGGGCCATCGCGGCCTCTCGCGTGGGTTCGGGTAGCGAACCCTCGCGGAAGAAGTACTCCGGCGTTACCGCGACGAAGCCGGCCAGCGCGAGGCGCCGCGCGAGCTGGTCGTAAAAGGGACTCCTTCCGAAGACGTCGTTGATGATCAGGATCCCCGGGGCGGGCGTGCGGTCGGGGAACGCGAGCAGCCCCGGCATCGCCCCGTCCTCGACTGGGATCAACGCGTCCTTGACGCGGACGTCGGGGATCGGCGCACCAGCAGGCACCTCTGGATGACACATCCCTTGTTGACCACCTCCGGACACAGAAGCGCGACGGCGCGAGTCTAAAGTCCGGCGGGTGGCCCGCCCGATCTATGTCGAACGCTTCATCAGCGCATCGATGGACGCGCTCTGGAATGCCACACAGAGCCCGAAGGTCCATGAGCGGTGGGATCTCCGTTTCTCGGAGATCAGCTACATCCCACGCGCGGCCGAGACCGAGCCACAGCGCTTCTTGTACGCGACTCGCATCGGGTTCGGTATGCGCATCACCGGCGCGGGCGAAAGTGTCGGGACCGCGGAACGCAACGGCGATCGCACCTCGGCCCTGCGATTCTGGTCCGACGATCGCAAGTCCCTCATCCGCAAGGGCTCGGGCTACTGGCGCTATGCGCCGACCGAGGCCGGGATTCGATTCATCACGCTGTACGACTACGAAACGAGATTCGGTCTCGCGGGGCGAGCCCTCGACCTGGTGTTCCGCCCGCTGCTCGGCTGGGCGACGGCGTGGAGCTTCGATCGTCTTCGGCTCTGGCTCGAGCGCGGAGCGAAACCAGAGACCACTCTGGAGCGCAGCACCATCCACTGGATCGGGCGCGGCGCGCTCGTACTCATCTGGCTCTATCACGGGATCGTTCCAAAGCTTTTCGCTCCGGCCGGCGAGGTCGACCTCTCGGTACGGACCGGGGTGACGGCTTCCCTCGCACCCACGTTCGTGATCGCGGCTGCGGTCGTGGAGATCGCGCTCGCGCTGGGCCTACTCGTCGCGCGCGATCCGCGTCGGTTGCTCGCACTGAGCAGCGCACTCGCGATCGGGCTCGCGCTGGTGACCGGCGCCCGGATCCCCGAGCTCCTCGTCGCACCCTTTCAGCCGGTCACCCTGGGCGTCGCGATGGTCGGACTCGCCGCCGTGGCGTTTCGCTCGTACTACGAATTGCCGGCTGCGCGTAATTGCCTGCGGAAAGCGCCTCCGAAATGACCTCCATCTACCGGCAGGCGCTCGGGTCGGAGTTCGACCGATTGCATCCCCAGATCCAACGGCGCTTCGGCTTCTCCAGCGAGGATCGGTGCGCGGCGATCGGTCGTGGCGTGATGGAACGCGTCTGGCACGGCCTTCCGTACACGCTGCCGTTCCTGTACGTCGGCACCTGGCGGCGAATCATGTTCCCCCAGCACGGACGCGATGTGCCCTTCTCCATCCACAACTACGCGTACCGCGACCGGCTAGGCCGGGAGACCGTCACCTGGAATCGCGACTTCGCTGCGCCGCTCGGGCGCCGTTTCGACGCGACGATGATCTACAGCGAGCGACGAGGCCGGATCGTTGACTATCTCGGAACGCATCAGCACCTCGCCGTCGACATCGATCTTGCGGTGGACGAGCGAGGCGGGATGCATCTTCGGTCCGGTCGGCAGCGGTTCTACGAAGGACCGTTCGCGTTCGACTTCCCGATGCTCTTCTCCGGCTACGCCGACGTGCACGAGTGGTTCGACGATGAGAGCAATGACTTTCGGATCAGCGTCAGGGTCACCAATCCAGTCTGGGGACCGCTCTTCGGCTATGACGGGCGCTTCCGCGTGGACTGGATCCCGTGCAGATCGGACGACGTCCCGTCCGATATGAGACCGCGCCGCGAGGAGCGCCGCGAGTAGCGCACGAACACCACGGGCCGTCGAAGGCCGAGCCGCTTGGCCCAGGCCGAATGGGTCTCGCGAACCATGACAGGTGATGCCCACGTGACCCCGACGAGATCGAGGCCGAGATCCGCGTACGCCCCGGACCGTGAGATCACAACATTTGGAGTGACCTCGCCCACGCCGTCGCGCTCGACGGCGGACATGAGGACGCGCAGCTCAGCACCCGGTTTCAGCAGATCGGCGATGGGGCGGACGACGCTGCGCGAACCGTCCACAAGACCGCGCAGCAGCGAACCCCACGGAAAGTGCACCGTGACCTCGTCGGCGATTCCGGACAGCTGCGGCGGAAGGTGTTCCACTCCCTCCGCAAGGAACGAGACGTTACGGAGGCGCGCCCGCTTCGCGCGCCACGCTCCACTTGCGAGGCCGTCAGGGCTCGCGTCGATGGCGATGGCGAAGGTCGCCGGTTCGGTTCGCGCGCGGTGCAGGACGTAGCCGCCGTCGCCCGCGCCCAGGTCCACGAGAACGTGACCGAACGAAGCGGCTACTACGGCGATCTAACCGACGTCCACGTCCACGAGTCGCTTGCCAAGGAGTGCGCGCATGGAACGGATGCTAGGGCCTACGCGCGGCATCCACGGCTTCGAGCGCATTCCCGACGAGGCGCTGCGCGCCGCCGACAGCGCGGGGCACGTCGAAGCGGCGGTCGAAGCTCCCGAGATTCTCCGCCGCCTCGAGCGCTTCCTCGAGCGCTGACTCGGCGAGGCGGAGCGCCGATGCGAGGCGCTCGAGCTCGCCCGGATCGACTTCCTTCATTAGGCGCATCATCGCACCTGCATGCCGAAAAGCCGCGACCGTTCGTCCGCGCTCGAGCCGATCCGTCGGGTATCGCAGATCCGGCAGTACTCGTCGGAACCGGTGCCCGACGAGGTCGTCGACCAGCTCCTCGAGCTCGCGCGCTGGACGGGAAGCGCGAAGAACGGCCAGCCGTGGCGGTTCATCGTCGTGCGCGACAAGGAACGTCTGAAGAAGATTGCGGCCCTGCGTCCGCCGATCGGCTGGCTCGCCGGCGCGCCCATTGGGATCGCGATCGTTCTCGAGGGCGCGGAAGGGATGTTCGGCGCGTACGACGAAGGTCGCCTCACCGAGCGCCTGCTGACGGGCGCGACCATGCTCGGGTATGGCGGCGGTACGGCCTGGTTTGGTGGCCCGACGCAGGACGCCGAGGCGAAGCGGATCCTCGGCATTCCGGATGAACTGACCGCGCGCCAGATCGTGATGGTCGGCCGCCCGACCTCGAACAAGGACCCGCGCCCGTCCGGACCGATGCGCGGACGGAAGCCGATTTCGGAGCTCGTGAGCTACGACCGCTGGGGCGCGTCGAAGCAGAGATGAGATTCGGCGCGACCTAGAGACCCGGCATGACCAGGGACTCCCAGTGCCTCCCGCCGTCCCTCGTTCGCGCGAGCCCAAACCTCGCAAATGCGTAGCCGACCGTTTCGTCGGCGAAGACGAGCGAAGGCGAGACCGGCGCCTGCCTCATGTAGTCCGAGACAAGTCGATGCCACGTCCCTCCGGCGTCTGTCGTCTCTTCGAATCCGTCGACAAAGCGTAGCCAACGCGTCCTGCTGAGCAAAGCGATGAAGTCTCCACCCTCGATCGCGGGGCCGGATGTCCACGTCTCGCCGTTATCCGCGGATCGCAGCACGAATTGGATGAGCTTGCCGTCGCGCCACGCGTACGTCGCGAGCACCAGCGCCGTGCCGAACCATTTCGCGGAGGCGGTATGCAGCGCCGACCCGGCGGTGCCTGGCGCAAGCCCAGGTGGATCGGACAATCTGGTGGACCGCCACGTGGCCCCACCGTCCGCTGTGCGGTAGATCGTCGGCTCGCCGTTAGCGTCATCGGCGGTCAGGATCCCGATCTTTCCGTCCGCGAAAGTTGGCGCACCCTTGCACTGCCGGAATGAGATGTCATTCAGCCTGAAGTTCGAGTCAGCCCGCGCGATCAGCTCCCAGGAGGCCGCGCCGTCTCGGGTGCGCCATAGCTCGAAGCCCTGGGCCATGCACTCCGTCGCTGGCGATCCCCGTCGCAGCAGCCACCCTTCCTCAGCGCTAATGAAGGCGATCGACGACGTAGGGAACATGGTCCCCGGCCCCAACCGCTCGACCCATGTCGCACCCTGATCGGTCGAACGAAACAGCCGCTTGTTGTCGGTGACCGCCCACACGACGGATGGCAACGGCGCCGATAGAGCCGTGACGCCCGGGAATTCGATGCCGACTACCGCAGTCGGGCTAGGAGTGGTCGCGGCGGTCGGCGACGCAGTCGGAGACGCGGCGGCCGGTAAGGCGGGAGCTGCGGTCGCGATCGGAAGTGGCGCCGAACACGCCATCGCGACGGCCGAGGCAATGATGATGAGTCCGCGCACTGACCGAAGGGTCCCTCAGAGAGCCGTGCGCGTCGTCCGCGTTCCCGTGGCGAACGCGGACGCAAGTACTACGTCCGATGTAAACGAAAGGCGCCGCATGGCGGCGCCTCCGTCTCTCGTTATCAGAGTTTCAGGGCTACTCCAGGTAGTCCTTGAGCTTGCGGCTCCGCGATGGGTGACGCAGCTTGCGCAGCGCCTTCGCCTCGATCTGGCGGATGCGCTCGCGAGTCACGTTGAACTCGCGGCCCACCTCTTCGAGTGTGCGGGTGCGGCCGTCCTCGAGACCGAAGCGCAGCTGCAGCACGCGGCGCTCGCGGCCGGTCAGTCCTTCGAGGACCGACTCGACCTGCTCCTTGAGGAGCTTGTGTGACGCGGCGTCGCTCGGTGCGAGGGCCTGGTTGTCGGGGATGAAGTCCCCGAGGTGGCTGTCCTCTTCCTCGCCGATCGGAGTCTCGAGCGAGACCGGCTCTTGCGAGACCTTGACGATCTCGCGGACCTTGTCGGCAGTGATGAGCATGCGCTCGGCGATCTCTTCCGCGGTCGGCTCGCGGCCGAGCTCTTGGAGAAGCCCACGGGAGACGCGGATGAGCTTGTTGATCGTCTCCACCATGTGGACCGGGATGCGGATCGTTCGCGCCTGGTCCGCGATCGCGCGTGTGATCGCCTGACGGATCCACCACGTGGCGTACGTCGAGAACTTGTAGCCCTTCCGGTAGTCGAACTTCTCGACTGCGCGGATGAGGCCGATGTTCCCTTCCTGGATCAAGTCGAGGAAGCTCATGCCGCGGCCGATGTACTTCTTCGCGATCGACACGACGAGACGGAGGTTCGCCTCGGTGAGGTTGTGCCGCGCGTCGTCGCCCTTCTGGATGAGCTCGTCGGCCAGCCGGCGCAGCGCGCGCTGCTCATCCGAGTCGAGCTGCGCGAGCTTGTCGAGGTGCTTGACGAGAATGTCGCGGAGCTCCGCGCCGAGCATGACGAGCTCGCCGAGACGCTCCGCGCCCTCGGCCGGCCCATGGATCTTCGCGTACTGCGGCAGGATCCGGAACGCGAGGCGCTCGGGATCGCGGCGCGCAGCGTCGATGAGGGCGACGGTCTCGTCGATGAGCACCTTCGCCTCGTAGCTGATCTCTTTGCTGTTCGCTTCGCCCTGCAGCGGGTCACGCAGCTTGAGGAGCCGGTTCGCGACGCGCTTGAGCTCCTTGCCGCCTTCCTCGTCGCCGAGCGTGAAGCGGAGCGACTTGTTCGTGAAGCGGGTGGCCTCGTCGACGAACTCCTTCGGACGTCCGAGGGCCATGCGCTTCTTGACCTCGACGCCGAGCTCGTACAGGTGGATCACCGAGAGCGCCGGCGAGACGAGCGCCTGCTCGCCCAGCTCGATCGACTTGGCGAGGTTGACCTCTTCCTCCGCGGTGAGCAGAGGGACCTTGCCGATCTCCTTGAGGTACATGCGGACCGGGTCGTCGACACTGATGAGGTCCGACGCAAGGACCGATGCGATCGAATCCTCGCGCTGCAGCTCCTCGGTCTCTTCCTCTTCTTCCTTGACCTGCGCCCACGTGGGCGAGCGCTCGGCCTCGAGGATCTCGACGTTGTTGTCGTCGAGGGTCGTGAGCAGCTCCTCGACCTCGCCGGGCTCGGCGTCCGGGATCGCCCGAACGATGTCCTCCTGCGTGACGTAGCCCTGCTGGCGCCCGCGCGCGATGAGACGCTCGGCTGCCTCGCGGTGCTCCGGATGGATCCCGCGCTCAGGCGCCGGCGCCGTGGCCGTCGTGGCTTCCTTTTCCTTAGTCGTGCTTTTCATTCATCCCTCTCGTCGGCGTCAGCCGCGTGTAGGACTGTGTGTCGCTCCCGGCGGTGCATGAGCTCCGCGAGCTCGTTCGCCAGCTGAGCGACCTCTCCGTCCACCGCACCTACGTCGCCGCCATTCGCCCGAGCAAGCTGACCTTGCGCGGTCTTCATACGGCGCCGCACGTTTCGTTCCCGCAGTCCAAGCACCGCGATTTCGACCGCCTGTGCGACGTCCACTTCGCCTTCGAGCTCAGGCGCTGATGCGCCAAGGGCCGCAGCTTTGGCGGCCAGGTGAGCGGGCAGGTCAGAAGTCGGATGCTTCCCCGCCTTGAGCAATTCGAGCATCGCTCGGTGATCGGGGTCGTCGAGGTCGCCGGGGGCGAGTTCGGTTCGCGCTGCCTCTTCTGGAAATCGAATCAATAGTGCCATTAGGTAACGCTCGGCGGGGGCTGTTTGTTTCGCAGGAGTCTCATTGGCCGTCGCGGCGGGACGTTGCGGCGCCGGCGGCGCGGCCGCCGCCTGACGGCGAAGGGTTTCCTGATCGATGCCGGTCAACGACGAGAGCGTCCCGAGGTAGAGCTCCCGCGTGAGCTGATCTGGCTCGCCCCCAACGAGGGGCAGCGCCTCGGCCAGGAACCGGCGTCTCCCCTCGGGTTTCTGCAGGTCGCTGCGCTGCGAGATCCGGTCGAGCACGAACTCGAGCACCGGTTTGGCCTCGCCGAGGAGCGCTCGAAGGCGCTCGGGATCGCGCCGCGCGAGCACGTCCGGATCGGTGTCCGGTGGCAGCACGGTTACGTAGACCGACAGCCCCGTCGTCGCGGTCACCGCGCCGCGTCCGGCTCTGCGAACCGCCCGCTGGACCTGCTGGGCAAGATCGATCCCTCTCCGCTCGGCCGAGTTCTGCCCAGCCGCGTCGCCGTCGAAGGCGACGATCGCCCGCTCGATCCGCATCGCGTCGAGCGCGTGGTACTGGTCCTCGGTCAGCGCCGTGCCCATGGAGGCGACAGCATTCTCGAAACCGGCCTGGTGTAAAGCGATGGCGTCGAAATAACCCTCGACGATCACCGCGGCGCCCTCCTTCCGTATCGCGGACCGGGCGGCGTCCAGCGCGTAGAGGGTGGCGCTCTTGTTAAAGAGGACCGTTCCCTGCGAGTTCACGTACTTCCCGCGCTGGTCGGGCCGCATGGCGCGGCCCCCGAAGGCGATGATCCGGCCCCGGCCGTCCTTTATGGGGACGATCAGGCGGTCCCTGAACCAGTCGAACACACCCCGGTCGTTCCGTCCGACGAGTCCGGCGGCGACGACCTCGTCGTCCGAGTACCCCTTCTTCCGGAGGTAACCCACCAGTCCGTCCCAGCTGTCCGGGGCGTAGCCGAGGCCGAACCTTTCGACCGTTTCCGCACTGATCCCACGGTCGGCGAGATAACGGGCGACCTCTCTTCCCCGCTCGGTCCCGCGGAGCGCCTGGCGGAAGTAAAAGTGCGCCGTGTCATTCGCCGCCAGGAGTCGCTTCTCGCGCTCCTGCTCGGCGGGGTCGCGCCGGCTGGTGAGCTCGACACCGCCCCGCTCGGCGAGGATCTTGAGCGCCTCGACGGGCTCGAGCCCGTCCAGCTCTTCGAGCCAGGTGAAGATGTCTCCGTGACGCCCGCAGCCGAAACAGTGATAGGTACGCCGATCAGGATCGACCGTGAACGAGGGCGTCTTCTCAGAGTGAAAAGGGCAGAGACCTGAGTAGGCGCGACCGACTTTCTTGAGAGGCACGCGCTCCGCGATGAGCTGGACGATATCGACGCGCTCTTTGACGGTGTCGAAGTCCCCGGGCATCAAGCCAAGTATCGCGCCCGGCTTGCTCTAAAGAGGAATCTTGAGCAGCTCCTCGAGCTTCGCGACATCGACGGGCTTGGTTACGTGCTGATCGAACCCCGCCTCGCGGGCGAGCCGGCGGTGCCGGTCTTCGCCGTACCCGCTCAGAGCGACAAGGAGGGCTTCGCTCAATCCGAGCTCGTCACGCATGCGCTTCGCGACTTCGTACCCATCCATCTGCGGCATGCTGATGTCGAGAAGCACGATATCGGGGCGGTGCAGCCGAGCGTGATCCAGCGCCTGCGTGCCGTCGTGCGCGGTCGCGACCTCGTGGCCAAAGTCGCGGAGCAGCTCCCCAAGAGCTTCTGCAGCATCGACGTTGTCGTCGACCACCAGGACCCTGCGCCGCGGGCCGGCGGGCGTGCTCGCCACTGTGGGTGCCGGACCGTCGCTGATCGGCGGGAGCCGCACTGGCAGGCGCACGACGAACTCCGCTCCTTGACCCTCTCCATCGCTCAACGCTTCGACCGTACCGCCGTGGAGCTCGACCAGACGGCGGACGAGCGTGAGTCCGATTCCCAGGCCGCCGCGGGCGCGGGCGCGGGTCTGCGGGCCCTGCATGAATAGGTCGAAGGCATGGTCCCGCAGGTCCTTCGTAAGGCCCGGGCCGTCGTCCTTGACCCCGACGACGAGCGTGTTGCCCTCTACCCGAGCGCGCAGCCAGATGCGTCCACCGACGTCGCTGTACTTGGCCGCGTTGTTCAGCAAGTTGGCGAAGACCTGGGCGAGCCGGGCGGGATCGGCGAGGAACGCGACCGGCTCTGACGGCAGATCCAGGGCGATCCGGTGGCCGCGCTCGTCGATAAGCGGCCGCGCGGTCTCTACCGCCTGCTCGATGACCGAGCTGAGCAGAAGGACCTGCTCGCGGAGCTCGATCTTGCCACGCGTGATGCGAGACACGTCGAGGAGATCGTCGATCAGCCGGGTCATGTGCTCGATCTGGCGCTCGACGATCTCGCGAGAGCGCCCGACGCGGCCCGGCTCGCTCTCGTGGATGCGCATGATCTGCAGTGCCGTCGTCACCGGCGCGAGCGGGTTGCGGAGCTCGTGGCCGAGCATCGCGAGGAACTCGTCCTTGCGGCGATCGATCTCGGCGAGCTCGTCGATCTTGTTCCGGAGCGCCACCTCGAGGCCCGCGCGCTGCTTGCTCTCGGCCTCGAGCGCTGCCGCCTTCTGCTGCAGCGTGGCGATGACGCGGTTGCGTTCGTCGGACTCGGCGATGCTGTAGCTCTCGGCCGGAGTGATCCAGCTGTGCGCGGCGTTGATGTCCGCGAACGGCTTGGCGTGTCCAGCGTCGTCGAACGACCTGATCGGATAGGCGCAGAGGAGGGCGAACGTCTCCTCACGAGCGAGCGCGTTCCAGAGCTCTTCGAGCTTGATCGCGGCGTCGCGATTTCCCTCGGCCCAGAGGAGCGCGACCATCTCGCCGAAGGCGAGTACGCGCCGGTCTCCCGCGCGTGCGGTTCGGATGACCGGTCCGATCGTGTTCGCGAACCGCTGCGGGTCCGGCCGACCGTCCACCATGAAACGCGAGAGCGTGTCTCGCGCGTCGAGCGCGTGGTAGCGGCCGCCCGCCGTCAAGTGGCTTAGGTCTACGCCCCTGCCCCTGAGCCTCGATTCCACGCCGTCACGATGGGCCTTGGTCGCGATGAGGACCGCGGCATCCGTGCCTCGGAGGCCGTCGGACATGAAGTCCGTGACTCGGTCATAGAGGAACCCTTCCTTCTCGTAATACTGGACGAGGTGCCCCTCAGGCGCGGGCATACCGTTTGTCGCCACGGGTTCGGATAGTGCGAGACGCGTGCCACAGCGGAATCGTTGGCCCTCCGTCGCGTTACAAATGACTCCAGCCCGACGGAATGAAGATCGACGCGTAGGTGTCGAGCGCATACCGGTCGGTCATTCCCGCCACGTAATCCGCGACGGCCCGCTTCCCGCCGTCGCGCTGGGCGATCCGCTGGTGCTCGGGGGGTAACAGCTCGGGGTGCTTCTCGAAATGCTGGAGGAGCTCCCAGAGGACGCCCTGCGCCTTACGGTCCTCGGTCTTCGCCGGTCCGGCGAGGTAGACGTTCTCAAACATGAACTTGCGGAGCGCGTTGGTCGCCTCGAGAACCTCGTTGCTCATCGTGACATCCGGCTTTCCGTATGAGGTGACGATCACGTCGTAGATCATCGTGTCGAGGCGTTCGGCGCGATCGCGACCGAGCGACGCGCGTATGTCCTGCGGGATGTCCTCCTCGCGGACGATCTCGGCGCGCATCGCGTCGTCGATGTCGTGATGGAGGTACGCGATCTTGTCGGCGTACCGCACGACCCAGCCTTCGGGAGTTTCTGGGACTCCCCACGCGGCGGTCTCGACGCCGCCCTCGGTGGGCGCGCTATGTTTTCGGATCCCGTCCCGGACTTCCTTGGTGAGGTTCAGTCCGGCGCCGTTGTTCTCGATCCTCTCGACGATGCGAACGCTCTGCTCGTTGTGGCGGAAGCCGTCCGGGAGGAATTTGCCGAGCAGCTCCTCGCCGATGTGACCGAATGGGGTGTGACCGACATCGTGGCCCATCGCCATCGCTTCGACGAGGTCCTCGTTGAGACGCAGGCCGCGGGCCATCGACCGTCCGATCTGCGTGACCTCCAGCGTGTGCGTCAACCGAGTGCGGTAGTGGTCGCCGACGGGCGCGAGGAAGACCTGCGTCTTGTGTTTGAGGCGGCGGAAGGCCTTGCTGTGGACGATCCGATCACGGTCGACGGCGAACGCGGCCCTCGTCGGCGACTGCTCCTCCGAATGGTCCCGCTGAGCGGTCGCGGAGCGAGTCGCGTAATCGGCGAGATTGGCCTTTTCGAGCTCTTCGGTGTGCTCGCGGACCCGGAGGGAGGCGACGGACCGCGATCGCGCAAGCTTGGCTTCGCCGCGTGTCTGTGTGGCCATTTCGCGTAAGGCTAAAGGGTGCCCGTTTTCACGTAGAGGACAACGGGGGTCCAAAAGCGAGCAGGAGCGCAAGCCCGGCAAGAAGCCATGCCGCCAAGGCGATCGCGCCCTGTGCCAGGAGCGGCAAGCGCAATGCGGGGGCCGGCAGCAGCCCCAGCGCCGCGGCGCTGAAGCCGAGCGCGGCTACGGCGTAGATCGCGATCAGCCCGAGCGGCGGGTGCACCAATAGGACATACATCAGCGGAACGCTCGCGACCAGAAGCGCTCCGACCCCAAGGGCCGCGCCGTGCCGTGTGGCGCCGACGAGCGACACGGCCGCCGCCGCGATCCCGAATACCGCGACAACGCGCGTCGCGAGCTCAAATCCGCCGTAGCCAATTGCGACGACCCACGACGCGAGGACGATCGCTCCGCCGACCGCCAGGCGGCGTGCGCGCGCCGGATCACGCGCGAGGATGACTCCCGCCGCCGCGAGGAAAACCGCGGCGACGACGTACAGAGATGCGCCGAAAACCGCGTAGGTCGGCGCCGCATATCGCACCGCCGTATCGACCGCGATGACACCACTCCCGATCGAAGCGATGAAGAGGAGAAGTCGCCGAAAAGTCATCTCCACAGTTAAGGCCGACAGCGGCGTGTTACACCCGCCTGCCGGCTTCGGCCCTCACCGCTGCGAAGACCCAGCCCTCGTAACTAACGGTCGCGCGACACGCCGCTCGCGAGTGCCGCCTGGGCCGCGGCCAGCCGTGCGACCGGGACGCGATACGTCGAGGGCGACACGTAGGTGAGGCCGAGCTCGTGGCAGAGGGCCACGGATGACGCCTCGCCGGCGTGCTCGCCGCAGATCCCGATCTTGAGATTTGGCTTGGTCTTGCGGCCGCGTTCGACCGCCATCCGCATCATCGCGCCGACTCCATCGCGATCGAGAACTTGGAAGGGGTCCGCCGGGATGATCTTCTCCTCGACGTAGCGCGTAAGGAAGCTCTTCTGCGCATCATCGCGAGAGATGCCGAGCACGGTCTGCGTGAGGTCGTTCGTGCCGAACGAGAAGAACTCGGTCTTCGTCGCGATCTGGTCGGCGATGATGCAGGCGCGCGGGATCTCGATCATGGTCCCGAACTTGTACTCGACGCGCTTGCCCCGCTCCGTGAAGACCTGCTCCGCGACCTCGGTGACGTTGGCTTCGAGACGATCGAGCTCCCCCATCGTCGCGACGAGCGGCATCATGATCTCGGGCTTCGCCTTGATGCCTTTCTCCGCTGAGTCGATCGCGGCGCCGAGGATTGCGCGGATCTGCATCTCGAGGATTTCCGGATAGACGAGGAGCAGCCGGCAACCTCGTAGGCCGAGCATCGGGTTGTCCTCGTGCAGCTGCTCGAGCCGGCGATAGATGCGTTCTTTGTCCGCAAGGTCGGCCCCGTTCTGTCCGGTGGCGCGCGCGACGGCGATGTCGATGTCGACATCGGCATACTCGCGCAGGAACTCGTGGAGCGGCGGATCGATCAAGCGGATGACGACGGGCAGCCCGTCCATGGCCTCGTACATCTCGCGGAAGTCGCCCTGCTGGAACGGGAGCAGCTTCGCGAGCGCGCGCTTCCGTCCGGCCGTGTCGTTCGCGAGGATCATGTCCTGCACGATCGGCAGGCGCTCGGCCTCGCGGAACATGTGCTCGGTGCGCGCGAGGCCGACGCCTTCAGCGCCAAGCTCGCGGGCGAGGCGGCACTCACCCGGCGTGTCTGCGTTGACCCACACGCCAAGGCGGCGGCGCTTGTCGGCCCACGAGAGAAGCTCGATGAGCTCCTTTTCCTCGCGGAAGTTGGCGGCGATCGTCGGCAGCTCGCCGGCGAAGACCTCGCCGGTGGTCCCGTCGATGGAGATAGCGTCGCCCTCCTTGATCACCTTGCCATCGACCCGCATCTCGCGTTTCTGGAGATCGATGTCGAGCGCGGCGACACCTGCGACGCAAGGCAATCCAAGACCGCGCGCGACCACCGCGGCGTGCGACGTCGAACCGCCGCGCGCCGTGAGGATCCCGGTCGCGGCGACCATCCCGTGAAAGTCGTCGGGACTTGTCTCCGGCCGGACGAGGACGACGAGCTGCTTCTGCCCCTTCAGCACGACGGCGCGGTCGGCGTCAAACACGGCGCGCCCGGTCGCCGCGCCCGGCGACGCGTTGAGACCCTTCGCCAGGTAACGGCCCGCGGTACGTGCGCGGTCGACCTCCTTCTGATCGAAGCGCGGCAGGAGGAGCTGCTCGACCTGAGCCGGTTCGACGCGCATCAGCGCCTCGTCCTTCGTGATGAGGCCCTCCTTGACCATGTCGGTCGCGATCTTCACCGCGGCCGCCGCGGTGCGCTTCGCCGAGCGGGTCTGGAGCATGTAGAGCTTGCCACGCTCGATCGTGAACTCGAGGTCCTGCGCGTCGCGGTAATGCTTCTCGAGACGCTTCGCGATCTTGTCGAACTCCGCGTACGCCGCCGGCATGTCCTTCTTCATCTGTGCGATCTTCGATGGCGTGCGGATGCCGGCGACGACGTCCTCGCCCTGCGCGTTCGTCAGGTATTCGCCGTAGAGCTCCTTCGCGCCGGTGTTCGGGTCACGCGTGAACGCGACTCCCGTTCCCGAGTCGTCGCCCATGTTCCCGAAGACCATCGTGACCACGCTGCAGGCCGTGCCGAGGTCGTCGGAGATCTTGAACTGCTTGCGGTAGTCCTTCGCGCGCTGGCCGAACCACGAGCCGAACACCGCCTCGATAGCGAGGCGGAGCTGGTCCTGCGGCTCCGTGGGGAACGGCTTCCCCGTCTCCTTGCGGACGATCGACTTGTACTCCTCGACGAGCTCCTCGAGCTGCTTCGCCGAGAGCTCCGGGTCGGTCTCGACGCGCGCGGCTTTCTTCTTCGCCTCGAGCGCGTGCTCGAATTTCGCGGCGTCGATGCCCAGCACGATCCGGCCGAACATCGAGATGAATCGCCGGTAGGCATCCCAGGCGAAGCGCTCGTTCTTGGTGAGCTTCGCAAGGCCCTTCCGGCTCTCGTCGTTCAGGCCGAGGTTGAGTACGGTGTCCATCATTCCGGGCATGC
Source organism: Bathyarchaeia archaeon (assembly GCA_035637615.1). Taxonomy (GTDB): domain Bacteria; phylum Chloroflexota; class Limnocylindria; order P2-11E; family P2-11E; genus 3-1-20CM-2-70-9. The sequence goes on along the minus strand of DASPWX010000028.1, from coordinate 1,883 downwards.
TCATCGCGGCTCCGGATCGCACGGATACGAGGAGTGGGTCCTTCGGGTCGCCGAGCTTCTTCTTCGCGGCCTTCTCGACGGTCGCGAGCGATTTCTCCACCTCGTCCCAGAGACCCGCCGGCAGCTTTTTCTTCGCCGCGAAGTAGGCGTTGCATGCGGCGGTCGTGATCGTGAAACCGGGAGGAACGGGAAGGCCGGCGTTCGTCATCTCCGCGAGCCCCGCGCCTTTGCCACCGAGAAGATCGCGCATCTTCGCATTGCCTTCGGCCTTGCCATTCGCGAAGAGATAGACCCACTTTTGCCCTTTCGGAGTGGCGCGGCGGGATGCGGCTGCGCGCGGACGAGTGCGAACGGCCATGGCGACGACCTCCCCTTCGGAGACACTCGATTCTGGCAGAAAACCTGCTCCGCCGGACGTGAGTGCGTGTCCCTGCGGTACAGTCGCGGCCCGTGTACGAACGACCCGGGTACCGCACGCTCCTCGGCCGAATCCGGGAGAACGTGCGCACCTACATCCGCAAGCAGCTCGAGCTCCCGCGCCAGGAGATCGCCGAAATCGTCCGGGCCAACGTGGCCGCCGCGAAGTGGTTCGGCGTCGCGCTCACATTCGTCTTCGCGTTCCTCATCGCGCTCGTGGTCCTGATCATCGCGCTCATCGCGCTCGTCCTGCCGCTCTGGGCGTCGGCCCTCATCGTCCTCGTCCTCATGGCCCTCGGCGCAGGGATCACCGGCTTCGTCGGCTACAAGCGCCTCGATCTGCGCGGTCCCACGCGAACGATCAAATCCGTGAAGGAGACCATTCGGTGGGCGAAACAGCGTCTGCTCGGACGGAGCGCGAGCTAGCCGCTCTCCGCGCGGAGATCGACGCGGACGTCGACTACCTCCTCGCGCGTTTCCGTGACGACGCGGATCCGCGCAATCTGGCGCGCCGGCAGCCGCTGGCGGTGTTCGGGACGCTCGGGTCGGTCGCCGCGATCGTGGGCGTTGCGATCGCCGCGCGAGTGAAGAGCTTCCGCCGGTCTCGCACGGAAAAGGAGCTCGACCAGATCGTGGAGCGACTCGGCGGCCGTCTCGACCGGCTCAAGGGCCGCGCCCGAAAGCGTTTCCGCGAGACGCTGAAGAAAGAGATCGACGAAGTCGAGACGGGGCCTCGGGTCAAGCAGATGGCCTGGGAATCGGCGGCGGCGGCATTGACCGCCGCTGCGACGCTCTTCGCGCGGCGGTTCGTCTCACGCCTGACGGGCGACGAGGAGCTTCCCGACTCCGAGACTTAGGACGAGCAGCGCGGCGTACGCGAGTGGCACCGCCGCCGCGCCGGCGAGACCCGCGGCGATCGCGAACGCTACTGTCACGGCCGGGTCGCGTGTGCCGGCACCGATTGCAGCTGCGAGTCCATCCCCGCGGAACAGGATCGCTCCGATCGCCGCCGAAACGGTTCCGACGAGAAGCATCAGCGCCGCGATCCAGACCGCGCGAAGATCGACGAACGCCAGAGCGGTGGTCGCGGCGGCGCCGAGGATGACGACGAGCGCGACGTAGCGCGCGCCGTCCACGATCGGGAGGATGGCGTCACGAAAGAGCGGGATGGAGCTCGCGAGCGCCGCGCCGATGACGAACGCGAAGAGCGCGACATTCACGTTCGGGGCGAGGCCGGGAATGGCCGCGATCAGGAGGGGGAACGAAAGCACCGCGCTGCCGGTCAGGAGCGCGCCGACGGTCTCCTCACGCGCGCGGACGAACCGCGCGAGGGCCGGCCCGGTGAGCGGCGCAGGGGCGAGCGCCAGGATCGCGGCCACCGGATCGGCCACGACGACCGCGACAAGACCGAGTGCGGCGTATGCGAGGACGATCGGGGCGAGGTTCTTCGGCCGACGGAGGGCGAG
>DASPWX010000027.1:0-10200 GCA_035637615.1 Bathyarchaeia archaeon | reverse complement strand
TCCGCGAGCTCCCGAAGAGCATCGCCATCCTCGGCGCGGGGCCGTCCGGAACGGAGCTCGCGCAGGTCTACGCGCGCTTCGGCGTACGCACCATCCTGGTAAGTCCTCGGCAGGTCAACCCGACCGACCATCCACGAAGCTCCGCCCTCCTCGCGAAGGCGCTCCGCGCGTCGGGCGTCGACGTCCGGGAGAATGCACGCGCCCAACGCATACGGCCGCGCGCCGGAAAGAGCGCCGAGCACGTCGTTGAGCTCGCGGACGGATCGACGGTCGAGGCCGCGGTCATCGAGCTCAACGTCGGACGCACCGCGGCGCCCGCGCTCGCGAGCCTTGGCCTCGACGCCGTGGGTATCGCGTACGAAGGCGGCGACATCCTGAAGGTCGACGACACGCTCCGCGCGGCCGATCACGTCTACGCGATCGGCGATTGCATCGGTCGCGAGCTCTCGACTCACCTCGGGCACTACGAGGGCGAGACGGCGGTGAAGATCGCGCTTGGAGACAAGGTGCGCGCCGATTTCAGCGCGACACCACGCGCGGTCTACACCGATCCCGAGACCGCCGCGGTCGGGCTGCTTCTGGAGCAGGCGAAGGAACGCGGCATCGACGCATATGAGGAGACCGCGGATCTCGGGACGAGCGCAAAGGGCTACGTCAGCGAATCGGAAGGCCACGTGTCGATCGTCATCGACCGCAGGAACAAGGTCGTGGTCGGTGCGTTCATCGGCGGGCCCGCGGCATCCGAGGCGATCCACGAAGCGGTGCTCGCAATAAAGCTCCGTACCCCGATCGCGGTCCTCGCCGACACGATCCACGCCTTTCCGACCGTGGCGCGCGTGATGGGCGGGATCTTCGCGAAGGCCGACCTCGCGCTCCGATGACCGCGGAGGACTACGTCACGCTGCTCGACTGGCGCCGGCACGTGGCCGACCTCTACTCGGGCGTCCGCGCGAAGCTTCCTTCCGATGCGCCCGCGGCCCATGCCCTCTGGCGAAATGCCCGCGACGAGCTCTTCCGCTCGCACCCGCAGTCCCCGCTGCCGCCAGCGGAGCGTGAGGGCTTTCGCGCGCTTCCGTACTTCGATTACGACCCGCGCTTCGCCAAGCGCGGACGGATCCGGGCGCTCGCCGAGGAGCGCTACGACGTGGGAACGAGCACCGGCGGCGTGATTCCCTTCGTGCGTTTCGGCGCGATCGACCTCGATGTCGGGTCGCTCGAGGTCTTCTGGCTCGATGCCTACAGCGGCGGAGTGTTCCTCCCATTCCGTGACGCGACCGCGGGGAAGACGACCTACGGTGGTGGTCGCTATCTCCTCGACACAGCCAAGAGCGCCGACCTCGGCGCGATCGGCGACGAGCTGGTGCTCGACTTCAACTTCGCGTACCACCCGTCGTGTCGCTACGACCCGAAATGGGTTTGTCCCCTCGCGCCGCTCGGGAATAGGCTGCAGGTCGCGATTGAAGCGGGGGAGCGCATGTGAGCACTCGCGAGCGCTGGACGCTCATCGCGGCGGTCCTCGGTTCGTCGATCGTGTTCGTCGACTCGTCCGTCGTCACCGTCGCCCTGCCGAAGATCGGCCGCGAGCTCCCGACGACGGTGCTCGGCGTGCTCGAGGGCCAGTTGTACGTCTACATGGGATACCTCCTAACGCTTTCGGCGCTCCTCGTGCTCGCGGGTGCGCTGTCCGACTATTACGGCCGGCGGCGCGTCTTCCTCATCGGGCTCGTCGGTTTCGGGCTCACGAGCGTTCTCTGCGGTCTTGCGCCGAACATGGAATTTCTCGTCCTGTCGCGCGTGCTTCAGGGCGCCGCCGGCGCGATCCTGGTGCCGGGATCGCTTGCGCTGCTCACCGCAAACTTCAGCGGCGAGGCCCAGGGCCGCGCGTACGGCGTGTGGGCAGCGGCCACGGCCGCGACGACCATTCTCGGTCCGTTCATCGGCGGGATCCTCGTCGACACGATCTCGTGGCGCGTGGCCTTTCTGATCAACGTGCCGCTCGTCGTGATCGCGGTCTGGGCGACGCTCAATCACGTCTCCGAGAGCCGCAACGAACGGGCCACCGGGCACTTCGACTGGGTCGGCGCTGCGGTGGTCGCCATTGCCGTCGGCGGCCTCAGCTTCGGCGCGACCTACGGCCAGCAGCGTGAGTGGCGCGACCCGCTCGCGTACGTCGCGCTCACCGCCGGCGTCGTGGCGACGATCGCGTTCCCGTTCCTCATGGCGCGCAGCCGCGAACCGCTCGTACCACTCGAGCTCTTCAAGTCGCGGAACTTCACGGTGACGAATATCTCGACGCTCCTGATCTACGGGGCGCTCTACGTCACCTTCTACTACCTCGCTCTCTTCCTCCAGGGTGTGCTCGGCTACTCGGCGGCGGCGGCAGGCCTCGCGGGCATCCCCGGTGGACTCCTCCTCGTCTTCCTGTCCACCCGATTCGGTGCTCTCTCGGCGCGTTTGGGTCCGAAGGTCTTCATGAGCGTTGGCCCGCTGCTTATGGCGATCGGGGTGCTGTGGTTCGCGCGCGTCCCGCCGACGAGCCCCGCGTGGGTGTTCATTCCCGGAGATCCCTCGAGCTGGATTCCGCCGAGTCAGTACTTCGTCGACTTCCTGCCCGCGCAGATCATCTTTGGGTTCGGGCTAGCGATGATGGTCGCGCCGCTCACGACGGCGCTCATGACGAGCGTCCCCGTGCGCAACTCGGGCGTGGCCTCGGCTGTGAATAACGCGATCTCGCGCGTCGGTCCACAGCTCGCCGGCGCGGTGATCTTCGTGGCGATCACCGCGAGCTTCTACTCCGGGATGGCCGTGCGCCTTCCGGGGACGGACACGTCGGATCCGACGTTCCGGCACAACTACTCGCCGATGACCGTCCCGCGCAGCTCGGACCCGGCCGCGCAGGCCGCGCGCGATCAATCGACGGAGGCCTTCCATCTCGCCATGTTCGTCGGGGCGGCGCTCCTCCTGGCGGGGGCGGTGGTCAACGCGGTCGGCATCTCGAATCAGGTCGCCCTTGAAGCGGCCAAGCGAGAGCCTGCTCCGGCGGGTTAAGTCTTAGCGCGCCCGTACGAGGTGAGCGGACGCGCCTCAGACGCGAGACATCGCTCGGCGCCTCAATCTATCCCTGTGATCCGCCTCCGCCCCGCGTTGCCCGTGCTTCTCGCGCTCATCGCGATCGGCTGCGAGCCCGCGGCCTCGAGCGCGACGCCAACCGCTGCTCAGGCTTCGCCGACTCACAGCGCCTCGCCGTCGGCGCCCGCGCGAATCCAGGAGTCGGAGAGCCCGTTCCCCGACGTTGCCGGCGCCTTCGTGCTGTTTCAGCTGGCGAACGAGACAGCGCTCAGGGCCGTCTCTTTCGGTGGCGAGGTGAACGGCCTTCTACCGACTTCGATCGGTCTCTCCGAGTACCCGGCGTGGCAGCAGTCGCCGTATGGGATTCCCTACATCGTCGGCTCGACCCTCCATGACCGCGCCGGCAAATCGCTCGGCACGCTTCCATGGACCAATCGGCAAACGGTGACGTGGTCCGCCGATGGCCGGTTGCTCTGCGCCGCTGTTCCCGAGCGAGCGACGACCGGCGCACAGATGCGTCTCGAGACGGCGAGGCCGGGCGAACCGGCGAAGCTCATCGCGAGCGGCTTCATGATCTACGCCGACAACGCGACGTATCCGGTGCTGGCGTGCGATGAGGGCACGGACCGCGCGATCGTCGCGTCCTTCGGTCAGGGCGTCGCGCCCGTACGGCTCGTAGTGTTCCGGCTCTCGACCGGCGCGATCATCCGCTCCGTCGACTACGCCGGCATGCTCGGCTGGGTTGCGGCGAGCGCCGACGGAACGATGCTCGTCGAGACGCTTCGCCGTGACACCGCATCCGGGCGCTGGTCGGCGACGATACGTTCCGCGGACGACGGCACGAAGATTGGTGCCGTCGACGGTTTTGTGGGGCAGGGATTCTCGGGAGACGGCACCCTTCTCGTCGGTGCGAGCGAGAGTTCCGCGGCGGTCGTCGACTGGAAGACCGGGCGCGCAGTTTGGAGCGCGAGCGGAACCTACGGCGGATTCCTCGCCGAGCCCGCGGGGCGCCGGCTCGCGGTCGGCATCGGCTTCGTCGGGGGATCGGACCAGCGCGATGTGTATCTCGTGAGCGCTGACGGCTCCGCCCGGCTCCTGCCGGCACACGTGCGCGTCGCTCTCCGCTACTAGGCGATCGGTCGGCCTCCCCCGCAGCCTTGACTTCATTGGTAAGTGCAGACTAACGTATCCCCCTAGGCGCCACGGCGCGAGGGAGGACTCTTCATGGGCGATCAGGTCACCAATTTCGAGATCAACAGCGCGGATCCGGCGAAAGCTCGCCGCTTCTACACATCGGTATTCGGCTGGAAGATGAACGAGGTCCCGCAGACCGGCTACACCTTCGTCGACACCGACGCGGGCGGCAAGGGAATCGGCGGCGGGATCGGCCCGCTCCGCGGGCCCAAGCCCTTCGTCACGTTCTACGTCGTCGTGCGCGATCTGAACGCGACGCTGAAGAAGGCGACCGACGGCGGTGGAAAGATCGTGTTCCCCGCGACGAAGGTCGGACCGACGACGACGATCGCGCTCTTCAGCGATCTCGACGGGAACGTGATCGGCCTCACCGACGGCAAGTAGCGCGGGTCGCGCTAGAGGAGGATCCCTTCGAGCGCTTCGACGACTGCGCGCTCGTGATCGCGCGTGCGGAAGTCATGGAGCGGGTGCGGCGGCAGGTCATGCTCGGCGCTGACGCCGCCCCGTCGTGTGTAGAGAACGGGGTAGATATCGCCGGCCGGATTCTCTTCGAGGGTCGCCGCGACGGAGTCCGCCGGACCCCAATCGAGGAAGCTTTGCAGCGGAAGGATCCCGTCGTCGACGATCCCGCGCTTGGGGTCTCGGAATAGCACCCGCGCGAGGTACGACTTTTGATGCCAGAGCTCGGGCGCGTTCGTGAACTCATCCAATAGATAGGACACGATCTCCGCGCGCGGGACGACCGGCCGCTCGGGGTCGATCCCAAAATGCTTCTTCGCGACCTGCCGCGCGAGGATGCGTCCGTTGTAGCGATGACCATTCACGCCGCCCGAGTTGCTCGGGATGCCGTGCTTGCGAAGGCCGGGCGAGGCTTGGTGGATCGTTCCACCGAAGTACACGCCGGGCGCCGATGGGCTCTCCCAGAGCGGAGTCTGCGCCGGAAGCTTGTTGCGGCCGACCGTGGCGACGCCGAGATTCGGAAGATCGAGGATCGGACTCGTGAAGCCGGTCGCCGCGATCACGTCCTCTACCTCGAAGATCAGCTCGGTTGGGCTCTCGGCCTTCCGCGTATGTACGCGAAAGAGGTCACCGCTTCGCTCGATCCGCTCGATCGACGCGTCGAGCACGATCACACCGCCCGCGAGGACGTGGTCCTCGTACGGCTGCACGTACCGCGCGCGAACGCCGACGAGCGAGCGGGTATTGATCGAGAGCTTCGCCGGTGAGGGCGACGCGAGGATGATCTGCTTGGCCCATTGCAGGAGGCCGGTCGCGAGCTCGAACCCCGAGTTCTCCTTACCGATGATGAAGACGCGCCGACCGGCGTACGTCTCCGCGGGGCGCGTCTCGGCGTAGTGGGGCGCGTTTTCGATGCCGGGTATCTGCGGGCGCCAGGGCTGGGCGACGCCGACGGCGAAGATCGGGACCCGGCAGCGATATTCACCGTCGCTCGTCTCGAGCACCCAGCGATCCCCATCCCGCCGCGTTCCGGTCCACCGGCATCCGTAGCGCACCTCGAGATTCGTCCGTTGCGCGAAGGCGGCGAGATTCCGCTCCATCTCAGGGCGCGAGGGGTAGTACGAGGTCCCGTCCATCATCGAGCACATGAGCGCGCGGCAGGCCTTCTCTTCGGCGAGGAGGCTGTTCCAGTCGTACCGTTCGTATTCGCGCGTGCCCTGCTCGAACGGTGCGTACGGCTTGGTCCATGAAAGAAGGCGCTGGAAGAACGGCCACCGCCGGAACATGCCGCCCGCGCTTTCGTCGGCCGAGAGGACCGCGTGCTTTACGCCGAGGCGTGAGAGCGAATAGCTGATCTGGAGTCCCCCGGGTCCGCTGCCAACGACGATGACCGGATACTCGCCGGGCGGATGGGGGCGGTCGGTCAGCCGCTCCTCCGCGTCACGTTCGAGAGCTTGCGCGCCTCGGCCACGAGGATCCGGTAGCAGACGCGCGGGTTCGTCAGGAGGAACTCCTTCAGAAGATCGCCGGGAAGCACGAGACAGCGGAGTGGCCGGGCCGCGACGATGTCGGCGACCGGTGCCTCGCCGAGGAGCACCGAGATCTCACCGAAAAACTCGCCGCGAGCCAGGGTGTTCACACGTTTGCCCCCCACGGTCACGGCGGCCTCGCCCTCGAGGATGATGTAGAAGGCAGACCCCGAGATGCCCTCGCGAAAGAGCCGCTCGTCCTGCGCGAAATAGCGCTCTTCGAGCGTATGGGCCACGCGCTCGAGCTCTGGGCGCGAGAGGTCGGCGAAGATCGCGAGCCCCGCGAGCGTGTCGGTGATGTCGTCGGGCGCCGAGCGCACCGCTGTTGTCTATAGGCTCGCCCTGGTCTTGGCAAACGGCGGAAAGCGCAGAATCAAAGCAGGATGAGCGCGGGGAGGGGGTTGCCGGCCGGCACCCTGACGTTCCTATTCACGGACATCGAGGGCTCGACCAAGCTTCAGACTGAGCTCGGCACCGACCGCTACCAGGATGTGCTCGAGACGCACACGCGGATCCTCCGCGATGCGTTCAAAGAGGGCGGGTTCGAGGTCCGCGTCGAAGGCGATGCGCTCTTCGTCGTCTTTCCCGTGGCCGTCAATGCCGTGCGCGCGGCGGCCGCCGCGCAGCGCGGGCTCGCCAAAGCCACGTTCCCGCACGGTGCGACCGTCCGAGTGCGGATGGGCATGCACACCGGCGAAGGTCGTCCCGCGACCGCGGACGCGGGGGCCGACTACGTCGGCATAGACGTGAACCGCGCGGCCCGCGTCGCCGCGGCGGGCCACGGCGGCCAGGTGCTGATCACAGAGGCGACCGCCACGCTCGCGCGAGCCGATCTCGGCGACGGTCTTTCGCTTCGCGACCTCGGCGAGTTCCGGCTGAAGGACCTGGCGAATCCCGAGCGGCTCTTCCAACTCCTGATCAGCGGCGGAGCCGCGGACTTTCCGCCGATCCGGAGCCTCGATCATGCGCCGACGTTCCTCCCGTCGCAGCCGTCGACCTTCGTCGGTCGCGAGCGCGAGATCGCCGAGGGGAAGCGTCTCCTTGGAGGAACCCGCCTCATGACCCTGACGGGTCCCGGCGGGACGGGGAAGACGCGGCTTTCGCTGCGCATCGCCGAGGAGTCGGCTCAGGACTTCGCCGACGGAACGTTCTTCGTTCCGCTCGCACCGATCACCGATCCGGATCTCGTTCCATCGACGATCGCGCACACCCTCGGGGTTCAGGTGGGCGGGAGCGAGATGCCGCTCACCCGAGTCCTCGATCACGTTCGAGGCAAACGGCTTCTCCTGGTCCTGGACAACTTTGAGCAGATCCTTCCCGCGGCGCCGATCGTCGGGGAGATCCTCGGTGCGAGTCCGGTGTTGAAGGTCATCACGTCCAGCCGAGCACCGCTTCGCATCTCGGGCGAGCAGGAATTCCCGGTTCCTCCTCTCGAGCTTCCCGACCCGGAACGTTTGCCGGCGCTCGAGGTTCTCGCGCAGTCGGACGCCGTCCGGCTTTTCATCGAGCGGGCCAGGGCCGTGCGGCCCGATTTTCGGGTCACGGCGGAGAACGCCGCGGCCGTGGCCGAGATCGTCTTCCGACTCGACGGCCTACCGCTCGCGATCGAGCTCGCCGCGGCGCGCGTGAAGGTCCTCACGCCTCAGTCGATGCTTCCGAAGCTTCGCCAGGGTCTCGACATGCTCGCGTCGACCGCACGCGATTTGCCGGAGCGGCAGCGCACCCTCAACGGGGCGATCGCGTGGAGCTGGGACCTGCTGAACCAAAGCGAGAAGCGTCTCTTCGGTCGGCTCGCCGTATTCGTCGCGGGCGCGATGCTTCCGCAAATCGAAGCGGTCAGCGGAGACGACGAGGTCCTCGACGTTCTGAGCGCCCTCGTCGAGCAGAGCCTCGTTCGGCAATCGGAGGTCGCGGGGGAGCCGCGCTTCCGGATGCTCGTCACGATCCGCGAGTACGCCCTGGTGCGTCTCGCGGAGAGCGGGGAAGCCGACGAGATCTCGCGGCGGCATGCCGCGGCGTACCTTGCGCTCGCCGAAGAGGCCAGGCCGCACTTTGGAAGCGACGACCAGAAGCGCTGGCTGGACGCGCTCGAGGTGGAGCACGACAACATGCGCGCGGCACTCGACTGGACCATCGCGCGCGGTCACGCCGACGAGGCATTGAGACTGGTGTTCGCGCTCTGGCGCTTCTGGCAGCGGCGCGGTCACCTGCCCGAGGGCACGCACTGGTGCGAGCGCGCGCTCGCGCTGCCGGCCGAGAACGTCTCACCGGTCCTGCGGATGAGGGCGCTCGAGGCGGCGGGCGGGCTCGTGTACTGGCGCGCGCAGTTCGAACAGTCGGCCGACTACTACACCGAGGCGCTGGAGATCGCGAGGCGCCTCGGCGATCCCGCGGAGGAGGCCAACGCCGCATACAACCTCGGGTTCACGTACGGCGTTCCGATGAGCGACGTTCCGCGTGCGCTCGAGCTCCTTCGCGGCGCGCGCGCGAAGTTTCTGGCCCTCGGCGACCGCGGTGGGGTGGCCCGAGCGAGCTGGGCGCTCGGTTCGTTCTTGCAGCTCGGTCCGCGCGGCGGGATCGCGCGTACGACCCTCGAGGAAGCGCTCGCCGCGGCGGAGGAGGCTCTCGCCACGAACCGAACGCTCGGCAACCGCTTCGATCTTGCCTACGCCCAGCACCTGAATGGCGTCGTCCTGTACAAGCTCGGCCGATTCGATGAATCGCGTCGCGCCCTCAGCGAGGGCGCCACGCTCTTCGATGAAGACCGCGACATCTCAGGACTCGCGCTCATCGCGAGCGACCTCTCCGAGCTCGCCGCAGCCGAGGGCGATGACGAGCGACGAGCGATCCTGGCGGGGATCGCCGACACGTTCGCGCGCCGTTCGGGGACCGGACTTCTCGACAACTTCGAGTCGCAGGAGGGCCGGTGGCTCCCACGCGGAGTCCCCGGCCAGTTCCGCTCCGCACTCGGGCGCGGGCTCGCGATGAAGGAAGCTGAGGCGATCGCCTATTTGCAGGGCAGGGAGATCTCGAGGGACTGAGCGTCCTCAGCCGGTCGCAACATCGGTGGACGGCGCGCCGGCCCGTGCGAGCACCGCGGCGACGATCGCCGCGACGGGCAGCGCGAGCGCTGCGGTCGCGATGAATGGCAGGAGCGGGTCCGCGTCGTAGAGGAATCCCGCGGCCGTTCCGCCCGCGCCGAAACCGAGCGCGAAGGCCACCTGGTAGGTCGCGTAGCCCTGCGCCGCGCGCGCGGGCGGGATGATCCGTTCCACCGCGGACGCGACGACCGGGTTCGCAGCCTGCGTCGCCCCGAGAAGCAGCGCCGCGAGTCCAATAAGCGGCTCGAACCGGCCGGAGAGGGTCATGAGAACGCTCGCGACGGTCATCACGCCCGCAGCGGCGAACAGCGCGGGCACCGGGCCGATCGCGTCGGCGAGCCGGCCAGCCGCGACGGCGAGACCGGCCGCGCCAACCGACACCAGCCCGACGTAGATGCCGAGACGATCGAGCGGGATGGCGGCGATGTCGCGCAAATAGACGGGCAGCAGCGCGAGCGAGATGATCGAGATCATCGCCGCGAACGGCGTGATCGTCAGGAGAATCCAGAACGTTCGCGGCGGCCGGAACGGCCCGCGCTCAACATGCGGCGGAACCGCTCGCAGCCCGAAGGTGAGTGCGGCTGAGCCCGCAAGGAGTGCCGCGGCGATCGCGATCGCGGCGCGGAACCCGATCGACGACGCGAGCACCCCCGCGATCGGTGCGCCGATGATGTTGCCCGCGAAGTAGGCGCCGAGGACGATCCCGAGCGCGCGGCCGAGCTCCCTTCGCGGCGTCGTCGACGTGACGTACGCGATGATGAGCGGCAGCCCCGCCGTACCGGACCAGTACAGCGCGGAGCCGACGAATGCGCCGTGCCAATCGGTGAGCGGGACGAAGGTCGCGACCC
>DASPWX010000026.1:0-2242 GCA_035637615.1 Bathyarchaeia archaeon | reverse complement strand
GCTCGGCCGAGCCCTCGATCCCGGCGATCCCGCCCGAGCGCAGGACGCGATCCCACCAGCCGCCATAGATGCGATCGAAGCGGTACGGGCGAACGCGCGCGACGATGCGACGGATCTCCTCGGCGGGCAGCGGGATGAGATTGGGGTAGCTCCGCATGAAGCTCACGAAGCGGACATCGGGCACGACCGTGATCGTGTCTCCCACCAGAAGAGCGCCACGGCCGGATGCGCCGTCCGCCCAATGCAGCACGGCGCTTCCATCGAAGTGGCCGCCGCACTGGACGAGCGTGACACCGGGAGCGAGCTCGCGGGTGCCCCGCCAGGTCACGATCGCCGCGTCATCGCGCTGCACCCACTCGCGATCCGCCACCGGGATGTAGATCGGCGCTCCACCGAACGCCTGGCTCCACTCGACCATGGCGCCGTAGAAATGCGGATGCGAGAAGGCGATTGCGCTGATCCCGCCGCGCGCGCGGATCGCGGCGATCGCGTCATCGTCGATGTAGCCGACGCAGTCCCACAGGACATTGCCGTTCGCCGTCCGCACCAGGAGCGCACGCTGCCCGATGCCGAGCGATGGCGTCACGCCCACGCCGACGAGTCCGGGCTCGAGCTCGCGCAGCTCGATCCGGTGGTCCATGAGGCGGAGCTCGTCCACGGTCGTCCAGGCCTGGCCGCCCTGCCGAACGTACTGGCGCTCGTCCTCGCAGATGGGGCAATGCCTCGGCGGCGCCTCGCTCGGCGTCTGCTGCACCGCGCAGGTGACGCAAACGTAGGACCTCATTCGGCGGCGGTCGGTTCAGCGAGCGCGTTCTCGCCGTCTCCCGGCTCATTCAGGTTGTATTCCCGGAGCGGCGTGAAGTAGGTGACCGCGACCGCCACGAGCGCCGACACGCCGGCGACCGCGAACGCGGTCGACGAGCTCGCGATCGCGACGACGAATGAGAGGAACGGCGCGGAGAAGCTGTTCGAGACGAGCACGAGCGTGCGGAATGCCCCGTTCGCGCGTCCGCGGATGTGCGCCGGCACCTCGCGCTGCCGCGGCACGAACGCGTAAATGATGAATCCCATCCAGGCAGTCTCGCGCGCGGCGAAGCCTGCGACGATGAGCCGCCAGTCGCGCGCGAGCGCCATGAGCGACACGATCACGCCGGCCGCGGCCGCGGAGCCGAGGAGGGTGTGTCCGAGCGGCCGTCCTCGCGCGAGACGCGGCGCGATGAAGCTCGCGAGCACGGTGACCGCGCCCGCCAGCGATAGAGCGAGGCCGATGCTGACCTCGCTCAGGCCGTTCTCCTCGCGGAGCACGTACAGGAGGAGGGTCTGTATGCCCTGCTGGCCGAGGTTCGCGATGAACATCAGGACGAGCAGCCATCGGAGGATCCGGTTCTCGAAGACGAACCGGAAACCGTCGGCCATCTCTGATGCGATCACCCGTGGGGTGATCTGCGCGGTCGGTCGGTGCAGGTCGTAGATCGGCGGCATGAGGAAGAACACGAAAAGCGTGGGAACGAACGCAAGGGATGCGATGTACATCGCGTTGGCCGTGCCGAATGCGGCGATCGCGAAGCCGCCGATCGTCGGGCCGAGGATGCGCGCGGCGCGGTCGATGCCGAAGTAGGCGGCGTTCGCGCTCGTGAGCTCGTCGGGCTGGACCAGAGCGGGGATGACGCTGAAGTCCGTCGTCACGCCCCATGCGACCTCGACCGTTCCGAGAAGGAAGCCGATCACGTAGAGAAGGTTGAGCGAGAACACGCCGGCCGCGACCGACACGGGGATGGTGAGGGTCAGCGCGACGCTCAACGCGTCGCAGCCGATGAGGAGCTTCCGTTTGTCGGCGCGATCGATCAGGACGCCGAGGATTCCGCCGAAGAAAACGTAGGGCAGCGCCTGGACAAGACGAAGCGTCGCCGCGGCCGCGATCGAATGCGTCAGGTCGAGGATGAGAAGCGGTAGTGCGAGGCGCGCAACTTCGTCGCCGATCCCGCCGAGGCCGACGGATCCGGAGAAGGCGGCGAACCAGGGATGACGGAGCGGGCCGAGCCGCATACCGAGCGAGCATACGAACGAGCGACCCGTCGCGGCACGCTGCTTGCGAGAGACACGACCGACTTAGCACGAGGAGGTTCTAAATGGGCCAGGTCAACGTGAACCCCCCGAGTGGCGGGCCGGTCGTGACGAACGACGGTGGATTTGGTGCCGGAATGATCATCGGGATCATCCTGCTCATCCTCATCGTCCTCGT
>DASPWX010000025.1:0-3189 GCA_035637615.1 Bathyarchaeia archaeon | reverse complement strand
ATCCGGCCATCGTTCAGCTGACCGTTCCGGTGCTTCCGACCGCCACCACACGTACCGTGCCGGTCGTCCCGACGGTGCGGGGCGCGGTCGCGGCCGGCTATTGGATCACCCGCGTGACGACCGATCCGCCGGTCGTCACCGTCCGTGGCGAGGCCGCTGCTCTCGGCGGGATCGACCAGGTCGCCACGGCGCCGATCGACGTGAGCGGTCTCGGTGCGGACAAGACCTTCCAGGTCGCGCTGCTGCTGCCCGCGGAAGGCACGTCGCTCATCAAAGCCGCTCAGGCCACGGTGACCGTCTCTGTGGCGCCTCTTGCCGGGAGCCGGGCGTTCCCCCTCGTCGCGGTCCAGGCGACAGGTCTCGGTAGCGGTTTCGTCGCGGAGTTCGACCCGCCCACGATCAGCGTGGTCGTTGCCGGGTCGGTACCGGCACTCTCGGGGATAGCGGCAGGGCAAGTCGTCGCGACGGTCGACGCGACGGGCAAGGGAGCAGGCACTTATCCGCTCGACGTGGTGCTGCGAACGCCTCCGGGGACGACGGCCCAAAGCGTGCAACCGACCCGAGTGACGCTCACCATACGAACGAGGTAATCAGGAATCGCTTGACCAGGCTCTTCGGTACCGACGGCATCCGCGGTGTCGCGAATCTCGATCTCACGCCGGAGCTCGCGCTTCGGCTCGGTCGAGCGGCAGGCCACGTCCTCGGTGGACCGGGGCACTCGGTCGTGATCGGGCGGGACACCCGCCGGAGCGGCCGCATGCTCGAGAGCGCGCTTGCCGCCGGGCTCTGCTCGGTGGGCATGGAGGTGCGGCTCGTCGGGCACGTTCCGACCCCGGGCCTCGCGTTCCTCGCGAAGACCGATCAATTCGTGGCCGGCGCGGTGATCAGCGCGTCGCACAACCCGGCGCCCGACAACGGCATCAAGTTCTTCGATCACCGCGCGCAGAAGCTCGCCGACAGCGTCGAGGACCGGATCCAAGCGCTCATGACCGGGGACGACACCCTCCCTCGCCCGACGGAAGGCGGCATCGGTCTTGTCGGTGACTCGCGCGGGTTGGTGAAGGAATACGAGTCGTTCCTCATCTCGAAGGCGCCGCGCCTTTCAGGGATGCGCATCGCGCTCGACTGCGCGAACGGCGCGACGTACCGCGTCGCACCGGCGGTGTTCGCGCAAACGGGCGCGGAGGTCCTCTCGTACTTCGACAAGCCGGACGGCCAGAACATCAACGACGGCTGCGGGGCCACCGCGCCTGAAGCGCTCCAGCGGCTCGTCGTCGACAACAAAGCCGATGCCGGGTTCGCCTTCGACGGCGACGGCGATCGCGTGATCGTCATCGACGAGCGAGGCCGCGCGCACAACGGCGACTTCGTGCTGGCGCTCGCGGCGCGCCACTTCGCGCGTCACGGCCAGCTGGACCCGAAGGTCGTGGTGGGCACCGTGATGACGAACGGCGGCCTCGAGTCGATGCTTGCCCGCGATGGCGTCCGCCTTGAGCGCACGCAGGTCGGCGACCGCTATGTGTGGGAAGCCATGGAGCGCCTTGGCGCCCAATTCGGCGGCGAGTCGTCTGGACACGTGATCTTTCGCGAGTACTCCACGACGGGCGACGGCATTCTCACGGCGCTCGAGGTGCTTCACCTCGTGCGCGCGGAGGGTCGCACCCTCGCGGAGCTTGCGGACGAGATGAAGTTCTGGCCGCAGGTCACGCGCAACGTGAAGGCCGCCCGCCGCCGCGAGTGGGAAGCGAACGACGCGTTCCGCGCCGCGAAGCAGAGCGCCGAGGCCACGCTTGGATCCACGGGCCGCCTGTTGGTCCGTCCGTCCGGGACCGAGCCGGTCCTCCGGATCACCGTCGAAGCGCAGAACTCGACCGTTGCGCGCAGCACCGCGGACGAGCTCGCCCGGATCGCCGAGAGGGAGCTCATCTAAATGTGTGGGATCGTCGGGTACGTCGGGCCGCGCGAGGCCCTGCCACTCCTCATGGGCGGATTGCGCCGCCTCGAGTACCGCGGGTACGACTCGGCGGGCGTCGCGGTCCAGGAAAACGGCGCGCTCGACGTCCTCCGCGCCGAAGGCAAGCTGGACAACCTCGCCGCGATCGTGACAACGCATCCGTCCGCCGGACACACCGGGATCGGGCACACTCGGTGGGCCACGCATGGCCGGCCGAGTGAGCAGAACGCGCACCCGCACGTCGATTGCGGCGGCGTGACCGCGGTGATCCACAACGGGATCATCGAAAACTTCGAGGCGCTCAAGGCGCCGCTCGTCGCGAAGGGACACAAATTCACGAGCGAGACGGACACCGAGGTCGCGGTGCACCTGCTCGAGGAGGAGCTCGCGAACGGCCGCACCCTCGAGGAGGCCGCGCTCGCCGTGCTGCCGCGGCTTGAAGGCGCGGCGGCGCTCGCGTTCATCTCGGCGAAGGACCCCGGGAAGATCGTCGCCGCGCGCATCTCCAACGCTGGTGGCGTGCTCGTCGGCTACGGCGACGGCGAGAACTTCCTCGCCTCGGACGCGCCCGCGATCCTCGAGCACACCCGGCGCGTGAGCTTCCTCGACCACGGTGAGGTCGCGATCATCACCAAGGACGCGGTCGCGTTCCGTGCGATCACCGGTGAGAAGATCGAAAAGAAGATCGAGACGATCACGTGGGATCCGATCGCGGCCGCGAAGACCGGCTACAAGCATTTCCTGCTCAAGGAGATCAACGAGCAACCGCGTGCGATCTCGGACACGCTGCTGGGTCGCGTCGAGCGGTCGACCGGCCGCGTCGTCTTCGACGACAACCTCAAGATGGACGCTGCCTTCGTGAGTGCGCTGCCGCGGATCACCTTCGTCGCGTGCGGGACCGCGTCGTACGCGTCTCTCGTCGGTAAGTACCTGATCGAGCGGATCGCGCGCATTCCCTGCGACGTCGAGATCGCGAGCGAGTACCGCTATCGACAGCCCGCCGTCACCAAGGGCCAGCTCGTCGTCGCGGTGACGCAGTCCGGCGAGACGGTCGACACCCTCGCGGCGATGGAGGAGGCCAAGAGGCAGGGCGCGCGCCTTCTCTCGGTGGTGAACGTGGTCGGAAGCCAGGCGAGCCGCGTCTCCGACGACGTCATCTACCTCCATGCCGGACCCGAGATCAGCGTCGCGTCGACGAAGGCGTACGCGGCGATGCTCGTCGACCTCTATCTCTT
>DASPWX010000024.1:0-9309 GCA_035637615.1 Bathyarchaeia archaeon | reverse complement strand
TATCTTCGGCACCTTCATTGGCTTGGCCGCGGCGACCGCCGTCTGCTTCATCCGCGGGGCGGAGACCGCTTTCGGCTGCTTGGGTTGCTTCGCCGGCTTGGGTTGCTTCGGCTGCGACATGCGGGGTGTGCCGATCCGAACGCGCGGGCGGATCGTGGCGATCCGTCCGAGGCCGGAGACGAGACCTCTCGGCCCCGCCGTCAGCAGCGAGACCACGAACGAGCGGGCGTCGGGGAGCAGGTCGGGGTCAAGCCGGACGGCTTTGAACTCGGCGATGGCGAGGTCGAGGAATTCGATCGCCGATTCCTGCAGGAGAGCCTGGTCGATCAGCGAGAGCTCACGCGAACGGAGCGCGTAGAGAAGCAGGCTCAAGCCGTGATCGCCGGATGACCCCTCGGTGGCGTCCGGCGCTGCGATCGCGGGCGCCGCCGCATCGGGCGCAATACCTGTTGTTGCGTTCCCGATCGGGTCGGTCGTGGCGAGCGCCGGCGCCGGAGCGTCGAGAGTCGGCGTCACCCACTCGGTCGGGGCAGGTATGTGAACGAGATGCTCGAACACGATGAACGTCCCAGCGGCGTCGTCGTGGATCCCGGCCACTCGCATGACGGACGGCTCCGCGACGGACGCGAGGCGGCGCGCTCCCGCGAGGAAGCGCTCCTTGCTGACAGGATTCAGATCCCGCAGGAACTCGAGGCTGACCATCTGATTGGTGGACTCGTCGAGCGCTCGCCACACCTCGGTGTTCTTGTCCCCCCGGTGGAAGGACGCGAGGCGGTAGCGAGAGGCGACGAGCTGCCCCGCCTGGGGGTCGGCGATCGTGACGGTGCTATCCACTGAGGCCGTCTAACGGTGCGCTACGCGGAAGGCATCGGGTAGCCACTCGAAGGGGGCAGTACGGCGGTACTAGGCATGCTCCATAAGTCGATGACTAGTTGCTACCGACCCGAGCGCGCCGCGCGCCTCTTTCCCCGGCCCGCCGCTTTTACCTTCGCTTCCCAGTCCTTGCCATGCGCGCGCGACCACTCGCGCCAATCGGGAACGGGTTGCTTCACGGTCCAGAGGAAGTGATACACGCCGCTATCTCCGACGAACTTGAAGCGCTTCTTCAGATCGGTCGCGAGGTCTTCGTATTCGTCGAACGATTTGAGATGTTTCTTGAACCCGCCCGCACGTTCGAGGGCGAGAAGCTCGTTGGCGTTGTGGACCACGGCGGCGATCTTCGGCCGGCTGCGTATGACCCGCTCGTCTTTGACGAGGGCATCGACGTCGCGATCCGTCATCCGCGCGACGCGCTCGACGGCGAATCCGCGGAACGCCTTGCTGATCGACGGCCACTTCGCGTCGACGACGCGCCAGCTGATCCCCGCCTGGAACACCCCTTTGCTCAGATGCTCGAGGTAGTCGTCAAGCGTTTTGGCCGTGTACTGCGGTGGTGGTCCTTCCATACCCGCTCCTCCCCCTGCCGCGTCGAGCTGCTAGGAGATTCGCTCCAGCACGACGACCGGGATGATCCGCTTGGTCTTCTGCGGGTAGTCGCGGAAGGCCGCGAAATTGTCGCCGTGCGCCCCGTAGAGCCGATCGCGCTCCGGTCCCTTCGCGATCGGCGTCGCTCGCACCTTGAACTTCTCGCGACCGACCTCGACCTCGGCTTCACGATGCTTCACCAGGTTGTGATACCAGTCGGGGTGGGACGGCGCGCCGCTCTTCGAGGCTGCGATCACGTAACGGTCGCCGTCACGGTGATAGACGACGGGCGTCGTCCGTACTTTCCCGCTCTTCGCTCCGCGCGTGGTGAGGAGCAGGAGCTTGTCCCCGAAGGGCCCGATCCCCTTGCCGCCTTTTGCGCGGAAATCGTCGATGGTGCTCTTGTTCCAGTCACCGGCCATGTCAATACGTTAGACCCCGGCGCGGTTCCCGGCTTCCGAGGCGCAAAGTTGAGCGGCCAATGATCCGACCGACGATACCCATCGACGACCTGACCGCCTATCTCTTCGGGCCGGGCGATCCGTCTTTGGCCGGGACGGTCGGTCCACGGCTGATCGCCTCACCGCGGTTTCGGGCGTTCGCCGAGACCTATCGCGACAAGATTCGCAAGAAGGCTCGCGGGTTGCGCGACGACAAAGCCCGCAGCGACTTCGCGTTCGAGCTGGCGGTCGCCGTGCGGCTGCTCGAAGAACGCCGCTTCGCGGTCGAGTACGAGCCGTACGGCGTCGGCCAGCGCGCACCTGATTTCCGCGTGACCTTCCGCACCCAGCTGCGCCTCAACGTCGAGGTGCGGCGGCTGCGCCCGTCCGCTCTGGCGCCGGGCTCACCTGTCGATCCGGCCCGGCTGATTCGCGCCGTCTGCGACAAGCTCGGCCAGCTGCCGCCCGCGATGATCAACGTCCTGTTCCTCGGCGCGGACGGTCCGTCGTCCGCCGCGGACGCACTGGCGCCGGCGATGCTCTCACTGCAAGAACGAGCGACCCGCAAGGACGAGATGTTCTTCGAGCACCGCGGCTTCACCGGCACCCGCGATTTCAT
Organism: Bathyarchaeia archaeon; assembly: GCA_035637615.1. GTDB lineage: Bacteria > Chloroflexota > Limnocylindria > P2-11E > P2-11E > 3-1-20CM-2-70-9. The sequence goes on along the minus strand of DASPWX010000024.1, from coordinate 6,786 downwards.
GCGGCACTACCAGCGATTGAGCGGCGCGGTCTGGCTCGCCGGTGAGGAGGACGCGCCACCAAGTCTGTGGCGCAACCCGCAGGCGCGCCACCCGCTTCCCGCGGATCTGGCGAGGGCTCTAAGCAGGCTTGTCTTGGAACCCTAGATCTCGTCCCGCCAGCCGCCGCATCTCTTCCGAGGTCGCGAGCAATTCGTCCAACGTGCCGCCGGCGACGATGCGACCGCCGTCCATGAGCAGGACCTGGTCCGCTCGCCGCAGGGCTGCCGGCCGGTGCGAGACGGAGATGCACGTCACGCCGCCGCGCGCGAACAGCCGGCGCCACAGCTCTGCCTCGGTCTCCGCGTCGAGCGCCGACGAGAGATCGTCGAAGATGAGCAGCTCGGGTTGCGGGACGAACATCCGCGCGGCGGCCGCGCGCTGTATCTGGCCGCCGGAGAGCTTCACTCCGCGCGGGCCGACCACGGTGTCGACCCCGAGCGCGAGCGTCGCGACGTCCGTTTCGAGAACCGCCGCTTCGATGGCCGACCGGAGCCCGCGCTCATCCTCGGGCCGTCCGAGCATCAGATTCTCCCGCAGCGTCTCACTGAAAAGACGCGGCACCTGCGGGGTGTAGCCGCTTCGCGGCGGCACGAAGAAGGTCGCAGGATCGTCGACGAGACGGCCGTTCCAGCGGATCTCGCCGCCATCGCGCGGCAGCAGCCCGAGCAGGACGCTTACGAGCGTCGTCTTCCCGCTGCCGATCTGACCCGTGATCGCGGTGAAGGAGCCACGCACCACTGTGAAGGAGGCACCGGCCACGCGACCGGGGCCGTCGGGACGGGCATAGGTCAGACCCCGCACGTCCAGGCGCTCGAGCCGCTCGCGCGGCGGCCGGGCCGGCAGATCCGGCCGGGTGCCGGCGAGGTAGACGGCCGCCGGCGCGACCAGCGCACCAGGAGGCTCGGCCGGAACGATCGCCCGCATGCGTCCGTACGACACGTCGATCCGTCTGAGGTCGCTGAGCAGGCGCCCGATCTCGGCGGGATAAAACCCGAGCTGATCGAGATACACGACGAACAGGGCGAAGTCGCCGACCGTGAACGTTCCGTCCGCGATCGCCTGCGCACCGAGAAGCAGAACGATCCCGGTGCCGAAGTGGCCGAGGTTGACGTTGAGTGAGTCGAGCAGCTCGGCGAAGACGCTGTCGCGCACGGCGGTCCGGCGCCGTGTATCGCTGAGCTCGCGGAGATGCGCCACCGCGTGCCCGGCGGCGCCCGCAACACGTATCGCGAGCTGCGCGGCGAAGAGCTCGCCAAGGAATCCCGTCACTCGACCTGTTGAATCGCGTGCTGCCGCACGGTACGTCATCACCCGGTTCCCGAGCGCGTTGGTGACGAACGAGCTGAGCAGCAGCGGAACGAAGAGCGCGACGGTGATCGTGGGATGAATCCGCCACATCAGCACGGCGGCGGCGCCGGCGAAGAACGAGCGACCGATCAGGTCGCAGACCGCATCGAGCGCATCGGCGATTATCTCGGGGTCGTCGCGGAACCGGCTGATGCTCTCACCGACCGACTCACGCATGCCGTAGCGGCCATAGCCGCGGAGAACACCCGCAAACAGATTCCGTCGCATGAGCACATGGCTCTTCTGCTGCAGCGCGCTCCACGGGTTTCCCAGGAGTGGCCCGCTGATCGCCTCCGCGATCTGAACAGCGACGAGCAGTGCGATCGCGCTCCACGCGTTCAGACCGGCCGGCTCGCCGGCGAGCGCGTCGAAGAACGCGGCTGTCGCGAGCCCGACGGGGATCGGCACCAGGACGAACACGATCACCGCGAATATCACGAGAAGCAGGAAGTACATGCGGCTGAAGCTGATGAGGTGGAGCAGCACCCGGACCGGGCTCATGCGAGCTCCTCCCCCGTGCCGGCACGAAGCAGCCCGGCGAAGCGAGATGCGGGGTCGCGAGCGAGCTCGTCGCGCCGACCGATCTCGGCGACACGCCCGTCTTCGAGGACGGCGATGACGTCGGCCCGCTCGACGGTCGCAAGCCGATGCGCGATCACGACCCCGGTGCGATCGCGGAGCAGGCGCGCCACCGCCTCCTCCAAGAGGCGCTCCGTCGCCGGGTCGAGGCGCGAGGATGCCTCGTCGAGAACGACGAGCCCCGGGTCCTTGAGGAACACGCGCGCGAGCGCGACGAGCTGTGCTTCGCCGGCCGAAAGGCCGCGCCCGCCGTGGCCGAGAAGCGTGTCCAAACCATCCGGCAGGGCATCGAGCCATGCCCCGAGGCCGAGGTCGGCGAACACCCCGCGGATTCGCGCGTCGCTCACAGAGCGGTCGAAAAGGGCGACGTTGTCGCGCAACGTGCCGCCGATGAGCTGCACGTCCTGGGTGACGAGCGCGACGCGGCCGCGCAGCGTGTCCAGTCGAACACGACGAATGTCGATCCCACCGAGACGGACGACGCCCACGGAGGGGTCGTGCATGCGAAAGAGGAGCCGGGAGATGGTCGTCTTGCCCGAGCCGGTGCGACCGAGAAGGCCGAGCACTTCTCCGGGCGCGAGTCGGCACGATACGCCGCGCAGGACCGGCTCAGGTCCGTAGGCGAAGACGACGTCGTCGACCTCGACGGAGAGCGGCCCCGGAGGCATGCTCGCGCCCTCTCCGTCGGATACGCCAGAGCGGGTGGCCAACAGCTCCCGCAGTCGCACGATCGCGCCGGTCGCCTGCTGAAAGCTGTTCATATGACGAGTGAGCCGCTGGAGCGGCTGAGGCAGCATGCCCGTGTATCGAAAGATCAGATAGACAGCACCGAGCGTGATCGCGCCGGCATCGTGGAGCACCGTCCCCAGGGCGAGCGCCGCCCCGGTACCGAGCGCAAAGATCACGGCAACGATCCCGTTGAATATCGCTCCGCCCATCGCCGAGGAGCGAGCTCGGTGAAACCTAGCCGCAAGACGTCTGTGAAGTCCGCGCAACGCGTAGGCGTCGGCCCCGCTCGTCTTCAGGTCGGGCAGGCCGCCAAGGTGCTCTTCGAGGTAGCTGCTGAGGTCGGCTGAGGCCTCGCGCGACGCGCGGGCGCGAACGGCCACGAAGCCCCCGCCTCGCGTCAAGAAGACGACCGCGGTGAGCGCGAAGGCCGTCAGCACCGCGCCCACGCGCCAGTCTTCTCGGTAGAGGAGGACGAGGACGCCGATGAGGAAGATCGCGCTCCCGATGATCTCGACGACGAAACGCGAGAAGAAGCCCGCGACGGCGGACACATCGCCATCGATCCGCTCGATGAGCTCGCCCGGCGTGTGCTCGGTGTGGAACGAAGCGTCGAGGTCGAGCACGTGGCGCGTCAGGTCCGCGCGCAGCGCATTCGTCGTGCGCCAGCCGAGGTTCTCGGCGACGTACGTCTCGGCGATGGTTGCGACCTGCGTGAGAAATGCGACGCCGAGGAAGAGCAGGGCGATCCAGATGAGCCGGTCCAGTGGCTCGCCGGACTGCGCGTGGTCGATAAAGGTGCGCGCGACCTGTGGATTTGCGAGCTGCAGGCCGATCCCGGTCAGCAGCAGGACGCCGAGCAGGGCAGCACGTGGCCATTCCGGTCGGAGATACGTCGCGAGCAACGCACGGCGGGGCCTGACCAACATTTGGCGCTTCTCCTAAGCAGCACGAATTCAGGAAAGGACAAACGAAGGTGCTGCAGGCCGCCGCGTGTCGGAGAAGCCGAGACCGCGCCGGAAGGCGCGGCTGACTCTTTTAGAGGAGGGCCGCCGAAACGGGGGCCTGGAGTGAGCAAGCTGTCATGTCGAGACCTCCGGTGCTGTTGTTCCGGCCATGGTAGCGACGGCGCTTGCGTTCGCAAAGTTCACTAGCTATTCATCCCTTCGGCGGCGCATTCGGCGGCTCGTCTCCCGAGGAGTTTGCGCTCCACAACGTTCTCGGTCAGCGACGCGGCCCGCTCGAACTCGACGCGAGCCTCCTCGAACCGGCCGAGCTTCCTCAAGAGGTCGCCGCGAACGGCCGGCAGCAGGTGGTAGGCGCGAAGCGTTGGCTCAGCGACGAGCGCATCAACAAGGTCGAGGCCGGCAGCTGGACCGAACGCCATCCCCACGGCGACCGCCCGGTTCAGCTCGACCACGGGCGACGGCGCGAGCTGCCCGACCGCATCGTAAAGCGCCACGATGCGCGGCCAGTCGGTCTCGGCCGCGGTCGCCGCTCGAGCATGGCATGCGGCGATCGCTCCCTGCAGCGCGTAGGGACCCATTGCGCCGCCGAGTCTCTCGGCGCGCTCAAGCGCCGCGAGGCCACGGCGGATGAGCAGGTGGTCCCAGAGACCGCGGTCCTGATCGAGCAGGAGGATCGGCTCCCCGGTCGGTCCGACGCGAGCACCAAGCCGCGACGCGTGGATCTCCATGAGCGCGACGAGCCCGTGGACCTCCGGCTCGGTCGGAACGAGCTCGGCCAAGATTCGGCCCAAACGGAGCGCCTCCTCGCACAGCGCCGGTCGGACCCAGTCCTTGCCCGCTGTCGCGGAATAGCCCTCGTTGAAAATCAGATAGATGACCTCGAGCACCGAGGCGAGGCGCGCCACGCGCTCAGACCCACCGGGAACCTCGAATCTGACGTGTGCCTCAGCGAGGGTCCGCTTCGCGCGGACGATGCGCTGGGCGATGCTCGAGACCGGGACGAGGAACCCGCGGGCGATCTCCTCGGTGGTCAGGCCGCCGAAGACCCGGAGGGTGAGCGCGACGCGCGCGTCCTTCGATAGGACCGGATGACAGGCCATGAAGATGAGACCGAGGAGATCGTCGCCGACGTCCTCGTCGATCGCCGCGTCCAGATCCTCGCTTTCCTGATCGCGTTCACCATCGCGTCCGAGCTCTTCGTACTTGCGCTCGAGCGTCTTGCGGCGCCGGATCAGGTCGGTCGCGCGGTGCTTCGCAGTGCCCATCAGCCACGCGCCGGGCCGCTCCGGCACTCCTGAGGTCGGCCACTGCTCGAGCGCGGCAACGAGGGCGTCCTGCGCAAGCTCCTCAGCCGCCCCGATATCGCCAACGGTGCGAGTCAGCCCGGCGATGAGCCGGGCTGATTCGATCCGCCAGATCGCTTCGACGGCGCGATGCGCTTCGGTGGCTATCTTCTCGGGGCCACCGACACTTAGAGGCGCCCCGCTGCTTCGCGGATCCATAGCGAACGCTCCGTCACGCGCCCTCGTGCTGGGAGATCTCACGGACCTCGAAGGTCCCGCCATCGTAGGGTGCTCGCTTGAGCCACTCGAGGGCCTCGTCGAGCGAGCGCACCTGCCACAGCCAGTAACCCGCCACAAGCTCCTTGGTCTCGGCCCACGGCCCGTCGATGACGGTGCGCTTCTTGCCATCGAACCGCACGCGCTTGCCCTGTGAGCTCGGCGAGAGACGGCCGGCTCCTAGGACGACCCCGGCCTTGACCAGTTCTTCGTTGAACTTTTGGTGCTCCGCCATAGCTTCCGGCGTTGGGGGCGCGGCCGCGTCCCTCTGCTCGCCTTCCTTTGCCAGCACCAGTACACGCATCTTTGTCTCCTTTATTGGATCCGTCGAGCGCCGTTCTTGGGTCGGGCTCTTTTGGGCCTCATCCATACATCGAATGACAAGCGGCCTTTTCGACATTTTCCTGTGTGCGGCGGCCCAATCTGAGGCGGGAGCGCGACCGAGGCGCGAAGACCGTGATTCTCTGAGCCGACGGGCAGACTCGAACTGCCGACCGGCGGTTTACGAAACCGCTGCTCTACCGGCTGAGCTACGTCGGCGCGATTTCCCTAAGAATTCTCGCACTTTCTGAACCAGAGCGTGGGAGTTGCGAAAACTTCCGTTCGCCAACTCCGCAGAAACTCTGTGATTTCCAGCCCGATTTTCTCGGCCGCGAACGACAACGTGGGTGTTCGGGCCTCGACGCGTGGGTGTTCACGGTCGGGGGGTTCGCGTCGAGGAACGGCCGAACACTCCGTCAACCAATGGTGCCTGTAGCCTGTTTTGATTACGCGCGGTCGGAGTCTCCCTAGGCGGTCAGACCTGCGCGGAAAAGGACATCTCTCGGCGCGCGGACTCGACCGCTCGACCGTCCAGCGTCCGCAATGCCGACTGGTGGCTCCGTCGCGTAGTGGTGGGAATCGACGCGCTTGAAATCCAGTACAAGAATGCCGCTGACGCGGTCACTGACGTCATCACCGGATGAATCGACTATTACATCGCCGCCCGTCGTCGCTATAGGCAGCAAGGACAAGTTGCGGATGCTCGCGGTGACCACCCGCGTGCGCTCGGAGGTGCTGCCCGACGTGCAGACGATTGCGGAAACGGTGCTGCCCGTCTGAGAAAGCGCTATGACGACTGGATGTCGTCTTCGGCAAGAATCGCCAGCGACGCCGGAGTCAAGCCGCACTGATCAACTGTGATCAAAATAAGGAGGGCGGGCAACCGTGAGCGGTAAACGCGATCTCGACGACTGCCGCGACATGAGGATGCTTCGAATTCCTGCGATGTCGGCCAGAGATTCGGGAGCGCATCGTAAACGGAGGTTCGACACCGATTGAACCACCGTGCACCGCGGAGCAGTGGACCGAACAATACGGGCGCGAGATCGGACAATGGGCCGAGCCGGTGCGTGCGGGCGGGATCAAGGTCGAATGACTAACCTTGTCGACAAGACTCACGGCGTGCGAGTCACGCGCGATGTGCGCTATGCCACTGCGCGCGTAAACGTCTCAACCAAGCCTGCCGAGCGCGAACTCCTGCTCGACGTTTACCAGCCCGAAGACCTCGCCGCCGGTACGCGCAGCC